>NZ_JARHZJ010000095.1 GCF_029258205.1 Clostridium sp.
TTAAGGAGGAAAACAAATGAATACAAAAAAACAAAACAAAAAGAAAAAAGGTTTTACGCTAATAGAACTAATTATAGTTATAGCAATCATAGCGATATTAGCAGCAATAGCTATACCAAACTTCTTAGGAATTCAAAGAAAATCTAAGATAAAAGCAGATATAGCAAGTGCAAAAACAATATATGATGCAACATCAGCAGCAATTGCAGAGGGTAAGATAGATCCAGATAAAATTTCTAAACAAGATGGAGAAACAGTTGAATTAGTACCTAATCCAAGTACTAAACCAACAGGAGATTTAGAACAAATAGAAAATAATTTACAAGTGATACCAACTGGGAAGTATAAAACTGGAAACTTTAAAGTAACTATAAAACAAGCTTCTAATGGTGTTAAGCCTGAAATAAGTGTTTCTATAGGTGATATAGAAGTATATCCAAAAGGACAAAATGAATATGATATTAATAGCGCTGATGGAGCAAAAACTAAATAATTAAACTTTTAAGAAGCAAAAAATAATTTTAATTTGATATATTAAATAAAAGTGTAAGGAATTTTTCCTTGCACTTTTAAACTATAAAAGGAAAAGGAGGTAAAGTTTTGTCAATAGGAAATAATGAGAAAAAGAGCATATTGAAGATGGATATTTCTGATATAATTAAGGCTTTTAAGAAAAAGGATTCAGGAAAAAAGAATGATAAAAAAGGTAAGAAGAAAAAAGTTAAGCTTGTTGTAAGTAAAAAAGCTATTTCTATTGATATTGGAAGTGATAATACCAAGGTTGTTGTGGGGAGATATCATAGAAATAAGGTTAGTATAGATAAAGCATTTGAGTTTAAGACACCTAAAGGAAGTATAGAAGATGGTCACATTAAGAATATAGATAATTTAGCTATGGCTATTAATGAGGCTTTGGATTCTCATAATGTTAAAAATAATAATGTTATTTTTACTACAAATAGTACTTCTATTATAAATAGAACAATTATTATTCCAAAGGTTAATGAAGATGAAATAGAATCAGTTATTAAATACGAAGTTCAGCAATATCTTCCTATAAACTTAGATGAGCATATGATTCAATACAATATTTTAGATGAAAAGGTTATTGATGGAAAGGAAAAGTTAGAGGCCTTAATTGTGGTTTATCCAAACAGAATGATTTATTCCTATGCAGAGCTTGTTAATAAAATTGGTGGAAAGCCATATGCTTTAGATTTAAATTATAATTCTAAAAGAAAAGCTTATTACGTAATGAATCTTGAAATGAAGGAAACTGTTTTAAGTATTGACATGGGAGCAGAGAATATAGGATTAACAATAATGAAAGATAATGAGTTAATGCTAATAAAAACTACAAAATCTGGTGGAAATTATTTAAATAGTAAAATATCAAAAGTATTAGAAATTTCATCAGAAGATGCAGAGAAGCAAAAAAAAGAAAATTGTAATTTGATGAATAGAGAAGAAGGGCCTTTAGAGCACGTTGTTAGAGAAGTAGTAGATTCTTGGTTTGATGAAGCTAGTAGAATAATTAAATATTATAAAAGTAAAAATACTAAAAACAAGATAGACAAGATATATCTTTGTGGAGGAAGTTCAAATATAAAAGGACTAGAAAGATATGTATCAACTAAACTAGACATGAAAGTAAAAAAAGTTGAAGGAAATAGTAATATAGAATTTAAAAAAGGCGTAGAAGAAGTGAATATTTCAGAATACATAAACGCTATTGGAGCCTTAATAAGACTTTAGGTTGGTGATAAATAATGAGAGATTTTAACTTTTTCTCCCATATAGCTGAGGAAAGAAAAAGTGATTCAAAAAGAAAGTACATAGAATTTGGAATAATTGGAGTAATGGCTTTTATATTTGTAGTAAATTTTTCAGTAAACATTATAAAAGAACATGTTTTAGATAAAAACATAAATTATTATCAAGGTAAAATAGATAATCCAGATATGCAAGAAAAGTTAGGTTTAGCAATTAAGATGCAAGAGGAGCAGGATGATTTAGAAAAGTATTATACTAATGTGAAAGCAGCTTCAGAACAAGTTTATGATAACAATTATGTAAATACTCAAAGAATCAAAATAATAAATAGTACTGTTCCTAATGATTTAGTATTTACTCAAATAAGTATAGATAACAAAACATTAACAATACAAGCCTTATCAAAAACAAGAAGTGCAATAAGTGATCTTCAATATAATCTAAACAATTTAGGATTTATAGAAAATACATATATAAGTGGAATTGGAGAAAGAAATGCACAGGGATATTATTCATTCTCAATAAATTGTACTTTAAAGGAGGTAGGAAATAATGAAAATTAATAAGAGAGAAAAAACTTTATTATTTGTCCTAGCTCTAGGGGTTGTTGGGTTTGGATATTATAAAGTGGTTTGGGATTATCAATATAACAAATTAAAAGCTTTAAAATCAAAGGAATTAAAAGTAAAGCAAGAATATGATAATGATGTAAAAATGGTTGATTCCATAGAACCTAATAAAGAAAAGATAAATATTTTAAATTCAGAAATTCAAAATTTAACATTAGGCTTTTATTCAAACATATCACAGCCGAATGTAATATTAGAATTAAATAATCTTATGAATAATGCAAATGTTAAAGGAACTATGAGTTTTTCTGAAATAAAAACTATGCCTGTTGTGGAGAATCAAGAAGGAGATTCCTCTAGTAAAAGTGAGGATGATGAAAATAAAAACCAAATACAGGGAATTGTTAATGATTATAATAATATAGTTAATAATAAGAAAAATCAAAATAAAAAAGATAAAAAACCAAAAGAAATATATAACTTAACCCAAATGACAGTTTCATTAAGTTTAAATGGTACTTATGAGGATATTATGAAGTTTATTAAGTCGATTGAAGATAATCCAAACCATATAAATATAATTAATTTTAATTTAAGTGCACAAACTGCTGGAAATGTATCAGCAAATATGAATATACAACTTGTTGCAATTCCAAAGATAGATGCTTCAAAAGAAGAGTTTACAACAGCTGATGATAAATATGGTAAAGGAAATCCTTTCTCAGGAACAAGTGCTGTAGGAAGTGGAACAATTGAAAATGAACTAGAAAATTCAAAGGTTAAGAATGACTTTTTAATGACTGTTAGGTCTATAAACTCAGATTTACCAACCATAGTATTAGGTAAGTCTGAAGATAAAAATAAAACAAGCTATTTAAGTAATGATGAAAATGATGTTATTAATGTAGAAATGTACGTAACAGAGAAAGATGGAAAGTATTATTACAAGTATAAGGTAGGAGATAAAACATATCCAGCTGATTTTAGTGGCAATGGTGAAGAATTTAAACCAAATAGTAATGATATAAATTTTGAAATTTTCTCAGAGAAAAGAGAAAATAAGGATGATAAATCTGGAGTTAACATAAAAATAGTAAATAATTCAGATAAAAATGTTAATTTAGTTGTAGATAAGGATGATATAGATAATCCTAGAGTTAACATAACAACAGAAGGCAAAGTAAAAGTAATAAAAAATTAGAAGAGGTGTGAAGCTTATGGGTATCAAAAAACGAAAAAGTAAAAAAGGATTTACGGTAATAGAAGCTATGATTAGTTTAGTTCTATTCACTTTAATAATGATACCCCTAGGAAGCTTTACTTTAACAGCTATTAAAACAGCAACTAAAAGTGGTGAAAAGCAGCAAGCTATAGATTTTGCTCAAAGTACTATAGAACAAATAAAAGCATTAAAAATTGATAAGTTATATAATTTATCAAAAGATCCAGAGAAAAATAAAATAGTACTAAGTAATGGCGTTATTATAACTTTAAATGAAGAAAACAATAGCAAAAACAGCTTTGATTCTTATAAAGTTAATGGTGTTTTTAAACCTAACAATAAAAATAAAGACTTTGAAGTTGAAGGGAATATAATACCAAATTTAAATGGGGATAGTAATAATAAAGATGAAAATAAAGATAGTAAAGAATTAGACTTTAATTATTGTGTTTATATTGGAAATACTAGTATAACTGTTTATAAAATAGTAAATGGACAATGGTATAGATTAAAATATAAAAGTATTAATAATGAAAATAATGATTTACTTGAATTAAGTATAGAGAAGAATAATGATGGACAAGTTGATATTAGATCAACACATGAAGGAGAAAGTATTATAGTTAATAATGATAATGTAAGAACAAGCAATAATATAAATAAGTCAGATTTGTTAGATAAAAATAGAGATTCTAAAGTTAAGGTTCTTTTTTATGAAGATGAAAAAAATAAGTCTATAACGTTAAAAGCTTCTAATAGTGATTTAGAAGGTGATTTAAGTATATATGCTTATAAATATAAGAATAGCGGTGTAAGATATTATGATAATATTGAAAATACTAATCCTCAAGGAATAGTTAAAATTTATAAAAACTATGTTGAGAAATCACCTTATGATAATAAAGTTGGTTTATATGATATAGATTTAAATATTAAATATGGAAATGAAGAGATATATAATATAAAGGCTACAGAATTTATAGGAGAGTGATGATATGTCATACATGAAAAAGAAAAAGGGAGCTTCTCTTGCATATGTAATAGTAGTCTTAGCAATAATTGCAACAATAGGTACAGCAATAGTCTCACTTTCTTTAGCAAATTATAAAGCTATAATAGTTGATTCTAAAAAGACTAAAAATTTATATATGTCTGAATCAGGGTTAGATGAAGCTAAAGTTAAAATTAATAATTTGACTTCAAAGGCCGTAGAAGCTGGAAATGATGCAGTAACTAAAAGTAGCGTTGAAAATTTAACTTCTAAAAATGTAGAAAGTACTCAAAATGATATTTTTAAAAAAGAATATAAAAAATACATACAGAATAATTTAAAAGATTTATTTAAAATTAAAGATGGACATGTGTTATTTAATACAAAAGGATTTAAATATGAAAGAGAAGATAATTACTATAATATAGAATTAGTTTCTATAAATGATAATAAATTAGGGGAAGATAATGGAATAAACCAATTAAGTGATTTAGATAAGAGTTTTGTTTTTGTATTACCTAAAAATAAAAAAAGTGATAAAGAAATTCTAACTCTGAGATTAAATTCAAAATTTAATGTTAAAGATGGAAATGAAATAAAGAATTATAAGGATGTATCATTAACTTTTGATATAGAATTGCCTGACTATAATGGAGCATATTATATAGAAAAGATACCAGTATATAATATATGGCAACAAGGCTTAGTAGTTGGTGAAAATCTTAATATTAATCAAAATAGTAATTTGAATATAAATGGAAGTGCTTATGTTTCAGCAAATTATAGTTTTGAAGATAATAAGTCATATAAAAATGCAATTCAAAACAAAAATACAAGTGGAATAGTTATTTCTGGTGGTGATTTAAGTTTAGATAACGGAATTTTAGTTAGTAAGCAAGACATAATTCTTAATGGAGAGAATGGAAATCTTAAAGTTTTATCTTCAGCAGGAGGAAATAATAGGGGAGTATATACACACAATCTTGGTATATATTCTTTTGAAGATATTAATTCAAATAAAGCTTTTGGTAATAGTGAAACTTTAAGAGGAAATAAGATTGACACTAAAGTGCCAGTTTATACTATGAATGATTTGATAATGAATGGGTTAAACTCAACAATAAAACTTCAAGATGGTTTTTATGGAATAAATAGTAATTCTGGTGATAAAAATTTAATTGGAGAAAAACAAAATTCAAGTGCTATAATAATAAATTCAAGTGATTTAGGAAGTGGATCAAGCTTAGACATTGAGAATAAGGCAGTAATAATGGGAAGTGCATATATAAATACTTTAGGTGAAAGTTATCAAACAGGGGAGTCTTTAGCTGTAAAGGGAAATTATATAGCTTATACATATGCAGTTAAAGGTAAGGATGTTAAGTTTAAATATTATAATCCACTACAGTTGGTTGAGAGTATAGACGGAGAGAATACTTTAGATGCTAAAGCCAAATATTTTAAGGAAGCTAGCAAGGCGGTTAATATAAAAAGTAATGGAATAAAATTACCTAATGCTGATAATGTAATAAGTGTTGGTGTAACTGTAGATGGTAATAATGATATAAAAGGAAATAACTTAAATTTAGATAATGTTAAAAAAATAAGAGAAGAGTATGTAGATAATTATTTTAGAAAAGTAAATGCTGTAAATACAGAAACAACAATTTCTAAAGAAAAGAAATATGTAAACAAACTTACAAATAATAATGATTTAATATATATTGATATACATAATGGAACTAACATACCAGAAAATATAGCTAATAGTCCTTTAACTATAAAAGATAAGTTAATAACAATAAACAAAGGTTGTAATGGAGTTATTATAACGGACAAGGACGTAAGAATAGATAGTAGCATAAATTTTAAAGGAACTATAATAACTACTGGAAATTTAGATGTTTTAAATAAGAATAACTCTAAAAAGCAAAATATAAATATAACTTATGATGAAGAATATTTAAAAGAGTTAATAGGAAGTAATTATGAAGATTTTAAAGGAGTATTTACTGGAAATCCAGATTCTACATATGTATTAGTGAAATCACAAAAAGACATAAATGATACAACTTTAGACTTAGTTAAAACAAGCAACTGGCAAGTTAATTAATATAAGAGAAGGCTGGTGATCAAATGAAAAAATTAAAAAGTAAAAAAAGAGGGCTTTCTCTTGTAGAATTAGTTGTGGCGCTATCATTAATATCAATAATATTAATGATAGTTAGTCCTTTCTTTATTTCAAATTATGTAACTTTAGATAAGACAAGCAATCAAATAGATTTTCAAAGGGAAGCAAAGTCCATAATGAATTATTTTACTGATTCAGCTATGGAGGCATCTAATATATCCAGCTTAACTAATGTTAAAGGTGAGGTTCTTTCAAAGAATAATTATACTGATAGTCTATCAAAGGATTATTTAGAATCAGAAGATGGTTACCTTAAATTAACCTTTAATAATAGTGAAAATAAAAATGAACACACAACATTTATACTAAAAGATAAATCCTTATATATGAAAAAGAAAGATTCAGAAGAGTTTAAAATAGGAGATTTAGTTAGTAGTATTACATTAACATCTTTAACAGAAGAAGCAACAAAAGATAAAAAAGTAATCAATAATTTTAAAAATGCTAATGCTATTAAAATTGAAATTGTATTTGAGATTAAAAATAATACACCATATAAAGTTAGTAATATATTAACCTTTAGAAATAAGAAGTAATCTTGGATGGAGGTGAGTTAATGGTTAAATTAAAAAATACAAAAAAATATAGTTTTATGATAATAGTTACAATTTTAATAATTAGTATGTTGAGTATGCTAGTTTACGGTAATATAAATAGAAATCCATTTACAATTAGTGCAAATTCTAATGTAAGTGAACTAAAACATGGAGAAACAGGAGATATTA
>NZ_JARHZJ010000029.1 GCF_029258205.1 Clostridium sp.
TAAGAAGTTTGGTATAGCTATTGCTGCTAATATCGCTATGATTGCTATAACTATAATTAGTTCTATTAGCGTAAAACCTTTTTTCTTTTTGTTTTGTTTTTTTGTATTCATTTGTTTTCCTCCTTAAAATAATATTCAATTTATATTAAAAGATAAACTTTTAATTCTTATTAACTCTCATTTTAACCTATACTGTTATACATTCTAAACATAGGTGTTAATATTGAAATTATTAAAAATCCTATAATTATTCCCATAAAAACTATCATTGCAGGCTCTATTAATGCTGTCGCTGTTTGTATTTCTCTTTCTAGTTCATCATCATAAAAGTCTGCTGTTTTATCTAATATGCTATCTAGTGAACCAGCTTCCTCTCCAACCTTAACCATTGAAGCAAGCATTGGTGGAAAGATTTTTATTTTCATTATTGAATCTCCTAATCCTTCCCCTTTTAATACCTTTTCTTTTACTTTTAGTAATTCCTTCTCTGCAATTTTATTACCAACTACAGAAGCAACTATTTCTAGAGATGTTATTAAAGATATTCCACTTGATGATACTATTCCCATTGTTCTTGTAAATCTAGAAACTATTATTTTTTGAGTTAATTTCTTTATTAATGGGATTTTTAAATTTATTACACTTAATGTGTATTGACCTTTTTCACTCTTTAAATATTTTCCAAGCAATATAATTGCTATTACTAAAATTAAAAAAATTATTATTCCATACTTGCCTAGTATCTTACTCGTGTCAAGAACCATCTTAGTTGACATTGGAAGCTCTACATTGTTTTCTTCAAACATTTGTACAAAGGTTGGCATTACAAAGGTAAGAATAAAGGTAATAGCAATAATAGCTACCACTGCAAGAACTAAGGGATAAATCATAGCACTTTTAATTTTTCCTCTTATCTTTGTTTCTTTTTCATAGTATTCAGCCATTCTTTTTAATATTATATCTAAATTACCACTTTTCTCACCAGCATCAATCATGTTAGTAAGTAAATTTGGGAAAACATCTTTTCTTTTCCTCATAGAACTTGATAAAGTTTCTCCTTTTTTTATATCAGCATTTACTCCAATCAAGGCTTCCCTAAGCTTTGGATTATCACTTTGTTCTGTTAATATATTCAAAGCTTTACCAATAGGCAATCCAGAATCTAACATAACATAAAACTGTCTAGAAAATACTGCTATATCCTTAAGTTTCACCTTACGATTAAAAGAAAAACTTCTTTTACTTCGTTCCTTTTCTATACTTAGAGGATAATATTGATTTGATAAAAGCATTTCCCTAACTTGACTTTCAGAACTAGCACTTTGAGAGCCTTCTACTCTTTGTCCCTTTGAATTAATAGCTTTGTATTTAAAATTTGCCATAATTCCTCTCCTTTTGTCTTATCAAATTAAGTATCGTAAGTTATATTTAACATTTCTTCAACTGTTGTATTTCCTTCTAAAACTAAACTTCTACATGCTTGTCTAAGTGTTCTCATACCATGCTTAATTGAAATTTCCTTAAGAACATCTGCACTTTCATTTTTTAAAATAGCATCTCTATGCTCCTTAGTCACTTCCATAATTTCATAAATACCCATTCTACCTACATAGCCAGTATGATTACAGTAAGCACACCCTTTACCTATACGAAGTATTAGTTCTTCATTTTTATCTATACTTAATATTTCTTTTTCATATGGTGTAGCTTCATAGTCATGTCCACATTTTGGACAAATTTTTCTAACAAGTCTTTGAGCTATAACTCCTTTAATAGCATTTGCAATCAAATATCTTTGAACGCCCATATCCTCAAGTCTTAAAATAGTAGATGGAGCATCATTAGTATGTAAGGTTGATAAAACTAAGTGCCCTGTAATAGCTGCTCTTATTGCTATCTTAGCTGTCTCAGTATCTCTTATCTCCCCAACCATTATGATATCAGGGTCTTGTCTTAATATAGCTCTTAACCCAGTTGCAAAGGTTAATCCAACCTTATTATTAACATTGACTTGGTTAATTCCTTCAATTGAAACCTCAACAGGATCTTCTACAGTAATAATATTTTTACTTTCTGTATTTAGCTCATTTAAAATAGTATAAAGTGTTGTAGTTTTACCACTTCCTGTAGGTCCTGTAACAAGAATTATTCCATTAGAATAATTTGTTATTTTGTCTAATAGATTAAGTTCATAATTCTTTAATCCAAGTTCTTCTTTAGAAATTATGAAATTTGCCTTATTGATTATTCTTATAACTATCTTTTCCCCTGTTATCATAGGAAGAGTAGATACTCTTAAATCAATTTGTTTATCTCCAACTCTCGTAAGAATTCTTCCATCTTGAGGAAGTCTTTTTTCTGATATGTCTAAATTCGCCAATATTTTAACACGAGTAACTAAAGGTGCTAAAGTATCTACTGGCAAAGTTGATATAGTGTATAGTTTTCCATCTATTCTATATCTAATTCTTAATATATTTTCATAAGTTTCAATATGTATATCACTAGCTCTCTCTTCAACTGCATTCTTAATAACATACTCTATCATTTTTACAATAGGTGCATTATCTAAATTATCTATTTCCTCAATTTTATCTAAATTAAGCTCATCACGTTCCTCATCAGAGGCTTTTGATAATTCCTCAGCAACTGATAAAACCTTTTGGTTTGAATAATATATATCTATAGCTCTTTGAATAGACTGCTTTGGTGCAATATAAGGCTTAACATTTAGACCCGTAGATATTTCAACATCATCTATTGCAACTATATCTAGTGGATCAGCCATTGCAACTTTTATAGTAGTATCATCTACTTCATATGGAAATATCAAATGCTTTCTACAAACATTTTCTGAAATCATCTTTATAGCTCTTCTATCTATTTTTGTAATTTCAAGATTTACTCTTTCAATATTTAATTGTTTTTCTAAAACTTCTATTATATCCTCTTCATCAACAAAGTTTTGATCAACTAATATTTCTCCAAGCCTCTTTCCAACTTGCTTCTGAATAAGCAATGCTTCTTTAAGCTCATCTTCTGTAAGCTTTCCAGATTCTATTAGCATATCTCCTAAACGCTTTTTCTCATAACTAATCAAAGAAAATGCCCCCTTTTTAAATCAAAAATTCAACTATTAAATTGATAATTTTTACTAATAAATTATATATTCTTTAAATTCCAAAATATATTGGTGTTATTATATTTCCAAAAAATATCAATATAATAGTAGATATTCCTATAGCTGGCCCAAAAGCTATATAGTCACCTTTTTTCTTTTGTTTAAGTAAAATAGCCAACAATGCTATTATTCCTCCAATAATAAATGATAAAAATATATTTATTATTGCTAATTTCCATCCTAAAAAAATTCCTGCTATGGCATTTATCTCTATATCCCCACTCCCCATAGCTCCAGTCAATTTACTAATTAAAAATATTACTACTGCGGATATTAATAATCCAATAAAGTAATTTAAAATATTTTCTCCAAAATAAAACTTTTCTATTAGCGCAAAAAGAATCCCAAGTATTATAGCTGGATAAGTAGTAACTGCATAAACATCTTGGGTATCGTAATCTATAAATGAAATTACTATGAGAAATGTAATTAAGACTAAATACTTAACTGTCAAAAAAGATATACCGTAATATTTGTATACACAAAAATATAAAAAACCTGTAAGCAATTCTATTAATGGATACCTTATAGATATTTTTGTTTTACAATATCTACACTTTCCACCTAAAAACAAATAACTAAAAACAGGTATTAAATCTATAGGTTTTAGTTGCTTTTTGCATGTACCACAGTGTGAAGGTGGAAATACTATAGACTCCCCTACAGGAATTCTAAAAATGCAAACATTCAAAAAGCTTCCAATTATTAATCCAAATAAAAAAAATGTTATAGACACATTGCCTCCAAAATTAACTAAAAACTAATTTTTTATTAATATTTAATATTAATTATAAACTTATTAAAATTTTTTGTAAATATTTTTGATTAAGCTTTTTTACTCATTATAAGAATAATTTAAATTTTTAGTATTTTCTAATATTATTATTGAATAATACTTAAAAAATAATTAAAGTACATAATTTAAAAATAAGGGCATATATAAAAATAAGTTTTACTACTATATTTTATATAGCCCCATAAAAATTAATTTAAGTAAAGTATATTTATCCTATAGATACCTTAACTTTTCTTCCATTCTCTATATTTACTTTATATAAATTACCCTTTTGTGGTTTATCTAAATCTTCAAGTAAATCTTGTAACTTACTTTTACTAGCTTCATCATTCATTCCTGAAATTTGCATACTTCCATTACCTGGGGTTATTTCTATCTTTGTAACACTACTTGAAAGTACATCTTCCGCTAACAACATTTCCACTGATCTTTCAATAGCTGCACAATTTTGTTCATCTACTTTTGTTTTTGAACTATCTTTAATAGCTGAAAAGTTAGGAGCTATAACTGTTAAAATTATAGCCATTATAGCTAAAACAACAGTTAATTCTATTAATGTGAATCCATCTTTCTTATTTCTTTTAAGTTCATTTCTTTTTTTAACTATTAAACTTGTTTTTATTAATGACATTTATAGTCCTCCCTTTATATATTTAAATTAAAAAATATTTAAATTTAAATTTATATTAGGATTATGGACATTTCTTCCATTTATATACACAAAAAAAGAGATTCTTTTAAAGAATCTCTTTTAATATATCATTTGTATATTTAATATCTTATGTTATTCAAAGTCTTAAGTTATCTTAAAATCTTTTGTTTTTTTAAATCTTTTGTTTATTCTAACTTATTTAAGTAATCTATAAAATCTTTAGTTTTTTTCTAATATCTTTTGTTATAACAGCCAAAAATATCTTTAAATTCCACTCATATGTAATTTTAACATCTTTTGTTTTATGAATTCATTTTTTAGGAATTATATCATCTTTAGTACCTATAATTCTTTTGTTTTCAAAAATCATTTGTAATTTATGTATTTATAATAACAAATATTTTCCCAATTGTCTACAAAACAATACAATATTTTTTATTTTTTTTAATATATGTATTTTATACCAATTAAAAACTTAAAATCAATACTTTTAATTATAATTAATTTCTAAACAATCTCTTTTTGTAAATTTTTCAATATCTTTTTCGACATTTAATAAAATTTAATCATATTATGTAATTTCTTTAAATTAGTAGCTAAATAAAAAAGGATGACAATTAAGTCATCCTTTTTATTAATACATTCCATCCATTCCCATACCTGCTCCTTGAGGTATTTCTTTTTCTGGAATATCTGCTACAGCAGCCTCTGTTGTTAAGAATGTTGATGCTACTGATGCTGCATTTTGAAGAGCTGATCTTGTAACCTTAGTTGGATCAACTATTCCTGCTTTAATCATATCTTTATATTCTCCTCTTAAAGCATCAAAGCCTACACCAGCATCACTATTTTTAACTTTTTCTATTATAACTGAACCCTCTAATCCTGCATTATGAGCTATTTGTCTCATAGGCTCTTCTAAAGATCTTACAATTATATTTATACCAACTTGTTCATCTTGTATATCAGAAGTTAATTTTGCAACTTCATTTATTACATTTACATAAGCTGTTCCACCACCTGGTACTATTCCTTCTTCAACAGCTGCCTTTGTAGCTGCTAAAGCATCCTCTATTCTTAACTTACTTTCCTTAAGCTCAGTTTCTGTAGCAGCTCCAACCTTAACTACTGCAACTCCACCTGCTAATTTAGCTAATCTTTCTTGTAATTTTTCTTTGTCAAATTCAGAACTAGTAGCTTCTAATTGCATTTTTATTTGATTAATTCTATTTTTAATTTCTTCTGAATTTCCTCTTCCATTAACTATTGTAGTGCTTTCTTTAGTTACTTTAACACTTTCAGCTTCTCCAAGCATATCTAATGTAGCTTCCTTTAAATCTCCACCTACTTCATCAGATATAACAGTTCCTCCTGTTAAAGTAGCTATATCTTGTAACATTTCTTTTCTTCTATCACCAAATCCAGGTGCTTTAACTGCAACACATGTAAATGTTCCTCTTAACTTATTAACAACTAATGTTGTCATAGCTTCGCCTTCTATGTCATCAGCTATTATTAAAAGTTTTTTACCTGATTGAACTATTTGCTCAAGTAGTGGTAATAAATCTTGGATATTGCTTATTTTCTTATCTGTTATTAATATTAATGGATTATCTAAAACAGCTTCCATTTTTTCAGTATCAGTAACCATATAAGCTGATACATATCCCCTATCAAATTGCATACCTTCAACAACATCTAACTCAGTTCCCATTGATTTAGATTCCTCTACAGTTATAACGCCCTCATTTCCTACCTTTTCCATAGCATCTGCAATTAGTTCACCAACTTTTTCATCAGCTGCTGAAATTGCAGCAACTCTAGCTATATCTTCTTTTCCGCTTACAGGTTTAGAAATTTTTTGTATTTCTTCTACAGCTTTTTCCACAGCAGTCTTAATTCCATTTCTTATTAATATAGGATTTGCTCCTGCTGTTACATTTTTTAATCCTTCTCTTATAATCGCTTGAGCTAATAATGTAGCTGTAGTAGTTCCATCTCCTGCCACGTCATTAGTCTTTGTAGCTACTTCTTTAACAAGTTGAGCCCCCATATTTTCATAAGCATCTTCAAGTTCAATTTCTCTTGCTATTGTAACCCCATCATTTGTTATTAATGGTGATCCAAATTTTTTATCTAAAATAACATTTCTTCCTTTTGGTCCTAATGTAACCTTAACAGTGTTAGCTAATTTATCTACACCAGCTTGCATAGATCTTCTTGCTTCTTCACCGAATAATAATGTTTTAGCCATATTAATTTACCTCCAAATCTATTATGAATATCTAAATCAATTATAGTTTAAAACTATTCAACTATTGCTAGTATATCGTCTTGTCTTAAGATAGTATATTCTTCTCCCTCGAACTTAACTTCTGTTCCTGCGTATTTAGAATATAATACTTTATCTCCTATTTTAACTTCCATTTCAGTTCTTTTTCCATCAACTATTGCTCCTGGTCCAACAGCAATAACCTCTGCTTCTTGTGGCCTTTCCTTAGCAGTTCCAGTAACTATTATACCGCTTTTAGTAGTTTCTTCTGCTTCTAATCTTTTAATAACAACCCTGTCTCCAAGTGGTTTAATACTCATAAAAAAACCTCCTTAAAAATACTAATTATTTTCTTTAGCACTCACTAATACAGAGTGCTAATTCTTACTATTATCATATAATTTACCTGTTGTAAATTCAATAACTAAATTTATTTATTTAGAATATATTATTATTATTTTCTATGTTTAAATGAATTTATCTTAAGTTTTCTACTATTCTTTTTATTTTTCTTTAATTTGCTTTTTTTGATATATAATTCTATTTATTACTTATTTCCATATTTTTATTTCTTAATACACTACATACTATAAATTAATACTAAATTTTTTCTTTAAATATGCATTTTTGTTTAATATTTAATAAAAAAGTCTAGAATAAATAAAAATAATTATTTTAAGGAGTAAATAATGATTAAGATTTTAAAAGATATATTATTATCATTTTACTTACTAATAAGTTCAGTAATATTAGCTATTATTATAACATTAAATATTTCCTCTATACTATATTCTGTACTTATTAAACTTAATAAAATTACTAACTATAACAATATTGGTAAAGAAGAAATTTTAAATGACTATAATAATATAATTAATTATTTAAATTCTCCCTCAGAACAAGTTCTTAAGTTTAAAAACTTTAAAATGAGCCCTACAGGAGAATTTCACTTTCTAGAAGTTAAAAAGATTTTTTCTTCAATATATTTAATAGGTTTAATATGCTTAATTTTAGGAATACTTTTATTTATACTTTTTAAAAATTTCAAACTAAAAATATCATTAAAAGCTTTAAATATTTTCTTCTATGAAATTTTATTTATAGTTACTATTTTACTCTTAAGTTTTTATTTAAACTTCTCAAAAGTCTTTACAATATTTCACAAAATATTTTTCAATAATGATTACTGGTTATTTGATCCTAAAAAAGATACAATAATAAATGTTTTGCCTGAATCTTATTTTTCATTTTTAGCAATTTTTATTTTATTTCTAGTAATGATATTTTCAATAATAGCTAAAATATTTTATACTATAAAAAAAACATAAACATCTAAACTAAAAATATTTAATATGAAATAGATTAGTTAAAAAATTTAGAATAAATCCTCTTAAATTTTCAAACTATTAAAATAAGTGCTTTTTTAATTTTAAATACATATATTATAATATTTATAAGTATTCTAATTATTAAAGGTGTGATGAATATGAATAAAGAAACTCATATATGTGCTCTTTGCGAAAGAAAAGTTCCTAAAATCACAAAACATCATCTCATTCCTCGTGAAAAAGGTGGAAGATTTGATGAAACGACCTACCTTTGTGTACCTTGCCATAAACAAGTACATGCTTTGTATAGTAACTATGAATTAGCTGTTAGGCTTAATTCTCTACCACGACTTAAAGATGATGAAAAAATTAAGCGTTACTTAAAGTTCATAAAAAATCAACCTGGTGATGCTAATATTACTATAAAAAAATCTAAAGCTCTTCGTAAAAAAGGTCGTTATTAATAAAATGTATTGTATTAAAATAAAACTTACAAACATATAAAGAGAATATCTAAATAAGCTTTAGAATTTAAATTCTTAGTTAAATCTATAAACCCTCTAAACATGTTTGTAAGTTTTTTCGTTAAATTTTTATTCCATTTTCTCTAGCATAATAGAATAGATATTGTTGAGCAAATCCAGAATATTCTCCAAATCTCTCTCTTGCAAAAATTCTTATTTTATTTAATGAGGCATCATCAGCTCCATAAAAATGCATCATTGCTCTCTTAACCCAAACATCTACTGGGAATGCAGAAGTTTTTTTCATAGAAAATAGCATTATACAGTCTGCTACCTTTGCTCCTACTCCCATAAATTCTTGAAGACCTTTATGACATCCATCAGCATCCATATTAGTTATCTTTTCTAAATCATATTTTTCTAATATTTCAACTATATCTTCTTCTGGAGCATCTAGTATTCCCTTTTTAGCTAACTCACAATTATATATATTTTTAGTTGTATCATATATATATTTACTTCTAAATGAAGCTCCTGTCTCTCTTATATCATCTATTGAGGCCTTAGCTAAACTTTCTGGAGTTGGGAAGGAATAATAAGTATTTCCTTTGTATTCTATTGGTTCTCCCCATCTTTCACTTATTTTCTTTATTGTCTTTGAAATTACAGGAATGCTATTTCTTGCTGATATTATAAATGAAATAACAAGTTCAAATGGATCTTGATTTAATATTCTTATTCCATATCCAAATTCAACAGCACTCTTTAATGTTTCATCCCAAGATAAAGCTTCCTTTACCTTTGAGTAATCTCTTTCTAAGTCAAAATAATCCAACCAAATATTCTCAAAATCCTCTTTGTTAGTATTGTATATTGTTACATCATCACCTTCTTGAGCTAACTCTATAACTTTTCCAAAGGCAACTCCTATGTATGAGCCACTTTCTGTTCTTTCCCATCTAAAACATTGCCCACATTCAAAAACTTGTTTTATATTAAAGTTTTTTGCATCCTTTAATACTACTTTATTCTCTCCATATTCTACACTTTTAAAATCCATTCTTTTCACCTATCTTTCTCTTCTTACAATTTCATCCAAGACCTCTGCTGCAGTTTCTATCATAACTATGCATCTTCTGTCATCATCTTTTTTGTACTTAGCTTTTAACTCAGTACAATTATAGTATCCCAATTTATCATAAAACTTTTCCATAAATTCCTGTGTTAATGCTCTAGTTTGTGGACTTTGATGACCTCTATCTTCCGTAAATATAAGTCCTATAACACCAGCTGATCCTGTTGCTGCTCCGCATACATTTCCTATTGATAGTCCTCCACCAAAAGAAGACATTACTTTTAAAGTTTCCTTTGATAAATTTAAATTATATTCTTCATTTGCAGCATACATTATACATTCTGCACAATTTAAATCATGCTTCTTATCCCATTTTTCTCTTGCTTTTTCAACTAACATATTATCCCTCCAAAATAAACTTCTATCTTTTAGTTATTATAGAGAAAAACTTTAATTTTTTAAATACACATAAATAACATTTGAACTTAAAGTATCAATATTTTAATCCCAACTTTAAGACCTTATGCTAATAATATTACACTAATAAAAGTTATTAATAAACAATCTTTTTATACACTCTAAAAAGAAAAACATGGATAGGTCTTCTTTAAAATCCCATCCATGCTTTAAACTAAGCCTTTATTATTTTTTTCTTATCAACTTTAAAAGTATCCCAAAGTATACTTATTGCAATTAGCACCATAAGTCCTGATATTACTATAGGCTTTGATAAAAATGCTGTAACATAACCTAAAAGAGGCATATGAAATAAAACTTTTCCTATTAAATCTTCACCTCTAACTATTTCATTATCACTAGCATTATTATTATCTCCCTTTGTTATAAATCCTTCTTCATTTTTTTCAACAACTCTATGAGTAACCACTTTTCCATCATATTTAAATGTTATTATATCTCCAACTTTAATATCATCAGATTTAGCACTCCTAACAATAGCTAAATCTCCAGTGTTAATCTCTGGTTCCATACTTCCACTTAATATTGAATATGTTCTAAATCCAACAACCTTAAATATTGAATCTGACTTACTCATAAGATTATTTATTAACATTATAACTAACATAAAAATAACAATATAATATACTGTATTAAACATATTTTTTCTATTCATAAATTCACCCTTACTAAATATAAATATAATTTTCCTATTATATTTATATTCAAACATTATGTAAAGTATTCCTACATAAAAACAAAAGCTTTACCAAAATCAAACAAATTCACCCTTAATACAATTTTAATTAAACTAAATTATAAGTTATTAAGATTGCTATAAACACCTCCAAGCTTAATAAGTTCTTCATGTGTTCCTCTCTCTTCTATTCCTTTATCTGTTAATACAACTATCTCATCAGAATTTTTAACTGTTGAAAGCCTATGGGCAACTACAATAGTTGTTCTATCTTTACTTAATTTTTCTAAAGCTTTTTGTATTTCATATTCTGTAACATTATCTAAAGCAGATGTAGCTTCATCTAATATTAATATTGATGGGTTCTTTAAAAATACTCTAGCTATTGAAATTCTTTGCTTTTGTCCCCCTGAAAGTTTAACCCCTCTTTCACCTATAAATGTATCATATCCATCTTCTAAATCCATAATAAAATCATGTAGGCATGCATTTTTAGCTGCTTCTATAACTTCCTCATCTGTAGCATTAGGATTTCCATACATTATATTTTCTTTTATGGTTCCTGTAAATAAAAATACATCTTGTTGAACTATACCAATATTCTCTCTTAATGATTTTAAAGTAACAGTACTTATATCAACATCATCAATAAAAATCTGACCACTTTCATAGTCATAGAATCTAGGTATAAGATTACATATTGTTGTCTTTCCTCCACCTGATGGACCAACTAAAGCAACCATTTTACCTGCTTCAATATCTAAATTAAAATTCTCTAAAATACTTTCTTTATTGTCGTATCTGAAAGTAACATCTTTTATTGTAATCTTCCCTTTTACATCTTCAAGTTCCTTTGCATTAGGAATTTCCTTTTCATTTTCTTCATTCATTATCTCTTCATATCTTTCAAAACCAGACATTCCATTTTGGAACATTTCATTGAAATTTATAAGCTTTCTAATAGGTTGTAAGAACATCTTTATATATAATAAGTACGCTGCAAAATCTCCTATGTTTATTTTTCCTAAGTAAGTAAAATATCCAGCTGCTATTAAAACTATAAGCTCAAGCATATCTACAAGGAAGAACATCCCTGAAAAATACTCAGCCATAGCCTTATAAGCATGTTCTCTAGCTTTTTTGAAAATTCTATTGCTCTTATAGAACTTTTCCATTTCATAAGCCTTATTACCAAAAGATTTAGTTACCCTAACTCCTGAAATACTATTTTCTATAGTAGCATTTACTTCACCAGTTTTAATCCTTGTCTCTTTAAATGCTTTTTTCATTTTATTTCTTTTATGAATAGTATAAAAAAGTAAAAACGGTATTATAGAAAAAGTAATAATTGTTAAAGGCACATTTATTGTGCATAAAATTATAAATGATCCTATTAACATAACTAATGATATAAATAAATCTTCTGGACCATGGTGGGCTAATTCTGATATATCTAAGAGATCATTTATTATTCTAGACATAATTACACCAGTTTTGTTATTGTCAAAATACTTATTAGGCATATCCTGTAACTTATTAAATAAGTCTCTTCTCATATCAGCTTGCATTCTAACACCAACTACATGCCCCCAATATTGCATAAAATAGTTTAATCCTGCCTTAATCAAGAATATTAGAGTAAGTATAATTGCAAAAGTAAACAATAATTTTATCTGTTTATTTGGAATAACATCATTAATTATATTTCTTGTAATCATAGGATAAAATAAGTCACAAGCTGAAACTAAAAATGCCGCTAATAAATCTAAAACAAATAATTTTTTATATGGTTTATAATAACGTATAAATCTTTTTAACATATTACCTCCTTTTAATTTTTAAAATTGTTAATTAACACCAATTTTCATTCTTTTAATTATAATGAACTTTCTAAATTAAATCAACCAAATAAAATAATTTAAATAAAAAGAGATTGATAAATTATCAACCTCTTTACCTACATAAATATTTTACCTATAATTATACCTCAAAATATTTTAATAATATTAGATTTATATTATAGAAAATCTATATCTTATAAACTTTTTAAATTTTCAATATTATGCGTTGTACTTGTAGAATCCTCTGCCTGTTTTTCTACCTAACCATCCTGCTCTGACATATTTTCTTAAAAGACTGTGAGCTCTATATTTACTGTCTCCAGTTTCTTTAAATAATACATCCATTATAGCTAAGCAAACATCTAATCCTATTAAATCTCCTAAAGCTAAAGGTCCCATTGGATGATTAGCTCCTAATTTCATTGAAGTATCTATATCTTCAACTGAAGCTATTCCTTCTGCATATATTCCAATAGCTTCGTTTATCATAGGTATAAGTATTCTATTAACTACAAATCCTGGTGCTTCAGCAACTTCTACCGGAGTCTTTCCTATAGCTTCTGACATAGCTTTTACTTTGTCAAAAGTTTTTTGTGAAGTAGCCATACCTCTTATTATTTCAACAAGTTTCATTATTGTTGCAGGATTAAAGAAATGCATCCCTATAACTTTATCAGGTCTGTTTGTAACTGAAGCTACTTCTGTTATTGATAATGAAGATGTATTTGAAGCTAATATAGTTTCTTCTTTGCAGATTTTATCTAATTCAGCAAAAATTTGTTTTTTGATTTCCATATTTTCAACTGCAGCTTCTATAACTAAATCACAGTCAGCAGCTAATCCTAAATCAGTAGTTCCAGTGATTTTTGATAATACTGATTCTTTATCCTCTTCAGTTATTTTTCCTTTAGAAACTAATTTAGTAAGACCTTTATTGATTCCAGCTATTCCTCTGTCAACAAACTCGTCTTTGATATCTCTAACTATAACTTCATATCCTTTTTGTGCAAATGCTTGAACTATTCCAGCACCCATTGTACCTGCACCAATTACAAAAATCTTTTCCATATTAAATTCCTCCTAAATCCTCTCTTTAATTATTATTTCCTGATTTAACAGAAAAATCCTATACAATTAATTAAAAAATTTTACCCTTTTTATATTATTTATTAATTAAGCTTCTTCTTTCATAGCTTTTAATTGAGCTATGAATTCTGGAATAACTTTATTTACATCTCCAACTATTGCATAGTCAGCAATCTTCATTATTGGAGCATTAGCATCCTTATTTATAGCTATTATCATATCTGAATCTTGCATACCAGCAGCATGTTGAATAGCTCCTGATATACCACAAGCTACATATATATTTGGTCTAACAGTTTTTCCTGTTTGTCCAACTTGGTAATCTTTATCTACCCATCCTTTTTCTACTGCTGCTCTTGAAGCTGCTATTGATCCATTCATAACTTCTGCTAATTCTTTAAGCATTTTAAAGTTCTCTTCTGAACCAATACCTCTACCACCAGCAACTAATATTTTAGCTTCTGATATATCAACAATATCTTTATGTTCTTTAACTATTTCAATAATTTTTGTTCTTATATCATTAGAGTTAAATTTCACTTCAACATTTTCTAAAGTTGCATCATTTTCTCCTAATGGAAGTTTTTCAAAAACTCCTGGTCTTACTGTAGCCATTTGTGGTCTATGATCTGGGCATACGATTGTAGCCATTAAGTTACCACCAAAGGCTGGTCTTGTTGCTAATAAATCTCCACTTTCAACATCAACATCTAAAGATGTACAGTCAGCAGTTAATCCTGTTTCTAATCTTGCAGCAACTCTTGGACCTAAGTCTCTTCCTATGAATGTTGCTCCTATAAAGATTATATTTGGTTTTTTAGCATTAGCTAATTCACATATAGCTTTAGTATATCCATCAGTTGTGTAATGTTCTAACTCTTTAGAATCAACAACTAATACTTCATCAGCACCATGTCTTGATAAATCTTCAACTAATTTTTCAACTTTACTTCCTATTAATAACGCTGTTAATTTTGATCCTAATTTATCAGCTATTTTTCTACCTTCACCTAATAATTCTAATGAAACTTTTTGTAATTTACCTTCTCTTTGCTCTGCAAAAACCCAAACGCCATTGAAATCTGCTTTATTCATCTTAAATACCTCCTATATTCCTTAGATGTAGTGTTTTTCTTTTAATTTGCCTAGTACATAATTAACTGAATCTTTAGGTGATTCTTTAACTATTTCTCCTGCACCTTTAGCTTCTTTAGTCATTGATCTCTTAACTTTTGTTGGAGATCCTTTTAATCCCAATTCAGCTTTATCTACATCTATATCATCAGCTGACCATACTAAGATTTCATCATCAGATGTTTCAAATATACTTCTAACATTCATGTATCTTGGCTCATTTAACTCTTTTATAGCAGTTAAAAGTACTGGAGTCTCAACTTTTATTAATTCATATCCATCTTCTAAAGCTCTATTTACTAATAATCCATCTTCTTCAACTTTAACATCTTGAACATAAGTTACTTGAGGAATATTTAAATGTTCAGCTATTTCTGGCCCAACTTGTGCAGTATCTCCATCAATAGCTTGTCTTCCTGCAAATATTATGTCATATTCTAATTTCTTTAATGCTCCAGCTAAAGCCTTTGAAGTAGCTAATGTATCTGCACCTGCAAATGCTCTATCAGTTATAAGAATTGCTTTATTAGCTCCCATACACAAAGCTTCTCTTAAAGATAATTTAGCTTGAGGTGGTCCCATACTTAATACAGTTACTTCTGCACCATTATTATCCTTTAATTGTAATGCAGCTTCTAAAGCATGTTTGTCCTCTGGGTTTATTATTGATGGAACTCCATCTCTTATAAGAGTTCCTGTTTTTGGATCTATTTTAACAGCTGTTGTATCTGGCACTTGTTTTAAGCAAACTACTATTTTCATCTCAAAGCCCTCCTAAAATTATCTTAATATACTTCCTGCGATAACCATTTTTTGAACTTCTGAAGTTCCTTCGTAAATCTCAGTTATCTTAGCATCTCTCATCATTCTTTCTACTGGGTATTCCTTAGTATATCCATACCCACCAAATAATTGAACTGCCTTAGTTGTAACTTCCATAGCTACATCTGCAGCGAATAATTTAGCTCTTGCAGCATCTATAGAATATGGTTTACCCTCTTCTTTTAAGCAAGCTGCTTTATATACTAAAAATCTTGCTGCTTCAATTTTAGTATCCAATTCTGCTACCATCCATTGTAATCCTTGAAATGCAGATAATGATCTACCAAATTGTTTTCTTTCTTTCATATAAGCAACAGCTTCTTCTAAAGCTCCTTCTGCTATACCTAAGGCTTGAGCAGCTATACCTATTCTACCACCGTCTAAAGTTTTCATTGCTATTCCAAATCCTTTTCCTTCTCTTCCAATTAAGTTTTCTTTTGGAACAACACAGTTTTCCATGATTAACTCAGTTGTTGAAGAAGCTCGTATACCCATTTTGTCTTCTAACTTACCAATTGAGAACCCGGGGAAATTCTTTTCAACTATGAAAGCTGAAATCCCTCTTGTACCTTGACTCTTATCAGTCATAGCAAAGATTATGAAAATATCTGCAACTCCACCATTTGTTATAAAGATTTTACTTCCGTTTAAGATATAATTATCTCCTTCTAATACGGCTGTAGTTTGTTGTCCTGCAGCATCTGTACCTGCTCCTGGTTCAGTTAATCCAAAAGCACCTAATTTTTCTCCTTTTGCAAGTGAAGTTAAATATTTTTCCTTTTGAGCTTTAGTACCGAATTGATCTATTAATGAAGCACATAATGAAGTATGAGCTGAAACTATAACCCCTGTAGTAGCACAAACTTTTGATAACTCTTCAACAGTTAAGATGTAAGATAAAGTATCTCCACCAGCTCCTCCATATTCTTTACTAAAAGGAATTCCCATCATTCCTAGTTTAGCCATTTTCTTAACATTTTCCATAGGGAATCTTTCTGTTACATCTATTTCTGCCGCTATTGGTTTAACTTCATTTTGCGCAAATTCTCTAACCATTTGCTTAACTAATTCTTGTTCTCTTGTTAATTGAAAGTTCATTTTAATTACCCTCCTTAAATCCACACAACCATTTTGTTCAAAAATTACTTGTTTTTAAAGTTCTTTTCTCTTCTTTCTATAAAAGCACTCATACCTTCTTTTTGATCTTCTGTATCAAAACATTTTCCGAAATCCTCAGCTTCTATAACTACCGCTGAATCTATATCAACTTTCATTCCTCTATCAATTGCATCTTTACATAACTTAACAGCTATTGGTGCATTAGCAGCTATTTTCTTAGCTATTGACATTGCTTCTTCCATTAAATTCTCTGGTTCAACAACCTTATTTACTAAACCAATTTTTAAAGCTTCATCAGCCTTTATCATATCACCTGTATAAATAAGTTCTTTAGCTTTACTAATTCCAACTATTCTTGGTAATCTTTGAGTTCCTCCAAAACCTGGAGTTATTCCTAATCCAACCTCAGGTTGAGCAAATTTAGCCTTTGTAGTTGCTATTCTTATATCACAAGCCATAGAAATCTCACATCCACCACCTAAAGCAAAACCGTTTATAGCGGCAATTACAGGCTTGTTTATTTTTTCTAATCTTCTAAATACTTTATTACCTAAAAGTCCAAATTCTTTACCTTCTTCTTCATTTAGGTCTTTCATTTCTGATATATCAGCACCTGCAACAAATGATTTATTTCCAGCACCTGTTAAAATAACAACATATATATCATCTTGTTTTTCTATATGATTTATAGCATTATATAAATCTTTCAAAGTTTCTGAGTTTAGCGCATTTAATGCCTTAGGTCTGTTAATTGTTAAAACCCCAATGTTTCCTTCTTTTTCAAAGATTACATTATTTAATTCCATTGTATTTCCTCCCTTACATACCATAGCGAATATATGGTTTTAAATAACTAAACAACCATTAATTAATAACTCAACATTTTCTTTCTATACTTTTTCACAGAAATTA
This sequence comes from Clostridium sp., assembly GCF_029258205.1. Lineage (GTDB taxonomy): Bacteria > Bacillota > Clostridia > Clostridiales > Clostridiaceae > Sarcina. The sequence goes on from NZ_JARHZJ010000029.1 coordinate 17,836, forward strand.
TTGTTAATTTTATAACAAACAAAAACAAAAAAAATAATTGAAGTACCAAGTACTTCAATTAAATTATAAAACCTAAAAATAGATTTTTCAATATATTTTTGAAAATATATTACTATTTTTCCATATTAATTATTTTTTACAAAATAAATCCAATTTATTTATCATCATTATGATTTAAAAGATATACTAAAGTCATCATACTTTCACTTAAATGTACATTCTCCACTCCTATATCTTTTGGTACCTGAAGATCTATAGGAGCAAAGTTCCATATGCCTTTGATTCCTCCAGCTATAAGATCATCGCATACCTTTTGAGCATTTGTTCTTGGAACACAAATTATACCTATTTCAACATCATTTTCTTTTACGAAATCTTTTAAATTCTCTACATCTTGTATTTCAACATCTCTTATTTTTATCCCAAACATTCTTGGGTTAGCATCAAAAATACCTTTTAATTTAAAGCCCAATCTGTTGAAACTACTATAATTTGCAATAGCCTGACCTATGTTACCAGCTCCTATTATAACTGTATTATAGTCTCTTGTAAGTCCTAATATATTTCCTATATTATTGTATAACTCTTTTACATTATATCCATATCCCTGTTGCCCAAAATCTCCAAAACAATTAAGATCCTGTCTTATTTGAGAAGCAGTAAATCCTATTTTTTCACTTAACTCTTTTGAAGATATTCTATCAACATCATTTTCCATCAATTCTTGTAAATATCTGTGGTATTTAGGCAATCTTTTTATAACGGCCATAGATATGCCTTTTTTCTTTTCCATTTTAATAGCACCTCTTTCTAAAATTTTTTCTTTTTTTAAAAAGTAATTACTTTTTAGATTGTATTTTAAAATCAAATGATAAAATTACAAATTTAACCTTCTAAAATATTACCATATCCCAAAAAGTTTGTCTATATTTTAACATTCTTTTGGTCTAACTATCAAAAATATATGTATTAAAGTGTATTTTTTACATTTAATTGCATTTTTTATATTCTACAATTAATACTATTAAATTTTTACCATTATATTATAACTTTATAATAAATTTTTGCAAAAAAAATAAGGCTTGTGTGGCTAAAACCCTACATGCACACAAGCCTATTTAAACATTTAATAATGTTTAATATAAAAGTTTAAGGGAATTATTTACAATCTATACCCTATGCCTGAAAGTATTCTTACCATATTAAGATAGCAAAAAAACTACATTCTGTCAACAACATTAGACAATTTTCACATCTATAAATTTCTATTTTTTAATATTCTGCTTGAGTTTATTACTGCTATTAAGGTTACACCTACATCTCCAAATACAGCTTCCCACATATTAGCCATTCCTAAAGCACCAAATATTAATATTATAATTTTAACACCTAAAGCAAAAATTATATTTTGCCATACAATTTTATTTGTTTTCTTCGCTATTTTTATTGCTTTTATTATCTTACTTGGTTTATCATCCATTATTACCACATCTGCTGCCTCTATTGCTGCATCTGATCCAACTCCCCCCATAGCTATTCCTATATCTGCTCTAGCTAATACAGGAGCATCGTTAATTCCATCTCCAACAAAAACAACTTTTTTGTCTTTACTCTTATTTTCAAATATTTGCTCTAATTTTTCAACCTTATTTTGCGGTAATAAACTACAATATGCTTTATCTAGACCTAATTCTTTAGCAACACTATCTCCAACTTTCTCATTATCACCAGTTAGCATAATTGTTTGCTTAACTCCTATTTCTTTTAATCCACTTATAGCTTCTTTAGAATCTTCTTTTATTTCATCTGAAATAACTATATATCCTAACTCAATCTTTTCATTTGCTAAATAAACAACAGTACCTATTTCATTAATTAGAGTAATCTTTATATTAAACATATCCATTAACTTTGAGTTACCTGCTAAGAATGTTTCTCCATTAATGTCTACTTTTATTCCTTTTCCTGAAATCTCTTCATAATTTGAAATTAAAGCTTTATTAATTTCATCATTAAATTCACTTACTATAGATTTAGCAATTGGATGATTTGAGTAATATTCAGCATAAGCTCCTAATTTTAATAATTCTTCATTGGTTAATTTGCTTGTGCTCTCTGATTTTTTAACTTTAAATGTACCTTTTGTTAGTGTTCCCGTTTTATCAAAAACTATACTCTCCACATTATTTAGCGCCTCTAAATAGTTACTTCCTTTTATTAAAATACCATTTTTAGAAGCTAAACCAATTCCAGCAAAATATCCAAGTGGTATTGATACTACTAAAGCACATGGACATGAAACAACTAAAAATATTAAGGCTCTTGAAATCCATTGCGAGAAACTTTCTCCACTTATTACCAAAGGAGGAATAATTGCAAGGGCTAAAGCAGAGAATACAACTACTGGTGTATAATATCTTGCAAACTTAGTTATAAATTTCTCTGTTGGTGATTTTTTGTTTCCTGCATTTTCAACTAAATCTAATATTTTAGAAACTGTAGATTCTCCAAAACTTTTTGTTACTTTTATTTTTAATAATCCACTTTTATTTATTGATCCTGCTAATACATCGTCTTTTGCCTGAACTTCTTTTGGTAAAGATTCTCCTGTTAATGCAGATACATCAAGAGTTGCTTCTCCTGATAAAACTACTCCATCTAGAGGAACTTTTTCTCCTGCTCTTACTACTATTATTGATCCTACATTAACACTTTCTGGAGATACTCTTTTTTCCTCTCCATTAAGAGTGATTAAGTTGGCAAAGTCTGGCCTTATATTCATTAAATCAGATATTGATTTTCTTGACTTATTTACAGCATAATCTTGGAACATTTCTCCTACTTCATAGAAAAGCATGACTGCTACCCCTTCTGGAAACTCTCCTATAGCAAAGGCTCCAATTGTAGCTATAGCCATCAAGAAGTTTTCATCAAATACTTGTCCTCTTAAAATATTTTTAAATGCTCTTAAAAGAACTTCTCCTCCAGCTATAATATAAGCTACTCCAAATATAATAAACTCATACATTTTATCTAAATTAACTATCATTCCTATTATAAATAGAGCTAAAGCTATACCTAATCTAAAAAGTTCTTTCTTTTCTACTCCTAAATTACTTCCTCCATGATTATGAGAATGTCCATGTTCATGAGAATGACTCTCTTCATTATTGTGTTTATGTGATTGTCCATCTCCACAACATCCATCATTACATGTATTAGATGAAGATTTCACTCTATTTTTATCCTTTAGAACTTTAACATCTGGCTCTAAATTTAAAACTATTTTTTTAACTTTCTCTTCTAACTCTTCTTCTGAAACACTTTCTTTAGGAGTTATCAATAAAAGTTTTGTTGAAAAATTAAGGACAGCTTCATCAACATCAGTAAGTTTATTAACTTTATCTTCAATTTTACCAGCACAGTTTGCACAATTTAATCCTTCTAAATAAAGTTTTATATCTTTCATGACTAATATCTCCTTTACTCTAAAACGTGGTCTAAACCTTCATTAAATATGTGTTTAACATGGTCATCAGCTAGAGAATAGTAGACAGTTTTGCCCTCTCTTCTAAATTTAACTAACCTAGCTTGCTTTAAAACTCTTAATTGGTGAGATACTGCTGATTGACTTACACCTAATAGTTCTGACATATCACACACACACATTTCTCCCTCAAAAAGGGCACATAAAATTTTTATTCTTGTTGAATCCCCAAAAACTTTAAATATTTCTGCCAATTCATAAAGTACTTCTTCTTTTGGTAAATGTTCTTTCACCCTATTTAATATATCTTCGTGTATATAAGAACAGTTACAACTTTCTATTTTATTATTATCCATATTTTTAACTCCTATTATTCATTTAAACATATGAGCACTTGTTCATATGTTCATTTATATTATATGTCTCTTTTGTAAAAAATGCAATAAAAAAAGGCTGTATCAAAAAATTATTGGTACAACCTTTTTGTAATTATTTACTAAAAAATATTTCTATCTTTTTTAATATTTCTTCTTCTCCAACTACGAGTATATTATCATTTTTTTCAAATTTTAAATATGGTCCAGGAGATATTATTAACTCTCCATTTCTTCTTACGGCAACAATAGTAGCCTTTGTATTTTGCCAAAACTTTGAGTCTGAAACACTCTTGCCTATAAGAGTACAATCCTTTGGTAATTCTATTTCTATAGGTGTTAAAGGATTTGTATATCTAAGCCTATTAGAATAATCTACTATTCTATCTATAATTTCACCTATATTTTTTTCTATGGCCTTTTTCTCTTCCATTAAAGATTCTATATCATGTTTTAAAGATGTCACACTTTCAATTGAATGAAACCTATTTATAAAATTATAAGCATTGTCTTTTGAAACAATTGTTACTCCACTACCCTTGCTTGATGATACCACATTCATATCCTCTAATAATTTAATAGCTTTTCTAATAGTTTCTGGTGATACATTATAACTGCTTGCTAAAGTTGATCTACCATATATCTTTTGTCCTACCTTTATGTCATTATTATATATCCTACCTGCAATATCTAAAGCAATTTGCTTATATATAGGTTCATTTACCTTACTCCCCATCTCATTTCCTTTCTATTATAAAAATTAGTTTAATCAATATACTATACAATTAATTTTAACATATTTCATAAATTAAAGAAAATATTTACATCAAGCTATAGCTTCAGAATAAGCAGTCTTTGTATTTATAACTATAGAATCATTTATATATTTAACTATACTTTTACATACAAAATATGCATACTTCATATCATTCTCATAATTCTCTCTTTTTCTATATAGCTTATGAACTTCTTCTAAGAAAAACTCCACAGACATATTACCCAATATTTTAAAATCATCTTTTGATGGAATATATGTTTTAGCAAAATTAGATAACTCTTTTTCATATTTAACATGTTTATTCATGCTATGTTTGAACTCCCATCTTTCACTATGAGGAACACAGAAAAAATCACATATAAAATGACATATAACTCCTAGTTCCTGACTAAATCTACTTACCGAAAATTTCTTTTTAAAGTAATACATACTAAGTGATGCTAGTTTTTTTATCTTATTAACTATCATATCAAAAGATTCATCTAAATAATGCTTCTTTAATTTGTATTTTGAAACCATATCAGGTTTTATATTTCCATATATAAAATTTTTATCACTTATTTTAAAATCTACATTAATATCTCTTAATATATTTTGTGCAATAAGAATATGAGTGTTAATTAGCATAATTTATTACCTCTAATCTCTTTTAAAAAGTTTCTTATTAATATGATATTTCATATTAATTAAAAGTATATTACAAAAACATATTTAATTTATTAATTAATTATTAATTAATAATTGATTTTTGTATGAAATCATTACTTATCTAAAGTTTTAACCAAATTCATCTATATAATTCTTAAAATTATTGCATTTTTAAAATAAAAGTTCCTAAATTTCAAAAGCTAGGAATGAAAAACTTACATTCCTAGCTTTATCAAAATATAACTTAATAGTTATATTGTCCTACATTTTCACAAATTCTTATATCTAAAAGATCATCTGAAAGAGTTTTTTTGTATGAACATAAGAATTCATTTAATTCACTGTCTTGAAGATCTATGTTTTTAGTACTAGTTATAAGAACTTTATTATTTTCTAAAATTAATTCAATATCATTTTTTTCATTTTTAATAAAATATGTAGTAACAGTAGATGTTTTTACTTTTCCCTTATACTTCTCTTGAAAACTCAAAGTTTTTCTTAAATTTTCATAATCTCCACCTTGAATTCCTAAGCTACTCATATCTATCCCTAAGTTTTTCATTTGTCCTTCAATATTACCCATATCGAATCCATATCTCTTAAGCATTTCTGTTTGAATATTTAAAAACTTTTCTTGAGAAATATTATTTTCATTCATATATTTAGTTATCTCTCTAGAAAGATCCATCATACTCATTTTTCCTTGAGCTACTGAATAATATAAATCATAAATATATGACTCAAATTTATCTATATCTTTATCTCTCGCTTTATTTTTTAATTGATTAAAATCTACAATTCTATCACTCATAAAACAATGCCTCCGTAAAGTTCAAACTTATATTATTACTATAATAACATAAAAATATATTTATAACATATTTTAAGGATTAAAATTAGTTATATTTTAATTAAATTTTAATTTTAAATAATTTTATATCTTCTTAACTAAATAGTAACTAAAAAGTCCTATATCATACACTTAAAGTGTACGATATAGGACTTTTTTTACATAAGTTATAAACTTATAGATATTCTTTAAATTCCTTCTTACCACTAATAGAATTTAATAGATGCTTAATTTCTTGGTCCCTATCCTTATCCATGACTAAAATAACATCTCCTGCATCAACTAATACTAAATCTTTTATTCCAAATCCTATTATTAATTTTTCCTTTCCAAAAACGGAACAATTCTCACATTCCTCTAAAAAAACATTATCTGAAGTTCTATTATTTCCATTAGGCTCTAAAAACCTACTTAGAGCTGAGAAAGTACCTATATCATCCCAAGAAAAATCACATTTTATAACAAAGGATCTTCTTGTTTTTTGCATTACTCCGAAATCTATAGATATTCCATCAATTAAAGAATACTGCTCTTTTATTACTTTTTCCTCATCATCTTCTCCAATGTGCTTATATATCTCCATTAAACATTTATACATCTTAGGAATATATTTTTCAATTTCTCTCAATATAACATCAGGTATAACAACCATTTTGATAACCAATTCCCATCTGCAGGAAACATAGAATTTAACGTATATAAAGAGACTTTAAAAAAATCAATGAAAGAGAAATATTATAAAATTGTAACTGACTTTGAATTTAGTGAAGAAGAATACATAGAAAATATAGAAATCTTTATAGAAGTGCATTTTCCAATTGTTTTAGATGAAGGTTACCTTTCACCTGAACACTTTAAAACTTTTTGTGGACTATTTATGATTCCTTATACCTTTATATCAGATGAATATTACTTATTTGTATTAAGCGATTATGCCAAAACAATTTATGATAATAGAAAAGAACTAAATTACACTCAGAAAGATTTAGCTCATGAGTGTAATATTAGTCCTGTTGATATTTATAAGTTTGAATCTTATTTGAAATATCCAACCAGAGCTCAATTTAAAAAACTAAAAAAACATAAATTAATATAAAAACTATAGGGAATTAAACGCTCCCTATAGTTTTTATATTTAAATATTTCTTATTCCATATCTACTTGCTCTCATTCTAAATGCGCTTTCTCCGCCTTCCATAACACTACAAATTTCATGCTTAATTTTTTCATTTTCTAAAGTTCCAGCTTCTAATACATTAACTGATTTTGATGATGAATTCATTGATATTATAAGTTCTGCATCTCCATTAACTGGTATATTAGCATTATGTGTAACAACTATAATTTGTCTATTTTCTTTGGAAGCTTTTAATCCTTCAACAATCAAACTATATATTAAATGATTATCTAAATCGTCTTCTGGTTGGTCTAATATAAGAGGATTTGCACCATCAGAAAGAATAAATGTTAATATTGCAGAAGTTCTTTGACCTGCTGAAGCATTATGAATAGGCTTATATTCGCCTGAATTTTTTGATTTATATTGTATCTTAATTTCATCTTCTGGTAAAAGTATTCCTAATTCAGCTATACTGGAATCTTTTAACTCTTTTAAAACATTTATAAACCTTCCACTATATCCTTCTATTTGAACATTGTTATACTTTAAATTATATATATTTTCATAAAATTTTTCTATCCTACTACTAAATTCGCCCCCATTAAAACAAAATTCCGTAACCTTTTCTATGTCAGCATCAAATCCAGTTTGCTTATCTATTATCCTTCTAAATTTCAATTTAAAATCATCTTTATCTCTAAACGTATTTACTCTTATTCTTATAGTTTCATTCAACAATTTACTTGATATGGAATTTCTCTCATTAGTTATATCTCTTCTTTTACTAATATAATTATTTCTTAACTCTTTTAGATTTTTATATTCTTCATTTAATGTTTTTTCTTTTTTTTCTATTTCTTCTAATTTATTTTGTTTTTCTTGTTGAAGTTTTATTAACTTATCTACTTCACTCACATCAATACCCTTTTCTTGTAATTTCTTAAGTGCTTCTTTATAGTTATTATCAATCCTATCAAATTCTCTATAAAAATCACTTTGCTTAACTCTATTTGCATATTCTACCTTAATTTCATTTAATCTTTCAACTATTTTATTTATATAATTTATAGTCCCTTCTATTTTTATTTGACTTTCATCTATTAATTCCTGTATTTCTTTTTCTAATGCAAAATCTTCTGCAACAGAAAACTTTAACAACAAAGTTTCTCTCTTTTCCTCTAATATTTTTATTTTTTCATCTATATGCTTAAAATATTTTCTTGAAACTTCTAGTTGTTTATTATATTCTTTATATTTATTTATAACCTCATTAATTCCACTTTGATTATAAGTTTCTATTTTTTCATTTAAATCTCTTATCTCTGCTAATATTTTCTTTTTAAGAGCTACTTCCTGTTCAGTAGCTTTTATACACAAGAATTTTTTTTCATAATCATTTAAATAATCATTAGCCTCATTCTTCATATTATCTAAATCATTAGCCTCATTCTTCATATTATCTAAATTATTAGACAAAGAATCAATTTTCTCTCTTAGTATATTTGTATTCTTAGCTAATTCATATATTTGCTTTTGATTATATATATCTATTTTAAAGAAATCTTCTACAGATATATCTTCAATTTTTTCAAAGTTTTCATTATCATTTAATCTTTCTATAATAACATCTGAATTAGATTCAATATTTTTAATATTTTTCTTTGTTACCCTATAAACAATATTATTTTTTACTAGTTCAACTTCAATTTCTGTATCTTTTTTTAAAACTCCTAGCCCTTTATTCTTTATTTGATAGAAATTTTTAAACTCTCCAAATATTTCATCTAATTGTTTCATATTCTTATCGAAGAAAACCCCTGTTAAAAATCTTATAATAGTTGACTTTCCACTACCCCTACCACCAATTAATGTATTTAATTGAGGATTAAATTCAACCTCTAAAGAATCTTCATCTAATAATTCTATATTAGATATTTTAACTTTTTTTATCCACAAATCAGGCATTTTATATCTGCCATTATTTTTTTGAAAACAATTTTTTATTCTATTATTAGGGAATAATAGAGCTTGTCTTAAACTTTCCAAATTCGGATTTTCAGACATTTTTATCCAGCTATATTGTTTTCCAATTCCCCATAATCCATGTTTACTATCTCCTTCACTATTAGGATTATCTGAGAATGTTAAAATTCCTAATTCCTTTTCTTTTATAACTTTTGCACATGCTAAATATTTCTTTGCATCTTCGTAATTAACATGTCTTATTTTTTGAAGTTCATCTAAAATATCTTCTTCTGTTTTTTCTTCACTATCAAGCCCTATAACTATTTCTTTATGTACCATTTGAACAGCTTTAATACTATCTAAATCTAAAAAATCATTAATTACACGAGTATCTACTTTATATAGTCCATTAAAATCATCTATATGTGCTGGTATTACTAAAGCCTTTGCATCATTAGCTTTTTCCACTATGTCTGAAATACCTTTTTTAGTGTATAATTCTCCATCTTCATTTTTTTTAACTTCTGAATCTCTTAAAAAATATTTTATATCATCAATATTGCAATCAGTATCAAATAAAATTAGCAAATGAACTTTACTATCACTACAAGTTATCTCAACACCTGGAAAAACAATAATATTTTTATCTTTAGAAGCTTTTCTTACTTCTTCAATCCATTCACAACTATTATGGTCAGTTATAGCTATACAATCTAAATTTTCTTCTATAGCTTTTTCTATAAAATCTTCTGCTGTGATGCTTTTATCAGCAAAGCACTCACTTGCAGGTGTATGCAAATGAAAATCACACTTATACCATCTATTTCCTTTATAATTAATCATATAACTCTCTCCTTTTCATAGTTAAATTATACCGAAAATACATTTACTTTTATTTATAGTAGGTAATAGGGTGGTATCGGTATACCACAACCACCCTATTACCTACTATAAAATTTTAATAAAATTAGAATTATATGCTTGTCTTATTTTGGCGTAATTCTAATTCTCCTTTTCTTTTATCAAACTATAATGCATTTTCTCTTATTTCGTTTATAGTTTTTATAAGTTTTGTTCCTTCATCGACATTGTTCGCAAATAAATCTATTATGCTTCCAACACTTCTGAATGGGTCTTCTGTTAAGATTTTATTGTTTTCTATAAATCCATTCTTAACAATGTAATCAACAATAAGCTTAACAAAATGTATTTGTGAACTATTAAAACTTTGGTTATTTAAAAATTCTGAGAAAGCTTCATTAGCAGCATTTCTATCTAATCCTAGTATTTTTCTTACTAATTGAGTTACTGGTATTTTTCCATATTCTTTTTCATATTCTTCTTTGCTTCCAAGCTCATTAAATAGAACTCTTTCTAATGTTTGTATATCTTGCTCAGTTAATTTTTTATTGTTTCTAAGTTTGTATATAGCTAACTCATCTTTATGTTCTTTTAGATAAAATTCAACTTTCTTTCTATAACTTTTAAGGTCATTAACATTGTACATTGATGAGTGGCTTTCTTCTGATATTATTGAATCACTAAATTTTGTGTAATATATTCCTTGAGTGCTTTTTTCTAAATACTTTATTAAATCTCTTAAAGCCTCTCTCACATTCTCCATATCAAATATATCAGCACTTTCCCAGAATTCAGGCTCTACTATTCTTTCTATAATAGCTTTCTTTTCTTTTATCTCTGGTATTGTTCCTAACTTAGATAACTTATCAGCTGTTTCCATTACTGACTTTATACCCTTCTTTAAAACAATATTTTGTAAGTTAGCTAACTGAATCACATATATAAGTAAATCAAATCTTTTAGCTAGTTCATCATCATTTATAGATTTAATTATTGGAGATATATGTTTTTTAATCTCATTTTGCTCTATGGCACCAATAGCATTCCAAGCCTTCTCATCTTTATACTTATGAACAACACCTATGTTCATTCTAACTAAATAATTTTCATCATTTAACGCTTGTACAGATTTTATTAATTCGCCTAACAATTCATTTCTATAATTAACATACTTTTCATCATCTTGATATTTTATATCTTGAAGTTCTTTAACTATATCAACTTTTACATTAAATAATCTTTCTGTAAGACTTTCTACCTTATTACCTTCAAAACCTTTAGGATTAACTCTAAAGAATTCAAAGTTATTACAGAAATCAAATATTAAGAACTCTTCTTTATCAAAACCTATTCCAAGTAAGTCAGGACACAATCTAGTTCCCCTACCTATCATCTGCCAGAACTTAGTTTTGCTTCTTACTTTTTTGAAGAACACAAGATTTAATATCTCTGGTATATCTATTCCTGTATCAAGCATGTCTACTGAAACAGCTATTTGTGGCATTTTATCTTTATCTGAAAAATCATCTATTATATTTTCAACATAAGGGGTTTTATGTTCTACAACTCTTGCAAATGTTCCACCACACTCTGGATAAAGCTTATTAAATCTTTCAACTATAGCTTTAGCATGTCTAGAATTCTTAGCAAAAATTATTGTTTTACCAAGCTTTTCTCCACCTTCAATTTTCAAACCATCAGTCATAAGTTTATTTAAAACTAAGTCTATTGTATCAGCATTGAATAACCATTGATTTATAGCAGAACTACTTATTTCATCTCCAATGTTTTCATCATCATCAAACATCATTTCATACTCTTCTTTCTCTTCTTGGCTTAAGTCATCATACTTAATTCCACCTTCAAGAATTTTAGATTTAATTTCAATAGTTCTATAATCAACTAAATACCCATCTTCTACAGCCTTTTCATACTCATATGCATAAGTAGGTACTCCTTTTTCAAGATTGAATATATCATAAGTATTTTTATCTATCTCATCTCTTGGAGTAGCAGTTAATCCTATTAAATAAGCATCAAAATAATCAAATACTGATTTATATTTCTTATAAATACTTCTATGTGATTCATCAATTATTATTAAATCAAAATGCCCTGGAGTAAATAGTCTATCTCCATCTTTAGATTTAGTGTCATCTATAGCATTCATCATTGTAGGATAAGTTGAGAAAACCATTCTTGATTCTTCTGGATTATCTCTGCTATCTAATAAATTACATAGTGATAGATTAGGTAATAGTTTAGAGAAGTTTTTCTTAGCTTGTTTAACTAGAGCTTTTCTATCTGCTAAGAATAAAACATTTTTTACCCAGTTATGTCTTGATAAAACATCAACTATAGAAATAGCAGTCCTTGTTTTACCTGTTCCAGTTGCACAAACTAATAAAGCTGTTCTCTGATTTCTTTCAAAAGCTTCTGCTACTGAAGTAATTGCTTCCTTTTGATAATATCTATTTGATATTTCATCACTAATCTTTATATCTTTTAAACTTTTCTTAGATATTCTTCTATCTATCATCAATTTAAGTTCTGATTTTTTATAGAATCCAAATACTTCTCTATCTCCACAGTCATCCCATATATAATATCTAAATCCATTAGTTAAAAATATTACTGGTCTTTGATTATACTGTTTTTCTAAGCAATCAGCATAAAGTTTAGCTTGCTGTTGTCCTTTTTTTTCATCAACACTTGTTCTCTTAGCTTCAACTACAGCTAAAGGTTTTCCATTATCTCCATAAAGAACATAATCAACATATCCTAATCCTGATTCATTTGGCATTCCATTTACTTCTACTTCTATTTGAATATCCTTACCAAAGGTCCATCCAGATAATTTTAACTCTACATCAATATATCTTTTTCTAGTTTCAGCTTCACTTATATCATCCACTTTAAAAGTATTATTTGCTGTATTTTCTTTTCTCTTCTCAGTTCCAAGTTTTCTTTTCTCTTTATTTTCATCAATTACTTCTTCAAGCTTTCTATCCTTAGAGCTTAATTTTTCATAAAGATTATTAAGTTCCTCTGGTCTAGTTCTCTTATTATCACCTTCATGAAGTAATCCTTCATCAAAGTCAGTAGCAGTATAATCATCTGCATAACAATAATCTATCCAACTAACAAATTGATGTAAATTGTGTAATGATAAAATAGCTTCCTCTCTACTAATAGGCTTATTAGTATGAACAGCTACATTTCCAAGCTTTATTACATACTTTAAGATATTAAACATACTTGAATCAATAAGCTCACGAAAACTATCATTATGAATTAATGAACTTATATTATCTTGGTACGGTAAAAATAGCTCTGAATCATTACCATAAACCCATTTAACAGCAAGTTCTAAAGCTCTTCTTGATAAAATTGCACAAGTAGCTGGACTTACAATAATACTCTTTTCAGCCTCAAAGCATTGTGCACTAAATCCCTCAAACTGTTTCTTGCCTTTTAAAAATTCAAAATTTCTCCCCATTAAATTTCTCCTTAAATTTCTATGTTAAAATGTATTAATTTCTAATTATAGTAAAATTATATCAATTTATATATTATTAAATCAAATAAAAAAGATAGCTAAGTTTTAACTTAACTATCTAATTATTTATATTTTCAAAACTTTTATCGGCATTTCAGATGTTGACTTACTCTCATAGAAATTTATTAGTTCTTTTAAATTAAGTGAGTTATTCTTACTTTGAGCTTTAAATATATCTGCATCTGGACTAGGCGTAACTCTTATATAAGAATAATTATGCTTTATAGCATATTCTTTAAGCTTTTCTATATAATAAGATGCTATACCCTTTCTTCTCAAAGATGAATCAATAACATTTAATAACTCTAACTTAATATTTGGCAATTCCTTAGTCAAAGATATCATATATTGTGGCATTTCCTTAAACTCCATAGTAAATATCTCTATATCATTGGTCAAATCATATAAACAAAATTTTACTGACCACTTTTCACAATGTAACTCTATAAATCTGTCTTTTTCTTTATTAATTTCACTTGAATTAAATACAAACTTTATATTTCTGCCTTCTAGTTCATCTATATTAGGAATTCCCCATGATTCTATTTCATTTCTCATATTATTATCCATATAACCTTTATTCCCCTAACTTAAATCTTATATCCATAATCTCTTAATCTATATTTGCAAATGTTTTTTTCTTCTTCAGTAAAAAGTTCATCATACTTTCCACTTACTATAAGAGCCTCTAAAGATAAATCCAATCTATTATTTTCCCACAAAGCTATAAACCCCTCTGTATTAGAATCTTTATTTATAAGAGTTTTAGCTGTTATTAAAGCTCCTTTATCATTTATCATTTGCAAGAATCTACGAGCCTTATATCCACAACTTTCTTCTGCCTTTTTGTAGATATCAACCATATCTTTATATAAATTCAACTCAAATTCCTTCACTAATACCTTCTCCTTCAATCTTATATTAATTAAATAGCTCTCCCTTAAATGCTTTTTGCATTAAAGAATTAAAGTTATCCTCTAACTCTTTTAAACTATGCTCCATTTCAAATTTCAATTTATCTACTTGTTTAACATAACTAACAAACTTCTTTTGCTTTTCTATCGGCGGAAAAATAATAGGAAAATCTTCTATATGTTCTTTATTTAACTGTCTTTTATCAATTCCTCCAACACAGACACTTCTAATATATCCTCTATATTCTTTACTTGTAAGAATATACAAAACAAACTCATTAATTATTTGTTCTTGAAGCCTTATTAAATATACGTGTCCATTAATATTTGCACTATCATCTTCTCCTAAAAACATTGCTGCTCTACCTAAACTACTATTTTCTGTATTTATTCTACCTGTTTTAGTCATTAGTATATCTTTATTTTTTAAGCTACTTTTTTTCATTTTATTATGTGTTGCTTGGTCTATATAAGCTACATCATCTAATAATAATTTGTTTTTCCATACATTTTGACTTCTTAAAAACATAATTCCACTTTCAACATAAACTTGTTCTCCACCTTTTGGTGTATTCCCACTCATTATATTAACTGAAATATCTTTCATTTTTTTAACTTCCCACTTCATGGGATTATTTATTGGGTCACCAAACATCTCTATAAATTTCGATTTAACTAATAACTCTAATTCTTCTATTTGTTCACTTCTTTTATTTATCACATATTGGGACTTCTCTAATACTTCAACTATTTTCTTTTGTATATTTAATGGTGGTAAAATAACTTTTATTTTTTTTAAATGACTCGGTCCAAAATTTAATTGTGCAGAACCAGTTATTAATCTAGCTATTTGTTTTTTAAAATAAATTGTTTTTAAAAAATATGCGAAATATTTTATATCTAAAATATTCTCATCTAAAGTTTTAAACCTTATTGTACTGGTATTCATACATAAAGGCAAATGTTCTTTATTAATGAATCCCATTTTTTTATCAAAGTATTCTACCTTTATTCCCGAACTAGCTATTATTAAATCACCCTCATCAACAAGAAAATGTCTATATCTTCCATAAGCTTCTTCTTCCGAAATATACCTTTCTGTATTTTCTAAATACACCTTTCCATCTTTTAAATTAGCTACATTAATTAATTTAACTCCAGAATCTGTATATTGATTATTTCTAACACCAGGTCCTTCTTGAAAAAATACTATATCAGGTAAACCTACAATATTCCATCCATCAAGATTTTCTATATTCTTAATCATTATTTCACCTCAAGCATTCCTTCTAATTCTTCTAACTCCTTAGTTATTTCTTTCTCAAGCTCTTTAATTCTTCCTAAAATAACACTTGGAGCATCATAAACTACTTCTTCATATTCTATTTCTTTATATTTATTTATTGAAAGGTCATATCCATTTTCTCTTATTTCTTCTACTGGTACAAAAAAGCTTTGCTCTGTTCTTTTTCTATCTTCTTCATTTTCTAACTCTCTAAACCTTTCTATTATATCATTTATGTCATTTTCTTCTACTGGATTTCTTTTATCATCTAGTGAGAATCCATCTGCTTTCATATCATAGAACCAAACTTTGTCTGTTCCTCCTGAGCCTGTTTTTGTGAATATCATAATAGCTGTACTTACCCCTGCATATGGCTTGAACACACCACTTGGCATTGATATTATTGCTTCTAGTTTATGATTTTCTACTATTTCTTTTCTTATATCCTTGTGTCCTTTAGTACTTCCAAATAAAACTCCATCTGGAACTATTGAGGCACATCTTCCCCCTGTTTTTAATATTCTAAGGAATAATGCTAGGAATAATAATTCTGTTTTCTTAGTTTTTGTTACTTTTAAAAGGTCTGCACTTACTGCTTCATAGTCTAAGCTTCCTTTAAATGGTGGATTTGCTAATACTAAAGTAAATTTTTCTTTATCTGTATTAACCTCTGATAAGGAATCCTTGTATTCTATGCTAGGGTTATCCACTCCATGAAGCATCATATTCATTGCTCCAATTCTTAGCATAGTTCTATCCATATCAAATCCATAGAACATAGTATTATTAAAATGTTCCTTTAATCCTTGAACATAAAATAAATCATTATGATTATCTCTTAAATATTGTTGAGAAGATACTAAGAAACCTGCTGAACCTGCTGCTGGGTCAACTATTATGTCTTCTGGTGTTGGTTTCATTAACTTTACTATCATATCAATAATGTGTCTTGGTGTTCTAAACTGTCCATTTGTACCAGCCGTAGCAACCTTTGATAGTAAATATTCATATAAATCCCCTTTAGTATCTTGGTCCTTATTAAACTCTATTCCATTTATTCCATCAACTATTTTTGAAAGCATAAGTGGAGTTGGAATTTTGAATATAGCATCCCCCATATACTTTGCATATGCTGATTCCTTATTTCCATGTAAATTCTTAATAAAAGGAAAAACCTTATTTTGAACTATATCATACATCTTTTGAGCATCTCCCTCATTAGAGAATTTGCTCCATCTTAATTCTTGCTCATTATCTGAAAATATTCTTTCTGGTTCAAATCCTAATAAAACAGCTTCTGCTTCATTTTTTGTTTCTATATCATCTAGTCCTTTAATAAATAAAAGATATGTAAACTGCTCTATAACTTCTAATGGATTTGTAAGCCCTCCAGTCCAAAAAGTTTCCCAAATCTTATCTACCTTACTTCTTAAATCACCTGTAATCATAAATTTAATGTCCTCCAAATTTTTGTATAATATTTATTTTATCATATTTTTTTAACAAACTATCTTATACACTTTTAATGTTTTTAATAAAAATAAAATATTTTATTTTTATTAACTAATATTTTTCTTATGGTAAGCATATAAAGATATGTGAATAATTTTAGGAGATTAATTATGCAAAACTTTTCAAATCCCAAAGATTCAAATGTAAAAAAAACTTTAGAATTTTTACATAAAAATGACTCAATAAAAAATGACTATTTAAAGTGTAAAAATCCTAAAAGCAGAATTGATTTTTTAAAAAATTGTAAAGACTTAAATTTAGAAAATATAACTCAATATCTTACTAGGGAAGTAAGAAAAGAACTTTTAAAAGATACTTACCTTGAGTCTAAAGTAGATGCTGAAGAACAAAAAGAAAATTCTATGGAAACTAATAATTGTGAACTTGAGTCTAATTGTGAAAAAAATAAAAATGACATTTCAAGTTTACAACACTCTTTTTTTGATAAAGACTTATCAAAATCAAACAAATCTGATGAAATTAAACCAGATACTTTAGGTAATAAAAAACTAATAGATTCTAGTGAACCTAAAGAAATAACACTTATAGGTTCTGAAACTATTAACTATCAAAAAGAAATAGATAGACTAAGTGATTCTTTAACTAAACTTAGCGAGAAAAATTCTGAGCTTAAAGAAGTTATCAATAGTTTTATAAATCTTAATAATAAAATAACTGATATTTCTAATAAAAATGAAAATTCTTTAGAGTCTGATTCTTTAAGAGAAATTAAACATATAGCTAGTTTAAGAAGTATTAGCTCTGAAAAAACAGACATTTCAATATCAACTGATTTGTTAAGAAAAGTTACTTTACTATTTGTTGAAAATAAAATAATAGACCCTAGTTCACTTGCTATAGAAAACATAAATCCCTACTCACTAATTACTGAAACAATACTCTTAAAATTTATAAACCAAAACTCATTTCTTTAGTTATATGTTTTTATAAACTTGTCCATAATAATTATATAAAGTTATTACTGGAGGTTATTATGAATGTCGGTATTATTGAATTGGGTGAAATTATAAAAAACAAAAGATTAGAACTAAATTACACTACAGAAATGTTAGCTAAAGAATTAAATAAATCTACTGGATTTATAAATAATTTAGAAAATGGGAAAACAGATGCTTTTAATATTAATTTGCTGTCCAAGCTTTGTAATACATTAAATTTATCCATTCCAAGTTTAATTCCCCAATATACAGATGAATTTGATGAAAATTTAAGAAACTCATTAAAATGTACAAATGAAAGTATTTTGGAACTTTCAGATAATTTAATATTAGTTCTAAAATCTACTGATAAAAAAAGTTTTAAACTCCTCATGGACAAGTTAAACACAGAAATTGAATATTTTAATAAGTTATATAACTAGAAGATATTGATTAATTTCAATATCTTTTTTTCATTTTTATGAATTTCATTTTTATGAATATTTTTCTTTTAAATACACATAATAGGATTGTAAATTGGAATGTTTTATATAAAAAGCTATTTTTTATATAACTTTTTAATAACGCATTATAAAAAAATTTTAAAAGGAGGTAGTTATTTTGAAAGAAAAAAATTATACAGTAAAAATAGCTTATGAAAATAATAAAGAAAGTTGGAATAACTTAGTAGATAACATAATATTCTTTATTATAAAAAATGAATCAATAGGAGGATTTATAAATGAAAAATAGTGCTAATTTAATTAATAAAAACCCCGAGCGATATGCTGCCATCTATGCCCGTGTATCATCTCCTAAGGAAAATAACTCTATAAATGCTCAAATAGCATTAGGAAATGAAAAAGCTCTTGAGAAAAACCTATTAGTTTATAATAGCTATACAGATAGAATTTCTGGATTATCAACATCTCCAGAAGAAAGAAGTGGTTTTAAAAAATTACTACTTGATGCTAAAGCTGGTTGTTTCAAAACTCTAATAATATATAGACTAGATAGATTAGTTCGTAACTATGAAGATTGGAAGCAAACAGAAAGACTTCTTGATTCTTTAGGTATTAAATTGCTTTTTTCTGATTCATCACAACAATTGCCTATTGATTCACCACAAAGTGAATTTTTAAATAATATAACTGTAATGTTGGCTGAGTTAGAACCCTGACAGAATAAACTATAGAGCTTCTATCGGAAGATTAATAAGACGTAATTCAGGTGCATACAGTACTGGTAAAGGTTCTCTTTTTGGTTATGAGCGTATTACCAATGATGATAATAAAATATCAAAATCTAAGTATGTTACTGTTCCTATTGAATTTGATGTATTAAAATATATTTTTGAATCTCTTGCTTTAGAAATTGAATTAAAAAATTTAAATAAAGATAATTATAAAGATATTTTGAAAAATATCCAAAGCACCCTTGAAATTCTACTTAATGAATTTGAAAAAGATTTAAATTTAAAAGATTCAATATTTAAAAAATTAAATATTAAAATTGATACTCCTGCTTATAACTTTATAAATTCTATAAAAAATCATGTAAATAATTCTGATTTAAGCAAAGAGTATATTCTATCTAAATTTAAAATAGTAAGAGATAAATTCATCATAGACCCTAAAACTAATAAAAAGCATCCAATGTCTAAACTAGAAACCCCTCTAAAAAAATTAGTTTATGGTGGATATATATCTAGTTTCTCTAAAGATAAAAATAATACTGATGAGTTTAAAAGCATTGAAGAGCTTGAATTATATAAGTTTGCTTTAAAAAAATCAAATGATACTACTTATATTTTTGATGATGATGCTGTAATCATTTCTAAAAATATTTGTGGAACTATTGATGCTGAAAGTTTCAAAAAAGTATATGTATTCTTTTCATCATTAAATTTTTCTAAAAATGTTGATGTTACTCCAAATTTTCTTTTTAAAAAGAAATTACACTGCAGTTGTGGTGGTAAGTTTATTGAATCACAAGATAAAATAATAGAATGTAAAAAGTGCCAGTTAAAATTTATTAAAGATAACCTATTAAACTTTATTATAGAAACAATAATTGATAAAGTTCTTTCAGATAAATCTAACTTTAATAAATTTAAAAATGAAATCAATTATAAAATTAAAAGCTTAGATGAAACTTTCTTGCTTTTGACTAAAAAAAGATTTAATAAAACAAAAGAATATTTAACTTTTAATAGTTCTAGTGACTTTGATAAAAATACATTGAAAAACATAATTGATAATATTAACTCTGAGCTAGACACTAATAAAAATACTTGTTGTGAATATAGAAAAAAGCTAGATTATATAACATTTTTAGAAAATACTTTATCAGAAAAAAATGATGAACAGAAAGATTTAATTGAGAAAATTTATTCTGAAATATTTTTTTATATTAAATCAAATGAAGAAAAATTCAATTCTATATTTGAAGAAATAATTGATGATATAAAGGTGGTAGTAAATAAAAATGAAAAACAAGCTAAAGTCATCCTTGAATATAGAGTCACCTAAAATAGCTATTTATATGAGAGTATCTACATCTAAACAAACTGACAATCAATCTTTAGATACTCAAGAAAAGACTATAAACTCATATATTGCATCAAGGCATGATTGGATTAACCCTATTTGCTATAAATATATTGAAAGTCATTCTGCCTCAATAAAACCTAAAGTAAGCAATACTCTGAAAGAAAGTTCTTTTGATTCTCTAAAAAGACCTAAATTAAGAGAACTATTTTTAGATGCCACAATAGGAAAATTTGATTATGTTTTATGCGCTTCTCACGATAGATTAACTCGTAACACCAATGAAGGCATTATATTAAAGCATCTTTTTTCTCGTCTAAATATTACTTTAATTTACTGCCGTCCTGGTGAAACTATATCTTCTGAAAATGAAGCCTTAAATAAATTCTTTGAAAATTTATTAGTTAATATTGCAGCACTTGAATCCAATATTACTGGTGGTCGTGTAACTCTAGCCAATAAACATAAAATTCAAAATAACTTTTGGGCAGGTGGTCCACCACCCTTTGGATATAATCTTGTTTCTCAGTCAAGTAATAAAAGAAATTCCTTCTTAGAAATCAACTTTGAAGAAGCTAGAATTGTGAAGAAAATATTTGAACTCTATAATCTAGGATGCTCATATACTGAAATCCTGACTAGGTTAAACAGAGATTTTAATTTACCTCCAAAAAGAATTTGGACTCATAATACTTTAAAAGAAATATTAAGAAACCCTGTTTATACAGGCTTCCTAGTTTGGAATAAACGTGGTGGTGCTAGAAAACCAAATCGTCATTCCCCTAATGATTTTGTAAAATCTAATCTAGTAGAAAAAAATATAATAATTCCTGAAAATGAATTTTTAGAAACTCAAAAATTAAGAAATATTCTTTCCAAAGATTCTAAATTTTTATCTACTGATTTTCTTCTAAGAGATTTCTTATATTGCAATAAATGTAACAAAAAACTTTTAGCTAAAAATTATGGAAATAATAAAAGATTCTATTATTGTTCTTCACATAATAATATGGAAATCAATAAAAAATGCAGAAGCATAAAAGCTTCTAAAATTGAATCTATTATTTTATCAAATATAAATGATTTGATTAATTCTTCTTTACAAAGTGAAATTCAAATTGAAAAATTTTATGACAAATATATTGAAAACTTTAATACAGAATTGCTGGATAATAAAAAAAGTCTTGAAATAACTATAAATCAATTAAAGTCATCTACTTATTTATTAGAGCTATGTGTTAATGAAATCAATATTTCAAAAGGTAATCTTACAGTAGATTATGAAGATTTAAGCTCAAGCTCAACTGAATTTAGTTTTATAAATGCTCTTTTAGAATTTCAAGTAGTTACACAAACCGAAATTAAAAGCCTTAAATCCCGTAAAGAGTATTTAACTTATAAAATTAATAGTTCTCCTAAAAGTTTCGATGATTTTAAATCCAACCTAAATAAATCATTTAAACTATTTAAATATGATGAAGAAAAACAAAAATTAATTTCTAGTCCTAGAAGTTTTAGATTGTTTCTATTCAAAGTTGTAAAAAAGATTATTTTATCTGACCATGAAATAACAATAATATTTAAGTAATTGTATTAATTCATATTCCTCCATGAATATAATCTAAAGTAATCAATTTTATCCTTTGGGGGAATAATGGCTAATCAATTTACTAAAGTAAAACTTCACATAAAAAATATAGATGATATTAAATCGAATTATATACTAAGTAAAGAAATTACTAAAGCTGTGGCTGATATTATCAAGCCTAAACTTCCAACAAATGAAATTACACTAGATACACTTATCAAAGGTATAGAAGAGAAGCTCTAGGAGGTGTTTAATTGAAAAAAGCCGCAATATATACAAGAAAATCTAAATTCACAGAAAAAGGTGATTCAATTGAAAGTCAAATTAAGCTTTGCTCTAAATATTTAGATAATATAAATATAAATGATTACTGTATTTATACCGATGAAGGGTTCTCTGGTAAGAATACAGATAGACCTGAATTTCAAAGAATGCTTTCAGATGCTAAAGCTAAAAAATTTGATGTAATTATATGTTATAAGTTTGACCGTATAAGTAGAAATGTATCTGATTTTTCTAACTTAATTAATAAATTAAATGAATTGAATATTTCATTTATTTCTGTAGTAGAACAATTTGATACTAACTCTGCAATAGGTAGAGCTATGATGTATCTTTGCACTGTTTTTAGTCAACTTGAGAGGGAAACTATATCTCAGCGTATTACTGATAATATGTACTCACTAGCTACTAAAGGCTATTGGCTTGGAGGAGAAACACCTACTGGATTTAGAAGTGAAAAAAAATTTTTCAATTCTAATAATAAACAAAAAATGTATTCATCATTAGTTCCTATAAAAGAAGAACTAGATTTAGTTAAATTAATATTCAATAAATACTTAGAATTTAATAGTATTAGTAAGATAGAAAAATATCTACTTTCTAATAATATTAAAACTAAGCGTAATAAGGACTGGAGCAAAGCTTCTATCAGCTTAATTCTAAGAAATCCTGCATATGTAAAAGCAGATGAAGAAACATTTAAATATATAGAATCTACAGGTTCAAAAGTATATGGTAATCCTGATGGAAAGCATGGACTACTTATTTACAAAAAAAATAAAGGAAGAAAAGGCGCTAAACATGATATCTCAGAATGGATTTATGCGGTATCAGAACATGAAGGAATCATAGATTCAGATATATGGGTCGCAATTCAGAAACAAATAAAAAAGAATGCTATCCTTGCTCCTGCTCTCGGTACTAGTAATATTGCTTTACTTACTGGATTAATAAGATGTGCAAAATGTAATAGCCCTATGCGAGTTGCATATGGAAAAAGAAACCCTAAAACTAATAAAAAAAATTATTACTATGTATGTACACTTAAAACTAAATCAGGTAAAACTAGATGCGATGCTAAAAATCTTCCTGGACTAGATTTAGATAATCTTATATTAGATAAACTTAAAGAAATGTCACTTGATAAGAATACATTACTAAAAGAATTAAATAAATATAAAGATACTATAGAATCAAATTTTCATAATGATGTTCTAAAAAATATTCAAAATAATATTTCTAAAAATAATTCTATGATTGATAATTTATTAAACAATGTAGCTCTTTCTACTGATTCTGAAGTAACTGCTATTCTTTTAGAAAAGATTAGTAAACTTAAAGATGAAAATAAATTATTAACTCAAAAAATAGATGATTTAAAATCTGAATTAGAAGCCCAAGAAACTTTGCTTAATGATTGTAATTCCCTAATAACTAAGCTAAAATATTTTTCTAAATTTATAGATAATTCTTCTATTGAAGAACAGAAGCAGTTAGTTTCATCTGTAATTGAAAAAGTTATAGCTGATGGTGATACTGGTTCTATAGAAATAAAATTTAGACCTTTATTAGATTTTAAAATATAAACAATTAAGGAGGAAAGCTATGTATACTAAAGACAATAAATTAAACAATTTTAAGTCGCAAAATGGTAAACAGAACATCAGCTCTAAATATGAACATTCCACTATTCCATAAATAAGTCCCCTTTAATAAGAAGTCCTTTGCTACTTCTAAATTAGGTTTCTCTGTAAACCTTGCTATCTTGAAGGTAGGAATGTGTCCATTGACTCTATCACCCATTTCTATATACCCATAACCTGTCTCTGGTCTAGTTGGCTCTATTCCTATGGTAACAATAGCCCTCTTCTTATCCGCAATCTCTACGGCTTGTTCCAGAGTTTGAATATAACTTTTATCTCCTTCTATATAATGGTCTGAAGGCAATACAATCATAACTGCATCCTTATCTTTCTTTAAAAGCTTAGCTGCTGAAAGACCTATACATGTTGCAGTTGTTTTATATAACTATATAGGTCTTGCTAATTTTTTTACATTTTATTTATTTTCCAATCTATTTTTATAGTTCCATCTACACCAACAGTAATTTTATCTATTATCTTTTTTAACATTGCATTACTCCATTGAGCTATGGGTAAACTTACTACATTATTAACATCTTTTTTAAACTCATTATTTTTTTTAGGTAAATTATTTATTTTTTCTTCTATAATTTTTTTGTTCTCTATTAATGAATTTAACATATTGCTTATACTTTCATTTTGTAATTTAAATTGTATATCATTAATCATTTTATTATTATATAGCTTTAAAAGGTTATTGGCTAAATTTATTTGTTCATCAATTTTCTTTTGTATATTTTTCAAATCATTTTCCAAAGTTTTTTTAATATCATTCTTTTCTATAATCTTTATATTTTCAAAGTTATTTTCTATTAATTCATTTAATTTTTGCTCTATATATTCAATTAAAAATTCTTCTTGAATAAAGTTAGAATTATGACCACATTTTAATCCTAGTCTTTCATACTCAATACAATTATAAAAAGGTTTTCTTTTACTTTTTCTTCTTATACTCATGGAGCTATTACAAGAACCACACCTTAAAAGATTAGAAAATAAACTTGTATTACTAGCCCTAACACCAACGCTTCTATTTTTAACCTTATCACTATTTTTTTTAAATATTTCATTAGCTTTTATAAAAGTTTCTTCATTTACTATAGCTTCATGATTATTTAAATGTTTTATATATTCATCTGCATTGTGAAAATTTCTTTTTGAATTTGTAACTTCAATATTACTACTTTTATTTTGAACCAAAGTCCCTAAATAAGCCTCATTTCTAATCATATTTTTAATAGTATTCCCTCTCCATTTACCCCCATTTTTCGTTGGAACACCTTCACTTTCCAATATATTAGCTATTTTATTAGTTCCATTTCCTAATAAATAAAGTCTAAAAACACGTTTTACAACTTCACTTTCATCTTTATTAATAACAAAATTTTTCTTATTAATATCATAATCATATCCAAATGGAGCAATACAATTATATATCTTCCCAACTTCCTTAAAATGAGAAAACACGCCTTTTATTCTTTTAGATGTTCTTTTACTTTCTTCTTCACTAAGCCACGCCATAAGCCCAAACCTTGAATCATCTATCATACTATCTAACCCATCTTCTAAAAAAACAATTCTAATCTTATTTTCTCTTAATTCTTTTATTGCTTGAAGAGTTTCAATTTGATTCCTACCAAACCTCGAATATGATTTACATATTAAAATATCAAACTCTTTATTTTTTGCATCTTCTAGCATTTGAAGCCATTGAACTCTAAACTTTTTCTTAGTTCCACTTATTCCTTCATCATTATAAGTTTTATATAAAATACAATTATTTTGTGCTATCCAATTATCAAGAATTTCACTTTGATTGTCTATACTTGTATGCTGATCTAAAGTTGAAGTTCTTATAAACTTAGCAACTCTTTTCATAGTATCACCTCTATAAAATTATAACACAAAAAGGTTG
This sequence comes from Clostridium sp., assembly GCF_029258205.1. Lineage (GTDB taxonomy): Bacteria > Bacillota > Clostridia > Clostridiales > Clostridiaceae > Sarcina. The sequence continues at coordinate 44,104 of NZ_JARHZJ010000029.1, forward strand.
CTTCTAATGAAATTCACATTAGATTTACAACCTCATTTAACGCCTTATTTATAGAGATATTACCATACCTATTTATGATAGTATATACTTTTCTACCAACTTTCTTTAATTCTATATCAAGGCTATCATTTTCATATATTTTTTTAGTTTGTCCATTCTTTAGTTTTGCTTTTTCTTCACTATAAGTATTAATATCTACATACTTTAATACTTCCATATATTCCTCCTTGATATATTCTTATTAATATCAAGTTAGAAATGTGCACACTTTTAACTCTTTTATTTAAAATAAAATTATATTTTTATTTTGCATTTAACTCTCATTAAAACGGTAGGTCATTATCTTTAATTGAAGGTATTCCAAATCCATACTTTAAAACAACTTCTATATTTGTAGGCTCTAAGTTTTCAAACCTTGGTTCTTCTTCATTTAAATCTATTCCAATGCTATCTAGCTTAAATTCAATATATTTTCTATAACATTCTCCATTCGCTAATATATCAAGGGCTAATTCGACTATTCTATCTCTAGTACCTATTAAAGCAACTTCTAGCTCAAATTCTTTAAGTAGCAGATATCTTTTAGATTCCCTTATTTTTTCTATCATTTGAACTCTAGTTAACTTTTGCCCTTCATATCCTAGAACATTTACCATGATATACTCTAGGTCATTCTTTCTTAGAGTGCTTAAAGTTGTAATCTCTCTTAGTTCCTTTAATTGTAATAATTCAAATCTTTCTTTCATCATAATTAATCTCTCCTTTAAACCACTTAACTCGCTTATATTTATATTATATAAATGCTTTTTTGGTGATTAATCGTCATTTTTTAACATTTTGTAAATAATAAATCAAACTTCTAAAGATTAATTTTCACGGATGAAATTATATAACATAAATATAAGATAAATTTTTAGGAGGTATATTTATTATGGAGAACAGAAAAAATAGAGTTGGAATCGAAGAAAAAAGAAAGGAAAACAGAGCAAAGAAAAAGATTAAAGTTTGTAGCATAAAGGATATCAAAAAAGATTTCACTATGGTTCAAAATGCTACAATAACATTACTAGATAGCGAAGCTTTTCACCTATATATGTATTTATTAAGTAGATGTATGGACAAGGACTATTGTTATCCTAGTAGAGAAACAATTGTAGAATCTATAGGAATTAATAAGAATAAATTAAGTAGTGCTATCAAGTATTTAGAAAGCTTTGGACTAGTTAGAATAGAAAAAAGAAAATTAGGTTCTCATTTCAACAACGTTTACTATCTTTACGGAATAGAAGAAGTTTATGAAATAATTGAAAATGACGGTATTGTAATTGAAAAGAAGGTTGCTTAAAACCTTCTTTTTTTGTGTCTAAATATTTTTTTAAAGTATGTCCTCAAATGGGGTAAAAAGTACTTCCTCAAATAGGGAAAAAGTACTTCCTCAATAGAGGATGAGAATAATATAAATAGAATAATATAAATAGAAAAATATAAATACACCTAGCCAAGTTTTGGCTAGATTGGACTTAATTCTTATTTAGTTCTAAAGAAAGATACTCTCTACTGGAAGCCAGTTCTTGAATCCTTATAGCAACAATCAGACAAAACTGACACTACTTTTAAAGTATAAAATTACCTTCTAAGCTAGTAATATCAATACTTGTATGATTTTTAGATAGAAAAGAATCCTTATGGGCTTTGGTCAAAATGAATAAGTCCATAAAAATGTGGAAAAAAGTACATTTAATAAGATGTACGGTTAACTTTTAAACTGGTTTCTATATAATATAAATATAGGGGTAAATTTTACATATTTGTAAAAGTGTTACTAAATATATTTTTACTTATATTAGAATAATGAGAAGGTAATTTTAATTTACTATTATTAATTTTCTATTAACTTTATATTATGTATTGAGGAGAAAAATTTTTTACATACTATAGCTTTTCTCATTTTCAAGCTATAGTAATTTGTTCTAATAGAGCAGTTAGTATTAAAAATTCCTTAAAAAAAATCTTTAGCTAGGGGCTAATTTCCATGCTTCTTTAGTCCCTAGTACATAGTAGCGAAAGGCTATTATCATCAAAACATAACACAATCTTATTTATTTTATATTTTAAAAAGTTGGATAATGTCATTTCAATAGCTCATACGGAAAGACAATAAAACCTTTCTTATGTGAGTTATTGATTACATAGTTTACCTTTTAAACTATGAAATTTTTCTTTTTTATCTCCTTTCTTGATATATAAATTCGATAGCCAGTACTTAATTATAAGTATTGGCTTTTTACATATGAAAACAAAAAAATAGGAGGAACTTAATTATATGAAAGTAAAAGTAAATACACAACTATATAAAAACACTATGAAGGAAAAAGAAATCAATTTCACTAGACTTATGATTTCAATCTATGAGAATTTTGGCTTTGAAGTCTATCAAAGTGGAGTTTCTCAAGCTATAAATGGAAAAAGCTTTTCTCTTAGAACTCATATGGTTATATGTGAAATCCTTGGTTTATCACTTGATGATATTTTCATCTTAGATAAGAAGGAGGACTAAAGGTAATGGAAGGGAATACAAAGAGATTAGCTTCATTGACTGGAAGGACTAATAAAGAAATTAGAAAACTTATCAATGATAATCTTTTAGTTTCTAAAGGTTATTTTAGAAGGGAATTTAAACAAAATTACTACGGAAAACCTTACTATAATTACCTTTATGACTTAGAAAGAGAAAAGGATATATTAGAAATCTTAGGATTAGAAGCTAAATATACAAAGGTTTTAAAGGAGGGCTTTAATTAGTGGTTCAATATATAGATGGAATACCAGTAATGGTTGTTAATAATTTACAAGAAAGAATAAGAAGAAGCAAATGTTTAGGAACTTTAAAAGGGGCTAGTATTACAGAATTAGCTAAGGAATCAACTGGAAATATAGATTTTGAATCTATGCTTGATATAGAAGAAGATGAGGTAATAGAAGATGAACTACAATAGGACTAATAGAATAGTGGTTGATATTCTAAAGAATAACTTACTAAATACTAGAGCAGTATTTAAACAATATGATATTAATAGCTCAATACTAGAGCTTGAAATTGTAGCAAATGGAGAGCCAATTCATTTATCAGAAGGAGATGAAATATTCTTAGGCTTTAAACATGAAAATACAATAACATCTCAGCAACTAAAAATCATGAGATACGTAAACTTAGAATCATGCTTTAATGAAGAATACAAGGAAATCAAGCTTAAATATAAGAATAGAGCAACAAACATTTTCAATGTGGTTCTTAATAAAGAGTTGATAAATGGTAGTGGTCAATTTATTGCAGAAGTCATAATTGCTAATAAGTTAGAAGGTGCTAGAGTTACAAGTCAACCATTCACATTTACGATAGAAGCTTCAATTACACCAAATAATGAAAGGGGTTAATTAATGAGTTTATTCACATGGTTTGACCTAATAAAGAAAAGAGATAGAAGTAATAATGTAGATTGGCAAGGAATCTTTAAGAGTTATTGTGAATTGATAGAAGAATCGAGTTATCTCCATAACCAATATTACTACTATCTTAATAATAATGACTATAAAATGATTAATTTTTATGAAAGTAAGATAGATGAAATCAATAAGAAAATCCAAGAGTATCAAAATAAATACCCTTGGGTGGAGCAACAATATAATAGGTACTTGTAATAGTATCTCGATCAAATTTTAATTTTAAAGGAGAAGATAATAATGTCAAAATTTTTAAGAGAAACTCAATTGGATAATTTAAAGATGATAAAGTTTATGGACTTAATAAGTCTACCAATGGGAGAAACTAATATCCTTAGTAGAATATCAAAGGATAGAATTTATAGTGATATAAAAGTCCCAGTATTCCCAATCATGGATAGTGCAGGAACAGTTACTATGAACGAGTTACGACTTAATGAGGAATACACTTTAAACGAGAATTTAACATTTGATAATTTAGATGTTTTTGCAGATGTTAAAGTGGGAATGGTTCAACATCAAGTTGAGGTGTTAAAGGCTTTACACTTCAATAAGATATTAGCTCAAGAAATATTAAGTATTACCAATAGCCATGAGTTAAAGAGCTTAGATGAAATACTATCAAAGAGAAAGCCCAATATAAGATATCACTTAGTAGTTAATCCTACACATTTAGAGAGCCTATTAAAGTTAAAGAATGCAAGTGGTGAATCCCTAGTAAAGCAGTTCAAGGGTGAATTTGTTTATGATGGACAAGTCCCAATATTAGTTGCTAAGGATATAACCAATATCAGTTTAATCTCACTAGATGAATTAATAGCCAAGATAGTTGGGAATTGTAAAGAGATTCAACAGACAGTCGAATTAGCTAGAAAAGGTCAAAGAGAGTTTAATATCTATTATAATTATGGTTTGTCTTTTATAGATGAATCTAATGTTTATAGTTGTAGTAATATATAAATCATTCTTTTAAAGAGTAAGTAGTAACTAATCTACTTACTTTACATAAGACTAAATAAGTAAAGGAGAAAGAACATGAGAATCTTTAAGAGCAACAAGCCAACTAACTACTCAACAACTTTAGGAGGTCAAAGCTTCAAAGAGCTTGAGGAACTAAGAGAGAATAAGAAGAACACTAACATAACTACTAATACATTTACTACAAGAGAAGAGTATAACAAGAGTAGAATAACTAAAGAACTTAATGAGCTTGAACAAGAACTAAGAACTAAACAAGGTCAAGAACATTACAAAGAAAGAATAAAAGAAATCAAACAAGAAATAAAGTACAAAGAGAAGCAACTTAGAGAGCTTGGCAAGGCAAAGAGCAAAGGCAAGAGCAAGTTACAACTACTTAAAGAACTTTTTAGCTTTAGGAATGGGACAAGCTAGGTAGTATCATCAAGGAGAATCCTTTTTTGATATCCCCATTATTTGGAAGAAAAAAAAGATAGCCCCAAATACAGTTGACGCCCCCAATTCCTTATTTCGCATGAAGAATATAAAATCTTTTTTTTTAAACAAAAAAGGCACTCCCCATTTAATGAGGAATGCCCGCAAAGCTAGTCATACCAACGCTTGTAGCGTTTTCTTAATATAAGAATAGCATACTTTTTAGCCAAAATCAACCTTTAATTTCCTTTAATTTTTAATAACGAAATTTCACTATATGGAGGTTTTAATAAATGAAACAACAACAATATTATATTCCTAAAAAACTAAAATTACTTAGAAAAGATTTAAAGGATTCTCAAACTAACGAATATCTATTTGATAAGTTAGTTACTTTAAATGATACAAACTCTAAGTTAAAGAAAGCTTTAAATAATTGTACTAATCCTAAGGAGCTTAGACAGCTTTCAAGCTCATACAATTCTAATGTAAGAGAAATCGTAAGCTTAATGCAAAACTTAGAATATAAGGATAATAACGGTTCTGCTTCAATCTTTAATGGTTTGGAGGTTGAATAATCCATGCCTAAAAATAGAGCTATTGGTAATAGAGCCAATAATAATATTAGTGCAACATCTGACGAATATATTCAACAAGCAACTAAATTTTATAAGAAGAATCGTGTTTTACCATTAGGAAATAATTTCAACTTAGATGAACTTCTAAAAAAGGAAAATCTAAGTGAAGAAGATAGACTATATCTTACTAACTATATCCTAATGCAGATACTATAGGAGGTATGATTTATGGAATTTTTATCATCAGATTTATTAGAAATCGAAATTTATAGCTATATTAAAGATACTAGAATGATTGATGGTTCTATAGTCTTAGATACCAATTTAGGTGGATTACTCGAACTAGATAATGACCTAATTTATCCTAACATGAACCTAGAACTTGATAGAATCAAAAATTCTTTAATTAAGGATTCATGTAATAGGATATGGTATTTCAATTATAAAGGTAAGGTTTATGACCTTCAAATTTTCTACTTTAAACCATTCAATGAAAGATATAAAGTATTTTGTTGTGGTAAACCTATAAAAGTAATCTTTGATGAAACTGACTTTTTCAAAGTTTTAAGTCAAAAGCAAGAAACACCAAGCAAAGAGTTTGCTAAAGATATTTATTGCTATATTTCTAACCTAAAAGGGTAATATAGTATCTATATACAATGACATTTTTTCTCTCCTTGGGGGCAACCCCCCTTACATATTAACCTTTTAATAATTTCATGTATTGGTTAATTCTTTTTTCAAGTTCTACCACCTTAGTAAATTGCTTAGTTTCCTCATAAAATTCTAGTAATCCAATCATATTATATAGTTCTTCAATTAAAAAATTCTTATCCATAGTTTACCTCCTATTATAAAGCACTACCAATACAACTCGGCAAACTTGGTACTTTATCGAGTTCGTTGCAACTATCTTCTAAACCATATCCAAGCAACTCATTTTCCAAAGAATCCCAATCATATTCTCTTTGACTAAAATTCATGTGTAATAAAGACCTTTTCTTTGTAAAGTTAGTATTAGCTTTAGATTTTCTATCATTGATTAAGTTTCTAAGTACGCCTAAAGTATAAGCTATTGGGTTCTTGGGACTTTTCTCGTTAGTAATATTTAAAGCCTTTTCTATTTCTTCCTTTGAAACATTTAATCCTTCTTCAACGCATTTAATAGATATAGTATCTATATCATCATTTTTTACGCTCTCCATAGCTTCATCAATCTCGATTTGACCTTCTAATATCTCATTATCTTTATATTCTTCAACCTTCTTTGGTTGTTCCTTTTTAACTTCATTTTGCTCTACTAACGCGTAATAAAAGAAGTTTTGCTTACCTTTTCTATCATTTCTTTGCTCTACTAATCCTAAAGATTTTAACTCTTTAATAGCTTTTAAAAATAACTTTTCTCCTAAGTTACAAACTTTCTTTAAAGTGATTTTACAAAGCTTGAAGTTTGGAATTGTAGAATAATATTTTATTTGAATATATAAAATTTTTGCGTTATTGCTTAGAATCTCACTTGTAATTATAGAATTGTCAATCTTTGTAAAACCTTTGTTTGTAGCCATTTTTAAAACCTCCTCTTAATCTTGTTTTAAGTGTACCACCTACGGTACTATTTTGCAACACCCTTTTTTAATATAATTGTTTTGGTGATTCACTTATGATATACTAAATGTAGTAATAGCAATACTTGTACGGATTTAAAAATTTTTGAGAGGTGCAAAAAATGGCAATAGGAAAAGGAAAAAAAAGAGTTCAAGTTACATTCGACTTAGATAATTTAGAGATAATAAAAGAAGTTAGTGAAGCTAATAGACACACTATAAGCGACACTATAAACATAATGATTGAAAAATATTTAGTTGATGAATTTGAAAAGATAAAAAGAGAGAAAAAATAATCTCTCTTTTTTTATACTCATTTCTAACTACAACATAGTTGTTATATATAGTCTTATTTTATATATAGTCTTATTTTATATATAGTCTTATTATGTTAGGTATTTTTGACATAGGTCAAAATGGAATAGGTCAAATTGATATAGGTCATAAAGGAATAATTAACATATAATTAGGTATATTTGACATAGGTCAAATTTCTTATATCTATTATTAGTAAATATAAATATTTATTCAATAGAAAATTGTTTAAAAAGTTCTTAAAGAATATTTAATAAAAATTAATAAGACCTATATAGTTATATTTTGCAGTTTCTTTATTAGCAGGTTCAGTAAAGATATTTTCTTCTTTTATGTCTTTAAGTTCATCTCTTATTTTGTCTTCATACTCCTTGTTTGTCACTACATAAATATTATCTTTATCAATTATAGGTCTAATTCTATCCACAGTATTACTTAAAAAACTCTTCCTATTATTGTGTATGCTAAGAAATTGTTTGGGATTTGAACTCCTTGAAAGTGGATAAAGTCTAGTACCCTTTCCTCCTGCTAAAATTAATGAGTAAAGCATGTTGCCTTCAACTCCGTTAATTGTTATAGTGTATTTTATGTAAAAATATTCTATTATGTGAGTATTAAAAAAATTTAAGGCTTTAGTTTAAGTAAAAATACTCTAACTAAAGCCTTTCCTCATTTATTTATATCAATTTATTTTATTACTAATTTTATAAAAAACTTTTGCATAGTCATATTAACTTAGAAAATTTATTTTAGAATTAATCTAAGATAATTAAAAGTTTTAAAAACCATTATTATCAGAAACTTCTTTTATCCATCTTCCTGATTTTTTAATTGTTTTCTTTTGAGTTTCTAAATCCAATGATATAAATCCATATCTATTTTTATATGAATTTAACCATGACCAACAATCTATTGGAGTCCATAAATGATATCCTATACAATTTGAACCTTCTTCTATAGCCTTATGAAGCCATTCTAAATGCTCTATTATAAATTCAATTCTATAATCATCTTCAATTATACCTTCAGCATTTTTGAATTTATCTTCTCCTTCAACACCCATTCCATTCTCTGAAATAAACCATTTTATGTTGCCATAGTTCTCTTGCACATTTTTAGCTATATCATAAATTGCCTTAGGATATATTTCCCATCCTCTATGAGGATTCATTCTCTTTCCTGGCATATCATAATTATCAAAATATTTTTCTGGAGACCATGTTTCTCCACTATATTCATCATATCTAGCTTTAACTCTTCTTGGTTGATAGTAATTTACACCTAGGAAATCAACAGTATTATTTTTTATAACATCTAATTCTTCCTTAGTAGAATTCCACATTGCTCCATCTTTCTCTAAAACTTTAACTAAGTTCTTAGGGAATTCTCCCTTAGTTGCTGGATCTAAGAATAACTCATTGAAGAAAGCATTAGCAATTTCAGCCGCTCTTAAATCTTCATTTGACTCACTTCTTGGGTATGCTGGCGTTAAGTTAACTATTATTCCTATTTCTCCATCTTGTCCTAATTTTCTATACTCTTCTATTGCTCTAGCAGAAGCTAATGCTATATTATAGGCAGCTTGAAGTCCTCTTTTTCCATCAACTATGCAAGGATAATGCCATTTATACAAAAACTGCCCTTCAATAATAACTATAGGTTCATTAAACGTAGCCCATTTCTTAACTCTATCACCAAATAAACCAAAGGCAGTCTTAGCAAATTTAGCAAACAATTCTACAACATGCTTTGATTCCCATCCACCATATTTATTATATAATTCAACTGGAAGATCAAAGTGATGTAAATTCATAATTATATCTATTCCATTTGCTAAACATTGATTTATTACACCATTATAAAATCTTACTCCATCTTCATCTGGCTCACCAGTCTCAAAATCTTTAATTAACCTTGTCCATTGAATTGAAGTTCTAAAAGAATTTAATCCTATTTCTTTTAGCATTGCTAAATCTTCTTTATAACTATTATAAAAATTTGACGCTACATTTGGTCCTACACCATTGTGAAATAACTCTGGATTTATATCGAACCAGTAATCAAATACATTATCATGTTTCTTATTAAATCTACCTTCTGACTGAGGTCCTGAAGTTGCAGCTCCCCACCAAAAATTTTCTGGGAAAGTATATTTCATATGAAACCCTCCTATACCTTTGTAAACTTTTTCTCTAATTAATTGTATATTTTAAAGAAAAATTTTTCTAGAGCTCTTATATGGCTTAATTCAAAAAAAAGTGGTTAATTTCAAGAAAAAAAGATCTAAGTATAACTTAGACCTTTTTCTCAAACCAATATTACTAATATAATTTTGTTTAACTTTTATTTTAAACTTACAACGTCCCCTTTAAATGATCATACTTAATAAATTCTCTCAAAATTCAACAATAAAAATAATTTCTCAATACAAATACCCTAATATCTATCATAAGTCGAAAGATACACTAGCTTCTCCCCGTTGAAGCTTATAAAACTCATGTAAAAACAAATTTTTATCTTTAAGTTTAAAATAAAAATTAACTCACATTTTAAATTGTAATTACACTAGAAGGTCCCCCCAAACCTTAAAGCCTAAAAACTTAATCTTAAATATGATTATCATACCATTATTGGCTTTTCATAAGTTCATCTATAAATAACAGGCACTAGTAAATAGACGTAACTTTTAAAGATTGTATTACTAATTTAGTTGTATGCTTTAAATTAAATTGAACACTTTATTTTATCCGCCCATTGAAAACATATACAACCTTTAAGTATATTATACATAACTTTTTTAATAAATTCTATACAAATCCACTCATATTCATTCATTTTTTTATTTATTTCATGATTTTTTTAACAATTATTAACTTATTTTGGAAGGGAGCATACCTAATTTTTAAATCTAAGAATGTTTTCCTATTCATAACACCCTTTTTATTAGAAAACAAGTCAAAACTATACTTACCATGATATTTTCCCATTCCACTATTTCCAACTCCTCCAAAAGGTAAATATGAGGATGATACGTGAACTAAAGTATCATTTATTGTTACGCCACCTGATGATGTACTATTCAAAACTTTTTTAATATTATTTTTATCTTCTGAAAAATAATATAGCGCTAAAGGTTTATCTTTACTATTTACTATCCTTATTACCTCATCTAAATTTTCAAAAGTTAAAATTGGGAATATAGGCCCAAAAATCTCTCTTTCCATAACAGCATCATCCCAAGTTACATTTTTTAATATAGTTGGTTCTATTTGAAAAGTTTTTCTATTATAATTCCCTCCAAAAACTAATTTTTCTTTATCTATGTATGAAAGCACTCTATTAAACTCTCTTTCATTAACCATTTTAGAATAGTCTTCAGATTCTAAAGGATTATGTCCAAATTGATTTCTTATTTCTTTCTCTAATTTTTTTATAAATTCTTCTTCAATATCCTTATGAACATATAAATAATCTGGTGCAACGCATGTTTGTCCTGAATTCATTAATTTGCCCCAAACTATTCTTCGAGCTGCTAACTCTACCTTGCAATCTTTATCAATAATGCAAGGACTTTTTCCTCCAAGTTCTAAAGTTATAGGAGTTAAATATTGAGAAGATGCTTTCATTACTATTTTTCCTACAGCAGCACTTCCTGTAAAGAAAATATAATCAAATTTTTCTTTTAAAAGTTCTTCTACAACTTCTTTTCCTCTTTCTGGGTTAACATGAAGAACATAATTTTCATCAAATACTTTTTCTAATATTTCTTTAAGAATTTTAGATGTTTCTGGAGCTGATTCAGATGGCTTTATAACTGCGGTATTTCCTGCTGCTATTGCTCCAATTAAAGGATCCATTGTAAGCATAAAAGGATAGTTAAAAGGACCTATTATTAAGACAACTCCATAAGGTTCTAACTGTATAAAACTTTTTGCTGGGAATTGTACTAATGGAGTTTTCACTCTTCTTTTTTTGCTCCATTTTTTTATGTTTTTAATGTGCATATTTATTTC
>NZ_JARHZJ010000033.1 GCF_029258205.1 Clostridium sp.
TTTTTATTTTATGGCTCGATAGCTCAGTCGGTAGAGCAGAGGACTGAAAATCCTCGTGTCGCTGGTTCGATTCCTGCTCGAGCCACCAAAAGCTTAGTGAATTATTCACTAAGCTTTTTTTGTATAAATTTTAAATAGTTATTTAGAATAAGGAATTATAAATAATAAAATATAATATAATATTATATTTAAGTTTGTAGAAATAAAAATATTTTTTATATGAGATTATTAAAATGTAAAATAAGTATTTAATTAATATTTTGAATTTGTATTGAAATTTTATATTGAAAGTTAAAAAAGGTCTTATTAAGACCTTTTTTAATTTATTTCTTTTAATGTATCTAGAATTTTTTCTATATGTCCTTTAACTCTTACTTTTCTAAATTTTTCTATTAATATTCCTTCTTTATTTATTAAGAAAGTACTTCTTTCTACACCCATATATTTTTTACCGTACATACTTTTTTCTTTTATTACATCATATAATTTACAAACTGTTTCATCTAGATCACTAAGTAATAAAAAGGGAAGTGATAATTTAGTAATAAATTTATCATGGGAGACTAAAGAATCTCTAGAAACTCCTAAAATAATTGTATTTAAATCATGAAATTTTTGGATGTTATCTCTAAAATCACAAGCTTCTGTGGTACAGCCAGCAGTGTTGTCCTTAGGATAAAAATATAAAACTATATTTTTTCCTTTATAATCACTTAGTGAATGCTCTTTTCCATCAGAGCCTATAAGTTTAAAATCTGGAGCTAATTTATTTATTTCAATTGACATAAGAATTCCTCCTTTTAATTATACATATTATACAATAATTACTATTTATTATCAATAAAATGTTAACTAGATATTTAGCTATCCTAAATTAAATAGAAAAAGTTTGAATTTAAAAGAGAATAAATTATAAGTTTTTAGCAAATAACTTAAATTTTAAATATTAGAAATTCTAAGATTTATGGCTATAAGAAAATACATAGTATTAATTTGTTGAATTTTAGAATGATTTTTTTATACATTAGGAAAATATTAAGAAATTCTTTTTAATTCATTAAATATATGTTAATATATGAAGTATAGGAAAATAAAACTTTAATTAAAAAGGAGATAATATATATGGAAAAGAAAGTTCTAGCAACAGTTGGAAATACAGAAATAACTTCAGACTATATAGATGAGATAATAGCAAGATATCCAGCTCAACAACAAGCTATGCTTGCTAGTGAAGAAGGAAGAAGACAAGTTTTAGAGCAAGCTATTGCATTTGAATTAATGTCTGAGTTTGCAAAAGAAACTGGAGTGGACAAAACTGAAGAGTTTAAAGATCAATTAAATAAGTTTACTAAAGAGTTATTAGCTCAAATGGTGATGACAAAAACTTTATCATCAGTTACTGTAACAGATGAGGAAGCAAAAGCTTTTTATGAAGAGCACAAAGAAAACTTTGTTGAATTAGAAACTGTAACAGCTAAGCATATTTTAGTTGCATCAGAAGAAGAAGCTAAAAAAGTAGAAGAAGAAATAGCTTCAGGATCAATAACTTTTGAAGATGCTGCTAATAAATACTCAAGCTGTCCTTCAAAGGAACAAGGTGGTAACTTAGGTTCATTCTCAAAAGGAATGATGGTTCCAGAGTTTGAAGAAGCGGCATTCAATTTAGAGTTAGGAGTAGTTAGTGCTCCAGTTAAAACTCAATTTGGATATCACTTAATAAAAGTAGATGATAAGACAGAAGCTAAAACTAAGGCTTTTGAAGATGTTAAAGATCAAGTAGTAAATATGTTAATTCAAGAAAGACAACAAAAGAAATACTTAGAATTAATAAAAGAATTAAGAGAAAAATATGGAGTTAAATTAGCGTAATTTAAAACTCTATTAAAAAGTTAGATGTAGAATTTGATTCTATATCTAACTTTTTTTTATTGCTTCTCGTGTAGTAATATGTATAAATGATAATACTTAAGATAGATATTTTTTATTTTCAAAATTTAATATTAACTTTATTATTGATAAACTTAACTTATATATTTATTACTTATATTTAATAGTTTTTGATTAAATTATATTTTATGTGAAGTGGATTCATTGAAAGAAAATATTATATATATGTGCATTTTAAAAAAATGATTAAATAAGAAGTATATTTTACTACTTTTTAAGATAAATGTATAAATATTTACTAAATATTTGTGATATAATTAGGGTTAGTTATTTTACAAAAAAATAGATGATAAGCAGAGGTGAACAACTTGAAGGATTGGCTTGAGATTGAGAAAAGTATTTTTTCTCACTGGAGAATGATATTTAGCATATCCAAGAAAGAATTTAAAAAAGAGTTTGCTGGTTCTAAGTTAGGTATGGCTTGGGCTATAATAAGACCACTAGCTATGATAACTGTTTTCTGGATGATATTTTCAACTGGAATGAGAACAACTAGTACAAATGTACAGGTTAATTATTTAGTTTGGCTAGTCTCAGCATACATACCATGGATATTTATTTCAGATGTAATTATGTCAGGCGCAGGTTCTATAAGGGTTAATTCCTTTTTGGTTAAAAAGGTTAAATTTCCTGTAGAAATATTACCTACTATAAGAATAGTAATTAGTTTTTACACATTTTTAATTTTACTAGTAATAAGTTTTATAATATTTGCAGTCAATGGTAACTTAAATCTAATAAATATACCTAAATTGATTTATGCAATTATCATAACTATAATATTTTTGTCAGCTTTATCAAGATTATTATCTGCATGGGTAGTAATGTCAATTGATATATTACATGGAATATCTGTATTTATGCAATTTTTATTCTGGATGTGTCCAGTTATGTGGCAAGCAGGAGAGTTACCGGTAGGATCTAGTATGCCTTGGATTGAGAAAATATTAAAATTAAATCCGTTATATTACTTAGCTGTTTTATTTAGGGATGCATATTTAGGAACACATACAGTTGGTTTGTTATATGGAATTTATTTCTGGGTAGTAACTATAATATTATTCATATTTGGATCTAAAGTGTTTAATAGATTTAGACCAGAATTTGATGATGTTTTATAAAAAAAGAGAGGTACAGAATATGTCTGTTGCTATAAGAGTTAAAGATTTAACTAAAAAATATAAATTATATCAAAAGAGATCTCAAAGATTAGCTAATGCTTTTGGTAAAGAAAAGAATATAAAAGAATTTTATGCTTTAAAAGGCGTTTCTTTTGAGATAAATAAAGGAGAATGTGTTGGTATTATCGGTCATAATGGGGCCGGTAAATCAACACTTTTAAAATTACTAACAGGAGTAGCTTTTCCTACTTCTGGAGAAATTGAGATAAATGGAAGATTAGCATCAATGTTAGAATTAGGCTCGGGATTTAATCCAGAGCTTACTGGTATGGAAAATATTTATTTTAATGGTAGTTTAAATGGTTTAACTAAGGAAGAAATAGATGTAAAATTAAAGGATATACTTGATTTTGCTGATATAGGCAATTTTATAGAACAACCAGTAAAAAATTATTCAAGTGGTATGTTTGCTAGACTAGCATTTGCTGTTGCTATTAATGTAGACCCTGATATATTAATAGTTGATGAGATTTTATCTGTTGGAGATGTTGGTTTCCAAGTTAAATGTATGGAAAAATTCAATGAATTTAAGAAAAAGGGAAAAACAATACTTTATGTTTCTCATGGGCTTGGGACAGTAAAAAAGTTCTGTGATAGAGCAATTTGGCTTCAAAAAGGTCAAATTGTAGATGATGGAAATTCTGTAATTGTAGTAGAAAGATATTATAATTTAAATTTTAATCCTGCTAATATAGAACAATTAAAAGATCATAAAAGTGACATAATAAATAGTATAGCAATTAAATCAAATGAAAAAAAAGTAGAGTATCTTCAAAAAATAAATTTAGATATTGAATATGATCTTACTTCAAATGATTTAAAAGATCCTAATATAGTTTTAGAGTTCAGAAAAACTGACTATGAGCCAGGTACAACTAGAGGAAATGATCAATTTGTTTGTGGTATAAATAGTAAAGATAATATAAAAAGTATTCCTTTTAACTTAGGCTTTAATAAGTTAAAAGTATCTTTAAATAAGGTTAACTTAGTGGCAGGAGTTTATTATATTGACTTTGTTTTAAGAGATGGTGAAGAGGAAGTATATAGAAAAATAAATGCATATAGTTTTACTTTGAATGACAAGTATAGAGGAGAAGGTTTCTTAATACTTGGGCATTCTTGGGATAATTAATCGGAGGAATATTATGAGTGTAGGTAGAATTGCTAGGAGAACAACGGAAGTACTTAGAGAAGATGGTTTAGTAGAAGTTATAAAGAGAGTTTTAAGGTATATAAAAAGACGTATTAAGGATAAGTTAGATAATAATGCATTAACTTATAGAAAGAATTATGAAGAAGCCAATGCTATATTTCATAAAATATTAAATAAAGAGAAATTCAAAGCAGTGGTTGTTTTTGATTCAAGAGTTGGATGGAATATTCCATTATTCCAACGTTCTCAGCATATGGCTAATGAGCTTACTGATGATGGATATCTTTATTTCTATAGAACTTCAGAGCAGTTTGATCCAGATATAAAGACTGTTGAAAAACTGAAGGATAGGCTTTACTTAGTGAACATGGCTAATTTTGCTTTACAAAATGCTATGTTTGATCTTCTTAAGGAGTATAAAGGTCATAAATTTTTATCTCTTTATTCAACAGATGTTTATTTAGATGAACAATATATTAAAGAAAAATATACTGATAATGGATTTAAAATAATATATGAATATATAGATGAACTTTCAGATGAAATATCAGGTCACTTACCTGATTTCGTATATGATAGGCATAAGAATATCATAGAAGATAAGAGTAATATAGCTGTAGGATCAGCAGATAAGCTTATAGAAGAAATTGAAGAGATTAGAGGAAAAGAAAATGTTGCAATGATAACAAATGGAGTTCAATATGATCATTGGCAATATAGAAGTGATGAGGTTCCAGAAAAGTTAAAAGATATAGTAAATAAAAGAAATCCTATAATAGGGTATTTTGGAGCTTTAGCAAAATGGTTTGATTATGAGTTGCTTAAAAAAGTAGCTAAAGAAAGACCAAATTATGAAATTGTGTTAATAGGATTTTTATATGATAACAGCTTTAAAGAGAGTAAAATAGACGAACTTGAAAATGTTCATTATTTAGGTATTGTTGATTATAAGGAGTTAAATAAATATTCTCAGTACTTCACAATATCAACTATACCATTTTTATTAAATGATATAACTGAGTCTACAAGTCCAGTTAAACTTTTTGAATATATGGCAATGGGGCATCCTATAGTTACTACTGATATGAGAGAGTGTAGAAAGTATAAGTCAGTATTAATAGGGAAAAGCCATGAAGATTTTATAGAAAAATTAGACTTTGCATTAACTCTTGATAAAAAGGATGAGTATTATAACTATCTAAAAGAAGAAGCTCTAGCAAATACTTGGAGAGAAAAGGCTGCTATACTAGATAGATTAATTGATAAAAACATTTAAGAGTGAGAGGGTAATAGTATGAGTTTAAAAAGAAAAGTAAAAAATTTATTAAGACCTGTATTAAAGCCGATGTTGCTTAAATATAGAGAAAAAGGACATGAAGATCAAAAACAAGTATTTTTTGATGAAATAACTGGTGCAATAAAGAATGGAAATTATGATGCTATAGTCATATTTGATGTTTACTTTGGATTTGAGGTTAAAATGTTTCAAAGACCTCAACATATAGCTTTAAACTTAGCTAAGGAAAATGTTTTATATTTTTATAAAGCATCACCTTATGTTGATAAAGATATTAAAACTTACAAGAAAATGGAGGAAAATCTTTACTTAGTTAACACAGATTTATATTGGTTACAAGAATGTTTAATAGATATAGTGTCTCAAAGTGGAATTCCTGCTTTTGGTCAAATATATTCAACTTCCTTTGTTGAATATGATAGCTGGTTAAAGAAGTTTACAGATAGAAACTTTAAAATAATATATGAATATGTTGACGATTTATCAGATGAAATTGCTGGACATAAAATATCAAATGAGGTAAAAGCAAGTCATAAGAGAATGCTTGAAGATACAGAGAAAGTTTATGTAGTAACTACTGCAGATAAGCTTTATCAAGAAGCTAAGGAAATAAGAGGAGAAAACAGACTAGCTCTTATAACAAATGGAGTTCAATATGAGCATTTTGCTAATATTGATTGCAAAAAGGTTCCTGAAAAGATAAAAAGCATTGTTGATAGTAAGAAAAAGATAATAGGATATTTTGGAGCATTAGCTAGTTGGTTTGATTATGATTTAATTAAGGAGCTTGCAGAAGAGTTTAATGATGATTATGAAATAGTTCTTATAGGAATAGATTATGATCAATCCTTAGGAAAGAGCGGAATATTAAAATTAGATAATGTTCATTACTTAGGAACTGTTAATTATAATGAACTTCCAACATACTCTAAGTTCTTTAATGTTTCTATAATTCCTTTTGTTGTAAATGAGATAACAGAAGCCACTTCACCAGTAAAATTATTTGAATATATGGCTTTAGGTAAGCCGATAGTTACAACAGCTTTACCAGAGTGTAGAAAATATGAATCACCTTTAGTAAGTAATTCACATGAAGAGTTTATAAATAACATTAGGAAAGCTGCTGAGTTAGAGAGCTCTAAAGAATATATAGAGTTACTTAGAAAAGAAGGTAACCAAAATACTTGGAGACAGAAGGCAAAAGACATTAAGGAGCTTATACTAAACTCTTAACGGAGGAGAAGTCATGGAAAAGGCAATAGAAGTAAAAAATCTTTGTAAAAATTACAGAGTTTACGATTCAAAATCAAGTAGAATAAAAAGTATAATAAATCCTTTTGCAAAAAAAGAAGTTAAAGAGTTTAAAGCCTTAACTGATGTTTCTTTTCATGTAAATAAGGGTGAAATAGTAGGTATCATTGGAAATAATGGTGCTGGTAAATCTACTTTGTTAAAAATATTAACAGGAGTTTCATTTCCATCATCAGGAGAAGTTAATGTTAATGGAAGAGTATCTTCTCTTTTAGAATTAGGAACTGGTTTTAATCCAGAGCTTACTGGAGAAGAAAATATATATTTTAACGGAAGTTTAATGGGATTAACTCAAGATGAAATTGATAAGGTAAAGGATAATATTATAGAGTTTGCTGATATTGGAGAATTTATAAATCAACCAGTAAAAAGTTACTCAAGTGGTATGTATGCTAGATTAGCATTTGCTGTTGCTATAAATATTAATCCAGATATACTTATTGTGGATGAAATATTATCCGTTGGAGATGTTGGATTCCAAAAAAAATGTATGGATAAGTTTAATGAATTTAAAGAAGCTGGTAAAACAGTTCTTTATGTATCACATGGTCTTGAAACTGTTCAAACTTTCTGTGAAAGAGCTATTTGGCTTGAAAAAGGAAGAGTAGTTGATATTGGGCCATCCTTTGATATAGTTGAAAAATATTATGATAAACTAATGAAAAGTGATGAGATAGAGGAAATTGAAACAGGAAAATTTGTTGAGCTTATAAATGTAGAAATATTAGATAATAAAAAAGTTTATAAAAAAGGCGAATCTATAGAATTTTCAGTTGAATATGATGTATTTAACCCATCAGTTAAAAATGCAGGTATTACTATTGAAATGAGGAAGGCATACAGAGAGCCTTGTGAATATAGAAATGCAGATCAGTTTATATTCTCAGTAAATAGTAATGTTGATGAATTCACAATACCTTGGGAAAAGGGAAGAAATAAAATTACTTTTAAAATTGACTCTCTAGATGTTAAGGAAGGAATTTATTATTTAGATGCTATATTTTCAGAAAGCCAAAATCTTGTTGCTTTAGAAACACAAGAAGATGTAGTTTCATTTGAGGTGAAAAATGAAGGAGAGTCTGAAGGCTTTGTATTCTTAGATTCTACATGGACATAAAAATAGAGGATATGACCATAGTTTATATGGCTTATATCCTCTTTTATGTACTAATTATATGAAAAGATGTTAATAATTAAAGATATTAAAGTCTTTTGATAAGGAGAATTTTTATGAATAATATTTTTGAAGTTATGTTAAAAAAGAATATTGGCGATTTTACATATGAAGAGAAGAGGGAATTAAATAACTGGCTTATAGAAAATTTAAAACTTAAAGAGCTTATATATTCGGGGTTAGAGCTTACTAAAGTGGTTCATGAGGATGGCAGAGAAACAGAATACTATGAGAATAAAATAACAGAGGATGATATTTTATCGGGAAATTTTAATGACGTGTGTTTTAAGACATCTAAGTATATAGACGATGCTATAAGTTCAATATTATTTGAAGGACAGTTTAATTGTTTTTATGAAAAGATAAAAAATATATTAGAGTTAGAAGACTTTGAGGAAATTATTGTTTTCCATGCTTCCTTTGGCTGGAATATAGAAATGAAGCAAAGACCTCAACATCTAGCAGAGGCATTAAGTAAAAAGAAAATATTATATATATATAGAAGTGATGTAAGAAATGATAATATTTATTCAATTAAAAAAATAAAGGATAATTTATATGTTATTAATTTAGATATGTATAGTTTAAATGTAGCATTTTTTGAGGCAATAAAATCAATTAATAAACCTAAATTTGTACATGTTTATGCTACCTGTTTAAATTCAGTTGATTATGAAAAGATAAAAGTATATATGGATAAAGGTTTTAAGGTTATATATGATTTTGTAGACGAGTTATCTAGCGAAATAAGTGGATATGACATAACTTCTAAAATGATAGAAGATCATGAAAAACTATTGATGGATAAAGATAATGTGTTAGTTGTTTCAACTGCAAAAAAATTAAAAGAAATTGCAAATAAGTTTAGAGGAGAAAGTGAAAACAATATTTTAGCGCCTAATGCTGTTAATTTAGAAGACTTTAAAAAATATGGACATGAGATAGGTGAAAAAATCCAGTCTATAGTTAATAAGGGAAAGCCTATAATAGGTTATTATGGAGCTTTAGCTAAGTGGTTTGATTATAAATTAATTGAAAAATTAGCAAAGGAAAGAGATAATTACGAAATAGTTTTAATAGGAATGGATTATGATGGTTCCTATGAACAAAGCAATCTAAAGAATTATTCTAATATATCATATCTTGGTATGATTGATTATAAAGACTTAATAAGCTATTCAAGATGTTTTGATGTGTGTATTGTACCATTTGTAAAAAATGATATAACCGATTCTACATCTCCATTAAAAATATTTGAGTATATGGCTTTAGAAAAGCCAATAGTAACAACTGATATAAATGAGTGTGAAAATTATAAATCTTGTATGGTTTCAAAAGATTATGATGAGTTTATAAGAAATATTGATAAGGCATTAAAATTAGAATTCAATGACAAAGAGTATTTTAAGACTTTAAGAAGAGAAGCAGAAGAAAATACTTGGAGTAATAGAGCCGAATTAATAAAAGAGGCTATTAAAAGGTTAGAATAAAATAAATTTTATAAAAACTCAATTTAAAACTTAGGAATATTTTAAATTGAGTTTTTGCTATTATAACTACATAAGTAGTGCATATTTTTATTGTTTAAATTGAGTTTTACAGTTTTTTACAAATATAATATATTAATTAACAAGTAAATCATTAAATGAATATATGTATTCATGGGCAATTTCTTTAATTTGTTCTTTTTCTTCTTGAGAAACAGTATGTTCTTCTACAGCAAAAACTTTCATTCCGGCACTAAGAGCACCTTTAACTGCTGGTAAGATATCTTCAAAGACTGCACACTCTTTAGGATCTAATCCTAATCTTTTAGCAGATAATAGGTAAACATCAGGAAAATCCTTTCCTCTAGGTACTTCACCTGTTATTGTTATTGAATCAAATAAATGAAATATATCATTTGATTTTAAACAAACTTCTAGTAAGGGATAAGAGTTACTAGTAGCTAATCCTATTTTTATATTAGATTCTTTTAATTGTTTAAGAAATTCCCTTGCACCAGATTTAAGTTTGATATTATTTTTATATTCTACATAAGCCATATCATGCCAAGTTTTCATTATTTCTTCTTCTGAGCTTGATATATTAAATCTTTTTTTAAAGTATTTAGCAACTTCTTTGAAGCCTAAATGAGTGATTTCTTCTTTAAGGTTTTTAGGAACTTCAAGACCAAGGTCAGTTAGGTAATCAAAATCTATTTTAGCCCATACTTCCATTGAATCAACTAAAGTTCCATCTAAATCAAAGATTACACCTTTTATATTACTAAGCAT
The DNA here is from genome assembly GCF_029258205.1 of Clostridium sp. Classification (GTDB taxonomy): domain Bacteria; phylum Bacillota; class Clostridia; order Clostridiales; family Clostridiaceae; genus Sarcina. The sequence goes on from NZ_JARHZJ010000033.1 coordinate 10,340, forward strand.
TGTTGCCTCACCCCCAATATAGTTTAACATATAAATTATATAGAAGGTAAGATTAAATATTAAGTTTACAAATAAAATTAACTTTAGAATTCTCTTTCGAAAATAGATATTTTTTCTTTATCTTCAAAAGAATTTAATGAAGTTATTCCTAATCTTAATAGTACTTCGTCCATAGTATGACTATGAGTAGCAACTTTTATTGGAGAATTATAAGCAACTTCATTAACATGCTTTTTACCTGTGATAGGATCTACTATTCTTTTAGGACCACCAACGCATCCTCCAACACATCCCATACCCTCAATAAAATTTGCTTTTAACTCTCTATTTTGAACTTTATTTAAGAGTTCTTTACATTCTTTAACTCCATTAGCCTGAACTGCGTTAAATATTTTGGCTTTATCAGGATATAGTTCTTTAACTACATCATTTATGGCCTCTGATACACCTCCAGTTCTAGCATACAACCTTCCACCTCTAGAGGTATATTCTATAGATGGAACACCTTTCATTGATGATGGGTCTATTTTTAATACTTCAAATATATTCTTTAATTCTTCGAAGGTTAAAACATAATCTATAGCACCAACTAAATCTTTTTCTCTTGCTTCAGCTTTCTTAGATATACATGGACCTATAAAAACTACTTTAGCATCTTTATTTAATTTTTTTATTAATCTTCCAGCTGCTATCATAGGTGAAACGGAAGGAGAGATATCCTTTACTAGATCCTTATAGCACTTTCTTAACATTGCTACCCACATAGGACAACAGCAAGATGTTATTAATATATCTCCAGTTTTTTCTACATGATGATTAAATTCAACAGCTTCTTTAATTGAAAGAATATCAGCTGCAAATGCAACTTCAATCATATCTGAGAAGCCTATTTTTATAAAAGCTTCTCTTAGCATATCTAAGGATACATTTTCACCAAATTGTCCAGATATAGCAGGGGCTACTGCCGCAATTACAGTTTCATTATTTTTTATTAAGTCAATAATAGGAAGAAGTTCAATTCTATCTAAGAAATGACCGCTTTCGCAGACTTGAACACATATACCACAATTTTGACATAGGTTTGAATCTATATATATACTATTGTCTATAGGATTAGTCAATATTGCATCAAATGGACAAAGACTTTGACATTTTCCTTTACTTTCTTTTGAACAGTTTTTAGTACATATAGATACTTTATTAACTATATTTTTTTTAATTTTATGTGTTGTTATAGCTTTTCTTATGGCATAAGCAATATTATCTGAATTTTTATCTATATCAACGCCACACAAGGATGAAAGAACTTCAATTGCTTCATCTTTATTAGTAAAATTATTTTTTATTATATTATTTAATTTTTCATCAAAGTTATTTTCAGAATAATATAAATAGATAAGTTCTTTAAATAAAGAGTCATACTTTTTATTCATAATAGGTCCTCCTATAATTAGTTTAATAAAATTATTATGTACAAAAAATTAAATCGTATTAGTAAAGTGTATAAATTCTTATATTTTGGAAAGTATTTTGAACAAATAGTAATTTAAAAAGAGGGAGATATATAATGAAATATATTATATTAACAGGGATATTAGCACTTATATGGATCTTTTATATGGCTTTATTTAATGCAGCAGCAAAGGAAGATAGATACTTCGAAGAAGAATTTGCAAAGAGCATTAAGGAAGAGAAAAATGACAATTTAGAATAAAAGATATAGTAATTTATTGATAACATTATTATAGAGGAGGATATATTATAATTATTAAGTTTATTAGATTGTTTTACCAAAAGTTCAGTTAAGTCAATATAGATTTAACTAGATTTTTAATATTAAAGTTTTATATAAAATAAAAAAAGGAATTGCTATTGCAATTCCTTTTTTTGGTCGGGGTGACAGGGATCGAACCTGCGACCTCATGGTCCCAAACCACGCGCGCTCCCATCTGCGCCACACCCCGAAGGTGGTGTACCTTAAGGGATTCGAACCCCTGACCCACGGCTTAGAAGGCCGTTGCTCTATCCAGCTGAGCTAAAGATACACATTTGACATTATTTATTATAAATATTTTTTAATGTTTTGTCAAGTATTTTTACTTAACCTTTTAAACATTTTGTGGAGCGGGTACCGGGAATCGAACCCGGGTATCCAGCTTGGAAGGCTGGTGTTCTACCATTGAACTACACCCGCATAAATGGAGCGGAAGACGGGACTCGAACCCGCAACTTTCACCTTGGCAAGGTGACACTCTACCATTGAGTCACTCCCGCATAAAATGCTTAGTATTTAAATTTAATTGGTGCAGATGAAGGGAGTCGAACCCCCACGCCTAAGGCGCTAGATCCTAAGTCTAGTGCGTCTGCCAATTCCGCCACATCTGCAAATTAAATTTGGTGATCTGCCAGGGAA
>NZ_JARHZJ010000089.1 GCF_029258205.1 Clostridium sp.
TAAACTTAATATATTTATTATTTTCGTACTAATTTTATCATCATATCTATTTACTATTCAATTACTTTAATGTTAATTATTCCTAAATATTTTTTTATTTTTATACAAATTAAATTAACATATAAACAAAAAAATTATAAATAATTTCTAAAATAATAAAAAATAATATAATTTTTGTAAATTTTTTAGTATTAATTATATCTACTTAATTAATAATTCTTATTTTTTATTAAATGTATATCTTTTATAAATTCATAGAAAAAATATATATTTAATTAATATAATGTATTTAACAAAAAGACTTCCTTCATATAATTAGTGCCATAAATTTGCATTAATTATATGAAGGAAGTCTTACATAAATATATGTTATATTTATAAAATTATCCTCAATCTTAAGTTTTAATATTTTATTCAAGCATAATAAATGTATTTACTCATTATAAGATAGTAAATAGTCTAACCAAACTAATTTTAGTAAAAACCTCATTTACTTATGGTAAGGTTCATTCTTCATTATTCTAAATGCTCTATAAACTTGTTCTAATAACATTACTCTAAATAATTGATGTGGAAATGTCATTTTTGAAAAGCATAATTTATAGTCAGCTCTTTTTATTACTTCTTGAGATAAACCAAGACTTCCTCCGATTACAAAGGTAATATTTGAATTTCCCATTACTCCACAATTCTCTATATATCTTGAAAATTTCTCAGAAGTTATTTCATTACCTCTTAAATCCATAGCAATTACATGCATATTATCCTTTATTTTTGAAAGTATTAGTTTACCTTCTTTTTCTTTTATTTGAAGCTCTTCTTTTTCTGAAGCATTATCTGGTGTCTTCTCATCAGGAAGTTCTATTATTTCTAATTTACAATATCTACTTAATCTCTTTGAATATTCATCTATAGCTTGCTTTAAATACTTTTCCTTTAGCTTTCCTACTGAAATAACCGTTATATTCATCTCTTATCCTCCTATTTTTAACTACAAATAATATTACCATAAAGTAAAGTTATTAGTAATACTACTAAACTCTACATAACTCTTATTTACAACTATTGTTTATTAATAAATAACCCTGATATTTTCTACTTACATTCAAATTTAGGAAAAATAAAGAGAGTTAGAAAAAATCTAACTCTCTTTTAAAGTTTTTTATATCAATAAATTTTAATCATAATCAAAACTAATTATATCACCAGTATTAGCATTTATATCATATTCATATTCTTTGTTATTAAAATAAAATTTTATATAATATTTTTCAACACCATCATCAATATCTTTATTTACTTTAATAAAGTTAACTTGATTTTCTGAAAGATTTGCATGCTTTAATGCAATTTGCTTTGCTTGTTCTACTGTTATTTTATTTTGATTATTATTAACACTCTGGTTGTTATTATTATAATTTCCCATATCACAATCAAAACTAATTATATCACCAGTATTAGCATTTATATTATAATCATACTCCTTATTATCAAAGTAAAATTCTATATTATACTTTTCAATTCCATGATCAATCTCTTGATCTGTTTTTATAAATTTAACTTGATTTTCTGAAAGGTTTGCATGCTTTAATGCAATTTCCTTTGCTTGTTCTACTGTTATTTTATTTTGATTGTTATTAACACTTTGGTTGTTATTATTATAATTTCCCATATCACAATCAAAACTAATTATATCACCAGTATTAGCATTTATATTATAATCATACTCTTTATTATCAAAGTAAAATTCTATATTATACTTTTGAATTCCATGATCAATCTCTTGATCTGTTTTAATGAAGTTAACTTGATTTTCTGAAAGGTTTGCATGTTTTAATGCAATTTCCTTTGCTTGCTCTATTGTTATTTTACTTTGAGTATTATTGCTATTATTTTGAGTATTTTGACTGTTATTATTTACGTTTTGATTTATGCTAGTAGATTGATTATTCTCATTTTGCTTTTTAGATTGATTATTACATGCTATAAAATTCATACTTGTTATCGTAATAAGTAATCCTATAAAAATTTTTTTCATACTACATCTCCTAAAATAAGAATTTTAACTTTAATATAGTATGAAATTTTTATTATGTCAACTTTTAAAATTTCAATACAAAAAGCTTTAACTTTTCTTTTCTTTAATTTCAAAACTTTTAATTTTAAATTTTTTAAGCAATTGATATTGAATTAATTAGATAAACAAAAGACTATACAAGATATAATTCTTACATAGTCTAACTGTTTATAGCATATGCATTGCAGCTCCAGTAAAGAATGGTATTAACCAAATTACCCAAACAATTATACTAAACTTATGGAATTTAGCTATCATATTTTTATCTTTTTTTACTAAAACTACAGTTGCCCAAACAGCATGTACTAACATTAATATTAATGCTACTCCACCTGTTATCGTGTGGAAACTAAAGTTTATTCCCCCTGCTATTTTTTCCATAGCTCCAGTTCCTGTAGTATCACAAATTAAACCTAAATAGAAAAATCCTAAGTGCCATGGTTTTAAAGTTTTTTGAATCTTTTCAGACCAAACACCTATACTATAAAATAATAGTGCTAAATTCATAAATATTATTGCTATAATTAATTCTTTTGACATAACTTTCATCTCCTTTTTATTTGAACTACGTTCATATTATAATACTATTATATTTTACTTACAATTTACTAATATTAATTTCTTAATAAAAAGACTTTATTAAATTTCAAAATTTAATAACTGCAAAGCAATACATTTAATAATAATTATTTGATAAATTATTGTTATTTGTCAAATTCAAATTTATAAAAAAAGTAAGAACATTTTTACATGCCCTTACTTATAAATTTTAATATACTAATTTTTATTTAAGAAAATCAATTATTTTCCACAACATTTTTTATATTTCTTTCCACTTCCACATGGACATGGTTCATTTCTTCCAACTTTAACTTCTTCATTTCTTACAGTTTTTGAATCTCTGTATTTTAATTGGATTTCTCTTCTCTTTTCTCCTGAGAATATAGAATCCCATTGAGGTAAGTTAAATAAGTAATCCGCTTTTGCATCTAACATATTGTAGTATAAATTTTCAAAGTCTATATCGAATGATAATTCTGTATTACTTTCAACTTTTTCTAAGTCATATGGATTTTTTAAACTATCATTTATTCCATCTACGAATCCCATTACAAACTCTTCTGTTGTACCGTATTCTTTAGCTAAATCTGCTATTGTAGCTTTTTTAACTTCTTTGTGATTAGCTAATAAATCCTTGTATATTTTAGTTTCTACATCACTATATTCTTTCCAGAATGCAGCTTCTCCCTTAACCTTAACATATTCTACAACCATGTCTGTCCATTGCTTATATAAACTCATACTTCCTTCTCCTTTTTAATCAACTTTATATCAAAATTATAATAATTTAGACAATATATTTCAATATTTTACTAATTAATAAACATATAAAATATATATTTTTAATACCTATGAAATTATTTGTTTACAATTTTACAAATTCATCTAATTATTTATTTTCAAATTAGGTATATCTTCTTTTTTAAAAGGTTTACTAATATCAAAATTTCCCCCTAATGAATTAACCATCTGATTATCAACAAGTATATTAATCCTATTAATACTTGGTATTTGAGTTATTGTAGCCATTATACCTTCTAATGTTGCCTGCTCTTTAGCTGCACTCATACTTACAACAGCTTCCTTACTTAAATTTATAATTGCAATATCATCTTTTACATCAAAAGATAATAATTTGGTATCTTTAGGTAATATAGGCACTAAACTTCCATTTTGAGATGGACCTTGAATAAGAGCTTGTATTAGATATTGCCCTAAAATTTCATTACCATCAACAAGTATTTCTTGTTGCTCTATTTTAGGTCTTTTTTCATCCTTAGTTCCATCAAAATATAAAGATAAATTAATATCTCCAATTAAATCATTAGCTATGGTCTTTACTCTCTCATTATTGTTAGCTGCTAACTTATCTATTTTTATATCATCACATCCAACTAACAAAAAAGATGATAGAATTAATAAAATCATCCCTTTTTTCATATAAATTCCCCTTACTTAAAAACTCAATCTATTAAGTTAAATGAACATTGCTCTTTTCAACACTTGAGAATACAATGAGTTTGCTAAAAAACATTTATCCCCCTCAAGAAAGGAGAAAAAAGCAATGAACAAAACTAATATAAAATCCCTCGTTGTCATTCCAAAAAAACTATATAAGTTTTATTTTGACAAGCAGGCTAATCAAAAATATCAATGTAAGGAATGTAGTAGACAATTCGCACCTAACTCCATCAATAGCAATAAAAAATCTATTAATATCTTTGATTAACCTGCAAAAAATCAAATCATATTGCAGGTTTGTTTTCCATGCAAAATTTAGTCAAACTTATATAACTTTCAAATAACAAGCAATTTTACGAATATTTAAGATATTTTTTCATAACAACTTAACAGACTCTAAAAACTTATATAACTACTTGGTTTATTTCTATCTGCTAATTTAAGCTCTAAATCTTTACCTATGTTAATTTTATGTGCATTTAATACATTAATAACAGCTTGTTCAGCTAATTCTGGCACGTTATTAGTATTGCTTAAATGACCTAATATTATTTTTCTATACTTATCATATTTCATTATATCAACGATAGCTTTCCCACAATCTTCATTTGATAAGTGTCCAACTTCACTAAGTACCCTTCTTTTTAAATCATAAGGGTATGGTCCAAACTTAACCATTTGAACATCATGATTTGATTCTAACAAAATAACTTCAGATTCCCTAATATTTCTTAATATTTCCTCTGTAAATGTTCCAATATCAGTTGCAATACTTGCACTTTTACCTTTGTGATTTATAGTATATCCTGTTGAAGCCACAGAATCGTGTGGAGTATTAAATGATGTTATATCTAAATCATTTAAGCTCATTGTACTTCTCTTAGGCATAATTTTTATATTTTCTTCTTTTATTTTTCCTAGGGACTTTTCCATGGCTTTCCAAGTAAGCTCATTTGCATATATAGGTATATTAAATTTTCTTGATAATATACCTGCTCCTTTTATATGGTCACTATGCTCATGAGTTATGAAAATACCATCAATTTCATTTGGATTTTGGCCTATTTCTTTAAGACCATCTATTATTTTCTTACCTGATAATCCTGCATCAATTAGTATTTTAGTTTTTTCTGATCCTACTAATATACTATTACCACTGCTTCCACTATATAGTGAGCAAAAAATCATATATTTCCCCCATTTTTTATTCTTATTTTCTGACTATATCAGCTCCAAGCATTCTGAACTTTTCTTCTATATGAGGGTATCCTCTATCTATGTGTTCAATACTTGTTATCTCTGTAACTCCATCAGAAATTAAACCTGCAATAACCATCGCGGCTCCTGCTCTTAAGTCAGTAGCCTTAACAATAGCTCCTGTAAGTTTATCTACACCGTCTATAATAGCTGATCTTCCTTCAACTTTTATAGTAGCTCCCATTTTTTTAAGTTCATCTACATGCTTATGTCTATTTTCCCATATAGTTTCAACTATTATACTTCTACCCTTAGCTGTAGATAGTAGAGTACACATTGGTTGTTGAACGTCTGTTGGAAATCCTGGATATGGAGCAGTTTTTAAATTTACTCCTTTTAACTCTCCATCAACATAAACTCTAACACTATCGTCTCCTTCTTCTACTTTAGCTCCCATTTCTAAAAGCTTAGCTGAAATTGATTCTAAATGCTTTGGTATAACATTTTGAATTGTTACATCTCCTCTTGTAGCAGCAGCTGCTATCATAAATGTCCCTGCTTCTATTTGGTCAGGTACAACACTATAATTACACCCTTTTAATTCTTTAACACCTTTGATTCTTATAACATCTGTTCCTGCACCCTTAACATTAGCTCCCATAGCATTTAAAAAGTTTGCTACGTCTACTACATGTGGTTCTCTTGCTGCATTCTCTAAGACTGTAGTTCCTTCTGCTAAAGTTGCCGCTATCATAAGATTTATAGTAGCTCCAACACTTACCACATCAAAGAAGATATTTGTTCCTATTAATTTTTCTGCCGTTATATTTACAGCACCATGTTCTATTGAAACTTTAGCTCCTAGTGCTTCAAATCCTTTTATATGTTGATCAATAGGTCTAACACCTATTGGACACCCCCCTGGAAGTTCAACTTTAGCTTCTTTAAAACGTGCTAAAAGTGCCCCTATGAAATAATAAGAAGCCCTCATTCTTCTTACATCATTTCCACAAGCTTCTACAGTTTTTATTTCTTCAGCATTTATTTTTAATGTGTTATTATCTAATTTTTCAACATTACACCCTAATGATCTAATTATTCTCTCTAAGCAATGTACATCAGCTATATCTGGTACATTATCAATAATACATTCACCTTTGCTAGCTAGTATAGCCGCCGGTAATATAGCTACGGCAGCATTTTTAGCTCCGTTTATTTCTATAGATCCCTTTAAAGCTTTACCGCCATTTATAATTAATCTATTCATACAATTCACCCTTGCTAATTTTTTATATGTATACAATTACCATTTTCTTCTTTTTTATTCTTGTTTAGTCAAAATTTTAATTTTCATTAACCACATTTAAACTGGCTAAACCGTGAAATTTAAAGTATTACTCATAATTTTCATTATATCATAATAAGCTAATATTTAAAGATTTTTTTACTGTTTACTCTTAAAATTTAACCAATTTATATTGTCTAAAAATACTTTTTATTCTGAAATTTCTCTCTTATTATTTTTTTTAAAAATTCTATATGTTATAATTTATAACAAAGTTTGTATTTATTTGGAACAAACTAATATTCAAGAGAGGTTTTGTCATGAAATATTATTTAGTAGCATTGTTTGATGAGGAATCTTGTAAATCACTTGAATCACTTCAAAGAGGTTTATTAAGAAAATACAAATTACCAAGAAATCACATAAGTTTACACATTCCTCTTGAAACAATTGATAACCCCAATCTAGATAAACTAGATGAAGTGGTCCTTAAATTAATCAAACCTTATAAGAAGTTTAAGATAGAGTTAACTGGCAGTGCTGAATTTAATGAAAGCACTAATAAAGCTCTAAACTTACAAATCGAAAATAAAGGTTATATAAAAAAAATTCATAGATTATTCAATGATATGTTAAAGTTACATGGTTTTAATGTTAGAGAGCGTGTTGACTCTCCTCTGTACATTCCTATAAACAACCCTAACTTTAAAGAAAATCATAAAAAAAATAATACACAACCTACTGTTTTTAACTTAAGAGAATCTTCTCAAAAGAACATATTAAAAATTTCTAAAATAGAACTTTGGAGATTTCAAAATAACAAAAGAGAAATTCCTATAAAATCATATGATCTAAGAAATTACTAAATAATTTATATAGTTTCTATTTATATGGCATATATTGAATTAACTGAGGTTAAAATAATTGCAAATTAATATTTCGTAACTTTTTAGATCTGTATTCGTTTTCTCTTCTTTTCAATTGTGAAAAGATTCTGTAAAATTAACTAGTAAGCATTTTTTGCTTAAGAAGATAGGGGGATATACTAATGGAGTTAGATAATTTTTTTATTCAACAAGATAAGCTTAACAAGGAATTTGTTATCGCTAGTAATTTAAATGCATATAAAGTTACAACTAGAATGTACTTAGCTCTTCAGATTAAAATAAGCGATTTAGCTAATGAAACCAAATGCTTTATTTATTGGAATGATAACAATAAATCTAGAGTTTCAAAAGAATTAGTTTTAGAAAAATATATCGATTGTTTAAAGCAAATCCTTACTATGGGCTTAAATAAAAATTATACCAACTTAAAGGAACTAACAGTTAAACCAAATGATTATTGTTTAAGCGATCAATTTTTAACTTTACTTATAGATGTAAATGACTTGATAATATCTCCATCTATTGATCACTATAAAACATTATTTGAAGATTTTATAAGCTTAGGAATAAGCTTAGGTTTTTCAATAAATCAAATAGAAGAAATTTTTTTCAAAAATGATTGTTGTAAGATAGCTCTCTAAAATTTAGAGAGTTATTTTTTTAAATTTTGGAATACTAAGCTTGAGGTGATTTATTATGCTTGGTATTATTTTAGCAATTATTTCTGGTGCAGCGATGAGTATCCAAGGAGTTTTTAACACAAGAGTTTCAGAAAAGATAGGAGTTTGGGAAACAAATACCATAGTTCAAGGCTCTGCTTTTGTTTTAGCATTAATTATTATGCTTATGCTAAGAAACGGTAATTACTCTGAAATTCGTTCTGTAAACAAAATATATCTATTAGGTGGAGCAATTGGTGTTGTTATAACTTATACTGTTATGGCTGCTGTTGGAACATTAGGCCCAACCTTTGGGATATCAATAATATTAATATCTCAACTCTTAACAGCAGGAATAATAGATGCTTTTGCCCTTTTTGATAGCGAAAAAATCAAATTTGCTGCACATAATTATTTAGGAATAATATTAATGATAGTTGGAATTATCATTTTTAAATGGAAAAGTTAATACATTGTCAAAATCATACTCCCATTCATATATTATAAAATAATAAATAATATGGGAGTATTTATTATGTTTTCAGTAAAACACAAATTGGATAGCAATCTAAAAATTTATATAAATCGCTCTTATTATACAAATTATAGAGTTCTTATTAAATGCAAAAAATTTATGGAAGATATAACAAAGAAAATACCTAAACTTAATGGTACTATTATAAGAGAAATTAAGTCATTAAATTTGATTTGTGCTATTCTTACACCAAGAGCTATTAATAGATTAATTGAATATCCTGAAATAGAATTTGTTTCTTTTGATGACCACGCTATACTTTGTGGTATTAGTATAGGTACTGCTAATAGAATTTCCACAAATAAATCTTTTAATTTTACTGGTAATAATGTATATATTGGTTTAATTGATAGTGGAGTCTACCCTCATCAAGATTTAATAAATCCTACAAACAAAATAGATATGTTCTTAGATTTATTAAACAACTATTCTTATCCTTATGATGATAATGGGCATGGAACTGCCGTAAGTGGAATTATATGTGGAAGCGGCTATTCATCAAAGTTTGTTTTTAGAGGAATTGCCGAAAACGCCAAAATATCTTGTATAAAAGCATTTGATGCTAACGGAAAAGGCTATGTTTCAGATATACTTTTCGCCATTGAAACTCTTATAAATCAAGAGAATAATCCTATAAGAGTTCTATGCCTACCATTTGAACTTACTAGCCATAATGTTAAAATATCAGATTATTTTAACAAACTCTTTAAGTTAGCAGTTAGTAAAAATATAATTCCTGTTGTCCCTTCTGGAAGCATAGAAGGAGATAACACAATTCAAGGCTTAGCATTATCTCCTTGGTGTATAACAGTTGGTGGTATAGATTCTACAAATACACCAACAGTAACTTTTAAATTTTCTTCATCTGGAAATTCTAACTTAAAAAAACCAGATTTTTGTGCAGCTTGTGCTAATATAATGTGCTTAAACTCAGATAAAAAATATATTTCTGAAAGAAATGGAATAAAACTATATCCTCATAAATTAGATAGTAGTTACACAGTCTTTCAAGGAACCTCTTTAGCCTGTGCCTACATATCTGGAGTATGCGCACTACTTTTAGATGCCAAGCCAGAACTAAATTACAAGGATTTATGTTCTTTATTAAAAATAGCATCTAATAATAAATATGAACTTACTTCTAATTCTGTTGGAGAAGGAGTAATAGATTTATCTTTTTTACTTGAAAATATATAAAACTAAACAATATAATCTAAAGGATTAATAGGATTACACTTATATATCAATTCTAAATGTAGGTGAGACCCTGTACTTTTTCCAGTACTACCAACTTTGGCAATAGTCTCACCTTTTTCACTTCTTTCCCCAAATCAGTTAATATATAACTATCATGAGCGTATAGTGTTTCTGTATAATCTTAGCTTCTTCCAAAACTGATTCAGATAGCATTTCACTATCTACTTCTTTTCCATTTATAAATATTACTTTTAACTTTTTTCTTTCCATTTAATAAAAATTTTAGTATAAATTTAAACACGTAAATTAATGTTTCCCTTTTAGAAAAAATTATTCATGTAAATAAAATATTTTTTTTGCATTTTTTAGAAGCTTACTTTATTGTTATAGAAAAGACACTTTGATATAATTAAACATAGTCTAATTTTTTATTTATATACATTTTAAAATTTAGACTATTTATAAATCTAGAAAGGTGGTTATTTTTTGAGTACTTTTATATTAAAAAACTCAGCCACTAAGTTTACTCCTGTTAGTAATGTATTCATAGAAGAATACATGCCTAAAGCTCGTGGGGAATTTATTAAGGTTTATTTATTATTGCTAAAGTATAACTTCACTGGAGAACCAGGAGTTAACTCTTCAATTTTAGCAACAAACTTAAATCTTTTAGAATCAGATATAATGAATGCTCTTAATTTTTGGCATGACGAAGGTGTTATTAAACTAGTTCCTATAGATAAAATGAATAACTTTAAAATAGAATTTTTAGACTTATCAGAAGGTAATCATTCATCAAGTCAAAACTCTGTTGATTTATTATCAGCACTTGATGAAAATAACACTAAGGATATGTTAAAAGATATAGAAAAACTTGTATGTCGTCCTTTATCAACAAAAGAAATGACAACTTATCTTTCTTGGCAAACAGAGCTTAATTTTTCCTCAGAGCTCATATTAATACTAATAGAATACTGCGTATCTAAAGGTAAAAAAGATGTTAGATACATAGAAACAGTGGCTCTTGGATGGCATAATGCCGGAATAAAATCAATAGAGGAAGCTCAAGCTTACATAACTAAAACAGAAGATAAATGGGTTAAAATAAGAAAAATTCTAAAGTATTTAGGAATTCAAAATACTGAAATAATGAAGCCACAAGAAACTATGATGGAAAAGTGGCTTTTAACTTATAACTTCTCTGTTGAATTAATACTTAAAGCTTGTGATATATGCTTTGAACGTTTAAACAGAGCTGATTTTAAATATATAGATGGTATATTAGGTAAATGGTTTAAAGATGGCATAAAAACTCTTGATGATGTTGCAAAAAAAGATATTAAAAAGACATCTAGTATAAAAAAACCATTTAATAAAAGTAATTCAGCTCCAATTCAAAAAAAACCAGCTAGAGAAGCAAACTTTACCCAAAGAGATTATGACTATGATTCCTTAGAAAAACAATTGTTAGGATGGGATATTGAATGATTAAAGGTTATAAAAGTCAATTGATGGATATGTATGAAAAAATCCATCAAAAAGAAAAATCAAATCTAGCTAATAGACAAAAAGAATTGAAAGAAAAACTACCTCAAGTTTTTGATTATGAAAGAGAAATAAATAAGCTTTCTTTAAAACTTTCAATGCTTGCTTTAAGAAAAAATGAAAAAGAAAGTTTTGAGAAATTAAAAAAAGAAATTCAAAATCTTAGAGATGAAAAAGATCAACTTCTTGCTATGAGTGGATATCCAAAAGATTATTTAGATATGCATTATATATGTTCATCTTGTAAAGATACAGGTTATATAGGAACTAAAAAATGTATTTGTTATAAGAAAAAGCTTGTAGATATATACTATGAGAATTCTCATATGGCTGATGCTTTAAAGTTAAATAATTTTTCAAAATTTGATATAAATGTCTTTTCTCCTTTAAATAATGGTAGTGAAAAGTATTCTCCAAGAGAAAATATGCAGATAATCATTGATAAGATGGTTAATGGTTACATCCCTAAATTTGATAAACATAATGAAAATATACTTTTCTATGGTAGTCCTGGAACAGGAAAAACATTTTTAACTTATTGCATAGCTAAAGAATTATTAGATAATGGATTTCTTGTAGTTTATAGAACATCAGATGAACTTATTAGAAATCTTAGAGAAATAAGATTTAATAATGATCATGAATTAGAAGATTTGCTTATAAATTGCGACTTACTTGTTATAGATGACCTAGGCGCAGAACAAATAACTGATTTCTCTACAACTGAGTTATTTACACTTCTAAACAAGAAAATATTATTAAATAAAAAGATGATTATATCTACTAATTTAAATCTTCCTGAATTGAAGCAAGCTTATGCAGAAAGAATAACTTCTAGATTGCTAGGAAACTTTCTTCTCTTCAAAACTTACGGAGATGACATAAGAATAAAGAAAAATCTTCAGAAAAGGAAAAATACACCTTATCTTACTTAAAAGATAAGGTGTATTTCTTTGCATAAATAAATTAAATAGGAATTATTCTACAAAAGAATAAAAAAAAACTTCAGTTAAACTGAAGTTTTTGGAGCTGATGATCGGACTTGAACCGATAACCTGCTGATTACAAGTCAGCTGCTCTGCCAATTGAGCCACATCAGCATGTGGCGACTCAGAAGGGGCTCGAACCCTCGACCTCCGGCGTGACAGGCCGGCACTCTAACCAACTGAGCTACTGAGCCATAAAAAAATTTTATGGTGGTCGCAACAGGGATCGAACCTGTGACCCCCTGCTTGTAAGGCAGGTGCTCTCCCAGCTGAGCTATGCGACCGTAATATGGTGACCCCTAGGGGAATCGAACCCCTGTTACCACCGTGAAAGGGTGGTGTCTTAACCGCTTGACCAAGGGGCCAAAACTGGCGACTCAGAAGGGGCTCGAACCCTCGACCTCCGGCGTGACAGGCCGGCACTCTAACCAACTGAGCTACTGAGCCATTAAAAATTTTGGTGGTCGCAACAGGGATCGAACCTGTGACCCCCTGCTTGTAAGGCAGGTGCTCTCCCAGCTGAGCTATGCGACCGTATAGATGGTGACCCCTAGGGGAATCGAACCCCTGTTACCACCGTGAAAGGGTGGTGTCTTAACCGCTTGACCATGGGGCCAGATTAAAACAACTTTTCTTTTATTAAACTTACTTAAATGGTTGCGTGAGTTGGAGTTGAACCAACGACCTCCGGGTTATGAGCCCGACGAGCTACCAGACTGCTCCATCCCGCGTTAATTAAATTTACTTTTCATGTGTATATTGGTGCCGAAGACCGGGATCGAACCGGTACGATCTGTTAAGGATCGCAGGATTTTAAGTCCTGTGCGTCTGCCAGTTCCGCCACTCCGGCATTTTGGCTCTCAGGGTGGGACTCGAACCCACAACCTACCGGTTAACAGCCGGTTGCTCCACCATTGAGCTACCTAAGAACATTTGATCTTTCTTGCTTCTTGCTTTTGTTATTAAAACTTAAGTTTGGCAGCTTCCTACTCTCTCAGGACCTTGCGGTCCAAATACCATCGGCGTTAAGAGACTTTACTTCTGTGTTCGACATGGGAACAGGTGTTGCCCTCTTGCCATTGCCACCAAACAAACTACTATCAATTTTAAATCAGAGTATATATTTTGGTCAAGTCCTCGATCGATTAGTACTCATTAGCTAAAAACATTGCTGTTCTTACACCTTAAGCCTATCTACCAGATGGTCTTTCTGGGATCTTACTCTCTATTGAGATGGGAAATCTTATCTTGAGGGGAGTTTCATGCTTAGATGCCTTCAGCATTTATCTCTTCCAAACGTAGCTACTCGGCTATGCCATTGACATGACAACCGATACACCAGTGGTTTGTCCATCCCGGTCCTCTCGTACTAAGGACAGCGCCTCTCAAATTTCCTACGCCTACGACGGATAGGGACCGAACTGTCTCACGACGTTCTGAACCCAGCTCGCGTGCCTCTTTAATGGGCGAACAGCCCAACCCTTGGAACCTGCTCCAGCTCCAGGATGAGACGAGCCGACATCGAGGTGCCAAACCTCCCCGTCGATGTGGACTCTTGGGGGAGATAAGCCTGTTATCCCCGGGGTAGCTTTTATCCGTTGAGCGATGGCCCTTCCATGCGGAACCACCGGATCACTAAGCCCGTCTTTCGACCCTGCTCGACTTGTAGGTCTCGCAGTCAAGCTCCCTTGTGCCTTTACACTCTGCGAATGATTTCCAACCATTCTGAGGGAACCTTTGGGCGCCTCCGTTACCTTTTAGGAGGCGACCGCCCCAGTCAAACTGTCCGCCTGACACTGTCTCCTACCCCGATCAGGGGTAAGGGTTAGAAGTTCAATACACTTAGGGTAGTATCCCAACAACGCCTCCACCGAAGCTAGCGCTCCGGTCTCTCAGGCTCCTACCTATCCTGTACAAAGTGTACCAAAATTCAATATCAGGCTACAGTAAAGCTCCACGGGGTCTTTCCGTCCTGTCGCGGGTAATGCGCATCTTCACGCATAGTATAATTTCACCGGGTCTCTCGTTGAGACAGTGCCCAAGTCGTTGCACCGTTCGTGCGGGTCGGAACTTACCCGACAAGGAATTTCGCTACCTTAGGACCGTTATAGTTACGGCCGCCGTTTACCGGGGCTTCAATTCAATGCTTCTCTTGCGATGACATCTCCTCTTAACCTTCCGGCACCGGGCAGGTGTCAGGCTGTATACGTCTACTTTCATATTAGCACAGCCCTGTGTTTTTGTTAAACAGTTGCCTGGACCGATTCTCTGCGCCCTCTCTTACGAGGAGGGACCCTTTATCCCGAAGTTACAGGGTCAGTTTGCCTAGTTCCTTAACCGTGAATCACTCAAGCGCCTTAGTATATTCAACCCGACTACGTGTGTCCGTTTGCGGTACGGGTACCCATGAAGTTATGTTTAGCGGATTTTCTCGGCAGTCTGATTACCCGCGCTATCACCGTTTCCCGAAGGAAGTGGTGTACTATCTGCTTTCGGCTCTCATCACGGATTTGCCTGCGATGATCTACGCCTACAACATTTAACCGGCTATTCCGTCAGCCGGCGGCGGTGTCACTACTGCGTCCCCACGTCACCCTCAAGGGTAGTAACGGAATATTAACCGTTTCTGCCATCGGCCTCGCCGTTCGGCTGAGCCTTAGGACCCGACTTACCCTGATCCGATTAGCGTTGATCAGGAAACCTT
>NZ_JARHZJ010000021.1 GCF_029258205.1 Clostridium sp.
TATATCTTTATTGTAATGAATTATACATTATATTTAAACTATTTTCCAATATTATATAAATTTAGCTTTCTATTTTTGTAACTTAATTTGTATTTAAATATAAAGATTCTTATAATTTCTATAGAAAGTTAGCTCTATAAAAGAGGCTATGATTCAATGGGAAGTTTTTTTTGGGGGAGTTATTAAAAGAAGTGGTAGGAATTTTAATAAAACTATAGAAGAAAAAAAGTAGCATATTTTATTAATTTAATAGAAGTTAGTGGTAAGAAGAAAATAAGAAATTATATCATAGTACTAGTTATATATCTATATAATTAAATGTAATAGTATTTACCTTAAAAAGTCTATATTACTTATATGTATAAATAAATTAAGTAGATTGGTAGGTAAATACAGAAGAAGGGTAAGGATGATGGTTTTATATGGTAGAAGGGAAATGTCCAGTTACAGGAAGAACAAGGAAAGGAGTAGCAGGGAGTGGAACAAATAATGAATATTGGTGGCCAAATCAGCTTAAGCTTAATATTCTTCGCCAAAACTCAGAGTTAAGTAATCCAATGTCTAAAGATTTTAACTATGCAAAAGAATTTAAAAAGTTAGCTTATTATGAACTAAAGAATGATTTATATAAATTGATGACAGATTCTAAGAAGTGGTGGCCTGCTGATTATGGTAACTATGGCCCACTTTTTATTCGTATGGCTTGGCATAGTGCTGGAACTTATAGAATTAGTGATGGAAGAGGTGGTGGAGGTCAAGGATTGCAACGTTTTCCACCACTTAATAGCTGGCCAGATAATGTGAATTTAGATAAAGCACGTCGTTTACTTTGGCCAATCAAAAAGAAGTATGGAAATAAAATATCTTGGGCTGATCTTATAATATTGACAGGTAACTGTGCATTAGAATATATGGGATTAAAGACAATTGGCTTTGGTGGTGGTAGAGAGGATGTTTGGGAACCACAGGAGGATATTTATTGGGGTAGTGAGAAAGAATGGCTTGGAAATGAGAGTGAGAAAGATGATAAAAATAATAAAGAACTAGAAAATCCTCTTGCTGCTGTGCAAATGGGCTTAATTTATGTAAATCCAGAGGGCCCAAATGGAGTTCCAGATCCTAAGGCATCAGTTAAGGATGTAAGAGAAACATTCTCTCGTATGGCAATGAATGATTACGAAACAGTTGCACTTATAGCAGGTGGACATACTTTTGGTAAATGCCATGGGGCTGAGTCACCTTCATATCTTGGACCAGAGCCAGAAGCTGCGCCTATTGAACAGCAAGGATTGGGGTGGCAAAATAGTTATAAAACTGGTAATGGCCCATATACAATAGGTAGTGGAATTGAAGGTGCGTGGAAAGCAGAGCCTATAAAGTGGACAATGGGGTACTTAAAAACACTATTTAAATATGAGTGGGAATTAGTTAAAAGTCCAGCAGGAGCATATCAATGGTTGGCTAAAGATGTAGATGAAGAGGATATGGTGGTTGATGCCTATGATCCATTAAAAAAACATAGACCTATGATGACAACGGCAGATTTAGCACTTATTAATGATCCTATTTACAAAGAAATAGCAAAAGACTATCTAGATAATCCAGAAAAATTTGCTAATGATTTTGCAAAGGCTTGGTTTAAGCTAACCCATAGGGATATGGGACCAATATCAAGATATCTTGGACCAGAAGTGCCAAAAGAAAGCTTTATTTGGCAAGATCCAATACCAAAAGTTAATTATAAATTGATTAATAAAAAGAATATTCAAGAGCTTAAGAAAAATATTTTAGCTTCAGGATTATCAATATCAGAACTTGTTAAAACAGCTTGGGAATCTGCATCAACATTTCGCTGTTCAGATAAGCGTGGAGGAGCAAATGGAGCAAGAATACGCTTAGAGCCACAAAAAGATTGGGAGGTTAATGAGCCAGAAAAGCTTAAGAAAGTTTTAAATACCTTAGAAAAAATTCAGATGAATTTTAATAGATCACACTCAAAGGATAAAAAAGTTTCTTTAGCTGATATTATTGTATTAGGTGGATGTGTTGGTATTGAAAAAGCTGCAAAAAATGCAGGGCATAATATCACTGTTCCCTTTACTTCAGGAAGAAATGATGCAACAAAAGATGACACAGACATAAATTCATTTAGTGTTCTTGAACCTAATGCAGATGGATTTAGAAATTATGTAAAAGACAAATATGAGGAAATACAAGATGAAATGTTAATTGATAAAGCTCAATTATTAGGCTTAACTATTCCTGAAATGACAGTATTAATTGGTGGTATGCGTGTGTTAAACACTAATTATAAACAATCAAAGGATGGGGTGTTTACAAAGAGAGAAGAATGTCTTACAAATGATTTCTTTGTAAATCTTCTTGATATGGATACAATTTGGAAAGTATCACCTGAAAGCAAAGAAAAATTTATAGGATTTGATAGAGAAACAGGTACAAAAAAATGGACAGCAACAAGAGTAGATCTTGTATTTGGATCAAATTCACAACTTCGTGCAGTTGCTGAGGTATATGCATCTAAGGGTAATGAGAAAAAATTTATAGAAGATTTTGTATCTGCATGGAATAAGATAATGAATGCAGATCGCTTTGATAATAAAGAATAATAGTAAACGTAACTTTACTAGCTTTTTCTTTATTATTTTATGTTTTCTAATAAGTTAAAGTAACTTTATCATTTCATTTATAGCATTGTAATCTATTTTAGGGCGTTAAAGAATGAATAGTAAATTGTAATTTTTTTGTTAGAAAATGAAATTTAAAGGGGTGCACCTCAAAATAACTTTTGATAAAGCTTACAAACAGTATAAAGAGAATATTTAGATTAACTTTAGAATTTAAATCTAGTAATTCTCGAAATATGTTTGTAAGTTTTATTATTATATTTTGATACAGACTCTTAAAAAAATTTCTTTTATAATTTTCTTATTTTTCACTTACTAATTGCTTTACAGCTTTAATATCAGCAGGAGCCCATGAAAGAGTTTCAAGGTAATCTATTGGAAGCCATATAAGTTTTGCATGTTCATTAGGCTTTGGAGTTCCATTAACAAGTTTACATCTTAATGTTATTAAGTTAACTATAACATTTTCATATTCATAAGTATTATCATTAAATGTGGATATATATTCTATATCACAATCTAATTCCTCTTTAATTTCTCTAACTATTGCTTGTTCTAAAGTTTCTCCTTCCTCAATCTTTCCACCTGGAAATTCCCACTTTTTAGGAATAGTCATGTCTTTAGATCTTAAGGCACAAAGAATTTCTTTCTTTTCATTTTCAATTATAGCCCCAACTACCTTTACTGTTTTTTTCATAATTTTTACTCACCTCGAAGATTATTTTATCATAATTACAATTGAGATCAAACATTACAAAAAAAGCTTATAAAGTGTTTTTAGGTATATAAATTACTATGGCTTTAATTAAAAAATTATTTTATATATATTATTTTAATAAATTAACAAAATT
Source organism: Clostridium sp. (assembly GCF_029258205.1). GTDB lineage: Bacteria > Bacillota > Clostridia > Clostridiales > Clostridiaceae > Sarcina. Next base: position 3,497 of record NZ_JARHZJ010000021.1, read on the forward strand.
TTAATGAAAACGTTATATGTTTAGTAATTTTAATAAAATGAATAAATTTTAATAGATTTAAAGTAGTAAAATCTGATATAATTAATTAAAAATAATTTTCAAAATCAGTGTTTAAAAAAATTTTTTCTAAAATGGAGGGGTAAAAAATGAAAAAAAATTTCATCAAAAAATTAAGCTCTTTATTTGTTATGGGTATAATGTTAGTAGGTACTACTAGTAACACTATACTAGCTAAGGGGATAGAAAAAAATAATGAAACAAACGCAACGAAGATTTTTGACAGAGAAAATAATATGTGGAAATCTAAATACTTTAGAATTCCAAGTATGCAAACATTAAATGACGGCTCAATGATAACGTTTTCTGATGTTCGTTATAATGGGCCTAATGATCATGGGTATATAGATATAGGTTGTGCACGTAGTACTGATGGTGGTAAGACATGGGAAGATTATAAAATAGCAATGAAAAATGATCGTAAGGATTCTACTTATTCTCGTGTAATGGATTCAACAACAGTTGTAACTAATACAGGAAGAATAATACTACTTGCAGGTTCATGGAATAAAAATGGAAATTGGGCTGTGACTACTAATTCATTAAGAAAAGACTGGTCTGTTCAAATGGTTTATTCAGATGATAATGGTAAAACATGGTCTGAAAAAATAGATTTAACTACTAACTCTTCAAAAATAAAAAATCAGCCAAGTAATACAATTGGATGGCTTGGGGGAGTTGGTTCAGGTATTGTAATGGATGATGGAACAATAGTTATGCCAATACAAATTGCATTAAGAGAAAATAATGCTAACAACTATTATTCATCAATTATATATTCAAAAGATAATGGAGAAACTTGGACAATGGGAAATAAAGTACCTAACCCAAAAACATCTGAGAATATGGTAATAGAATTAGATGGAGCTTTAATAATGAGTGCCAGAAATGATTCAACTGGCTATAGATCAGCATACATCTCTCATGATTTAGGAGAAACATGGAAAGTATACGAACCTTTAAATAACAAAATTTCAACTGGTAAGGGTTCTGGATGTCAAGGTTCATTTATTAAAGTTAATACTTCAAATGGACATAGAGTTGGATTAATTTCTGCTCCTAAGAATACTAAAGGTGGATATATAAGAGATAACATTACTGTTTATATGATTGATTTTGATGATTTATCTAAAGGAATTAAAGAGGTAGGTATTCCTTATCCTAAAGATGGTAATAAATTAGGTGGTGGATATTCTTGTCTATCATTTAAAAATGGACATTTAGGAATTGTTTATGAAGCAGATGGAAGTATAGAATATAAAGACATAACATCTTACTATTCATCAATTAACTAAAATATTCTAATTTCAATATAAAATTGAACTAGTCTTTAATTAAGATTTAAAAACTAATTATTATAATTAATATATTTTATCTAAGTGTATTTCAAATTACTCTTCCTTAGTCTTACTTTAATTAAGAAGATTTTTAGGAAGAGTAATCATCCAATTTTTTATGAAAGATATAGTTTCAAGTGAGTAATCTAAAATTCTTTTTACCTTTGGAATAAAAGATCTAACAATCTATTAAGATACTCATTTGTATATTTTTCAAATTAAGAATATGGATGAGTGAAATACACTTTTGTTTTAGTTTCAGTTTTTTCTTCAAGTTCTGATAAATCAGCAAATTCATAGCCATTATCTCTATAAAAAAATTAAAACCATAATAGACAAGATATGTTATTTGTGGCAT
>NZ_JARHZJ010000036.1 GCF_029258205.1 Clostridium sp.
AACTTTTTTACTTCCTTCAACTTCTAATGTAGCTATTGGGTTTGTAATCTTTTTTTCTATAACTTTCCACTCTTTTAAATTTGAAGTTTCATCAGTAGTTATTACTACATTGGGTTGAGTATTATTAGGTTTAAAAGTGACTTTACCTGTAGATGTCTTATCTGCTTTTATATAAGACCAATCTAGCTTTACAGGACCTGATGTTGATTGATCCGCACTTCCAGGCGTTCTAAACTCAATATTCCCAGTAAATCCACTTTTTACATCAAGTATCCCATTGTCTTTGTTTAATACAATTATAGATCCATTATTAGCCACTAACTCTTGTATAGAAAATGTACTATTATTCTTGCTAATATCTAGCTTACTATTTCCTGTTAATTCTAACTTTCCACTTAAACCTGTAAATTCTTTATCTGCATCTACTGTGATATTTGAATTTTCTAATTTTACATCCTTATATCCTTCAATAAAAGGTCCATTTGTATTTGTATAACCTTTAAAATCTATGTTTGTATTTGCTGTATTATATGTATTTTCAAACTTATTAACATTTACATTTCCAATAACAAATTCTACATTTGCATTTACCTTTCCAGTAGAACCACTAGCATTAACTCCCTGTTCTACTTTCACACCAGAATTTAATTGTATACTAACTCCAACATTAGATTCTCCTGTATCAGAACCTGCATAAATTGCCTTAAACTCAAATGGATTCTGAACAGATCCAGTAACAATCAAACTAGACTTTGCACCAGTTTTTTTTGTTCCTTGATGTGAACCACCATACACTGTTGGTTTTTCACGATTATTCATATTTCTCTTTACATTATTCATGTTAAGTTCATATCCATTTAGATATATCTTTGGAGTAGAAAGTTCTGTATTTTCTAATGTAACATTTGATTCTAACTGAATAGGTACTCTACTAGTAAGACAACTTTGTGATCCTATACCAGTAATTTTAATAGACTTCTTAAATGTAAATACTCCTGCATCTGAACTATTATCATCATTTTGAATAGTTACGGTATTTAATAATACTATTGTATCCCCTTCATTTGCTATACTATATGCTGTTTTAAAATCATTATATGGGTTATTCTCTGTCCCATTTCCTGAAGAGCTAGCTGCTGTTTTAACATATATTGTTTTTGATTTTTTACTTTCTATATCAGAACTAGAGACATTTTTCTTATTGTTTTCTGTTCCTATTTTTTTATTCTCATTTTCAGATGAATTTTTCATAACAACATTTGTATTTTCCTGTGCAAATACAGTGTATGATACTCCATTTAATATTGAACTTGTTCCAATTAAAGTTGCTAAACTTAAAATTATTATTTTATCTTTTTTCACATTTTCACTCCCTATCAAATATTTAAAATAAGATTTATCTACTATATTTAAAAATCTACATTTAAAACAAGTTAACTTATAAAATTCCCTTAAATAAAACCTAAGAATGTGATTTTTATATATAAAATTTATCATAAAAAGTTAAATTTTCTGATAAATTTTAATTAATATTTTTAAGATTTATTATAAATTATGTTACATGTGTTGTCCATCAATATTTGTTTCTTATATATAACCAACAAAAAGTAGACAATATAATAAAAACGATATTTATTTTTTAATTTCTACCTACTTTTGTCATCTACTTTTTTACCAAATATCATTGTTAATATGAATAAAGCTACTAAGGATAAAGGTAATACTATGAAAATACTTAATCCTAAACCAGCTGGAATATATCCAAATAATACAGCTACTAATCCTACAAATACTGCATACCATATTTGAGTTCTCACATGCTCTATATGATCGCATCCTGCACCTGTTGAAGAAAGTATTGTTGTATCAGAAATAGGTGAACAATGATCTCCGAAGATAGCACCTGTTAATACTGCCGATGTACTTATTACAATAAAATTCCACTCTGGATTTATTGCAAATGCTAGTGGAATTGCAAGTGGCATTAATATTCCCATTGTTCCATAAGCTGTACCTGTTGCAAAAGCTATTATTGAACCTAAAGTAAATATTATTGCTGGCAATAAAAATGCTGGTATTGAATCTGATAGTACTCCTACCAAATATGAAGCTGTTCCTAACTCTTTAATTACAGAACTTAAAGACCAAGCTAATATAAGAATTACTCCTGTTATTAAAAGTCCTTTCATTCCTTCAACCCAAATTCCTATTCCTTCTGAAATAGTAAATATTTTTTTGCAAACTCCTAATATAAGAGCCACTATAGTTGCTAATAAGGCTGATTGGAATAAAACCACTGAAGCATCTGCTTTTGAGAATGCTGCTTGTATTCCAGCGAAACTAAAAGGTGTATTATTAATAAGCTCCATTATGGCTAAATCTTCTCCACCCATTATAGTTATCCATCCACTATAATAAAATCCTACTAAAGATGATACTATTAAAACTCCAATTGGAATTATTGCATTCCAAATACTTAATTTAATTCCCTCTATAGGTTCTAAATCTTCACTATCTGACGAAATTTCTGTACTAGACAAAACTTCTCCTCTTCTAGCTCTTCTCTCAGCTTTAAGCATAGGTCCAAATTCTCTTAAAGTTAATGCTGATATTAAAACAAAAGCTAAAATTAATATATTATAAAATCTATATGGTATTGTTTCTAAAAATACTCCAAAACCATCTCTCTGTATTCCTACACTTTTTAAAGCATCTCCAATTAATCCAACCTCTAATCCTATCCAAGTTGATATTATAGCTAATCCTGCAATTGGAGCTGCTGTTGCATCTATAACAAAGGCTAATTTTTCTCTTGAAACACCTAATTTATCTGTAACTGGTCTCATTATTGGTCCTACAATCAATGAATTAGCATAATCATCAAAGAAAACTGCTAAACCTAAAAGCCAAGTTGTAATCTGTGCACTCTTAACTGTCTTAGCCTTTCTTGCTAAAGCCTCAGCTATAGCCTTTGCCCCTCCCATTTTAGCTACTAAATGAATTACTCCTCCAATAACTAAAACTTGAAGAATTATCCCCGCATTCCAAGGATCTGCTAAGGAATTTAAAGCTCTATAAGTAAAATCAATAAACCCTTGAGTTAAAGCTGTAAATATATTAAACCCATTTAGCTTAAGCATTATACATCCTGTAATTGTTCCTATAAATAAAGAAACTATAACGTTCTTAGTTAAAAAAGCTAATACAATTGAAACTAATGGTGGCAAAATTGTCCACATTCCAAATTTAACTGAATTTACCGCCGCAGCATCCTCAGCAGCAAAGACTAATGTTGAGCATAACATTGTCATAGCAAAAATCGTTAAAAAAACTTTAAATCTTGTTTTGTTTCTCATTATAAATCCCTCCTTAAATATCTAGTGAATTAATTTATAGAGGTATTTTCTTATTTTTTCTATTATAAAATTTATGAAAAAAGACCTTAGGCTTAATCAACCTAAGGTCTTAATACTTAATAAAATTACTTTTGCAAATAAAATTACTTTTGCAAATAAAATTACTTTTACAAATAAAATTTTATTTAATTCCTTAAGATGATAGCCCTCCACATTTTGTGACAGTGTTGTATATATTCTATACAACCCCAGCATTTAGCCTTAAAGTATTAGCTAAAAACTTCGGCGATAATCCCTTTCCTAAAACTTCTACGCTACTTAACTCCATTTTAGTAATCTTGATTCTCGCGCCTCTACCTCTTCTTAAATTATTCACTTTTAATTATTATATTATATACATTTATACAATATAAATTTATTCTTTTCAAGCATTTATTAACTTTATTAATCATTTATTAAAAAAAACCCGATTTTATTATAGAAATCAATAACCACAATCCAAAAATTCCCGATACAATAAAGCCTATTAATCCTAAAATAGGAACTCCTTGAAAAGTAGGTCCAGTTTTAGCATTAACTATTAATGAGGATCCTATTATCATACATCCAACGATTAAAGAGAATGCTATCCTATTTACCATTTTATTCAAATCCGTAAGTGGTTTATCTAAACCTTTCATTTCAAATTGTAGCTTAGCTCTTCCTTTAGTTAAACTATCCACAAGTTCTGAAAATTTAGTAGGAATTTCTATGCTTTTAGTAGCAAATTTATAAGCTTCAGTCATAAGTTTATCCTTGTTTAAATTTTTTAGTATCTCTTCTTTATTTCTTTCCTTTACATAAGGATATATACATTCCATAATTTCTAAATCTGGATCTATTTTAGCTATAACACCTTCTAATATAACTATTGATCTTACTAAAGTAACTAACTCCTTTGGAAACTGAATATTGTTTCGTTCTGCTATATCAAATATTTCTTTAAACAACTCTGATATTTTTATCGTCTTTAAGGATGCATTTATATATTTTGAAACTATATTTTTCAAATCATCATATAATACTGAATATTCAACTTTTCCTTTTTTTATACCTATAGCATTTACAAAATCAACTAAGGTATCAATATCACCTAAAACCATAGCAGTTATTGCCTTATTAAGCCAATTTCTTAAATTGGCTTCTAAATTTCCAACTAAACCAAAGTCTATAAAATAAATTTTTCCTTCCTTTACAAATAAATTTCCTGGATGAGGATCACCATGAAAAAATCCATCTTCAAATACTTGTTTAAAAAAGGAATTTGCTAATTTGTTTGATATATCTTCTAAATCATATCCTTCTTCTTCTAAAATATTAAAATCTGTTATTTTACAACCATTTATATATTCCATAGTAAGAATTTTTTTAGAAGTAATTCTATCAATAACTTTTGGTACACCAACACAAACTACATTTTTATTTAATTCTCTGAACTTTTCAGCATTTTTTGCTTCCTTTTCAAAATCAAGTTCACTTAATGTAGCACTTTCAATTTCCTTAAATGCTTCAACAGGATTAATTAATGTATTCGATATATGATTAGATGTTAATTTACTTAGTCTTCTTAATATACTTAGATCAAGTTTCATTTTTTCATCAATTTTATAATGTTGAACCTTAACTACTACATCTCTTCCATCTATTAATTTAGCTCTATGAACTTGTGCAATTGACGCTGAAGCTAATGGCGTTTCACTAAACTCTAAGAAATATGTATTTATATCAGTCCCAAAAGATTCATAAAATATTTCCTTTACCTTATCAAAATCTGTTATTTCATTATTATCTTGTAATTTTTCTAACTCTTCAATATAAGCTTTAGGAAGTAAATCTGGTCTTGTACTTAATATTTGTCCAATTTTAACAAAGGTTGCCCCTAACTCTTCTAAAGCCTTTCTAAAAGCTTTTGGTCTAGGTTCAATCTTTTTACTGTTAGGTACCTTTGATGAAATTAAAAAGTCAAAACCATAGTAAGTAAATACCCTAACTATCTCTTTTAATCTTTTTGCACTCTGTCCCTTACTCATAAATTCACCTCCTATAAGACAATAAAATCCTAAATTATAAAAACTCTACAAACCATTGAAAAGCTTAGTCTTCCTAGCTATTTACATAGCTATAAATTCTACCCTTCATATATCTTGTAGAGTTTTCTATTATTTTATAGACTAAATTTCTTCTTCATTTAATTTAGCTTCTAATACGGCTATTCTTTCTTTTAATTTATTTATTTCTTCTAAAGTCGCTTTGTTAGCTTCATCAAACATAGCTTTAAAATCTGCTTTTGTGAAAGGTTTCATATTGTCTAACTTAGTCATTATTTCACTAGTTGCTTGTGTAGTTTTTTCTTCCACATCTCTTTTTAACTCTTCTGATAAAACTTTGCCATCTTCAACAGTTATCTTTCCTTTAGAAACCATATCTTGTATAAAAGAATCTGTTTTTTCATAAGCATTAGCTGCCGTTCCAATTCCAGCTAATATAACTTTTTTTAATTCATTCATCATGAAATCATCTCCTAAACCATAATTTACTGTTTAAATTTTTATTATATTTTACTATTAATTTTTTCAAATTTAAAGTTTATTATTCTTAAAATAATATTAATTATAAAATTATCTATTTCTCATGAACTTTTCTATATCTTCTACAGACTTAATACATTCTTTTGTTAGAACTTCACAGCCATCTTTAGTAACCAAAACATCATCTTCTATTCTTATTCCAATAGATTCTTCTTCAATATATAATCCTGGCTCTACAGTATAAACCATTCCTTCTTCAAGAATGATGTTTCTCTTACCAACATCATGAGTATCAAGACCTAAACTATGTCCTATTGAGTGAAAATAATACTTTCTATAATCCTTTTTATCTTCTATAAGACCTAATCTTACACAAGCTTCAGCTAAAAGATTATTTGCTTTATTATTTAATTCATAGAATCCAACTCCTGGTCTTATAGAATTTATTATCTCTTCATTTACTTTTAAAACTTCTTCATAAACTTCTTTTTGTCTATTAGTAAACTTTCCATTAGCTGGGAATGTCCTTGAAATATCTCCATTATAATAATTTACTTGAGCTCCTAAATCAAAAAGAATTAAATCTCCATCTTTTATTTCACTGTTATTATCAACATAATGTAAAGTGGCCGCATTTACACCAGCAGCTGCTATAGTTTTAAAAGCATAGTCCTTAACTCCACTTTGTTTTAAATAAAAATCAAAATATGCTTCTAATTCATACTCCTTCATTCCAGGTTTACATTGCTTCATTAAAAGTTCTACGCCTTTAGCTGTTATATGAGCAGCTTTCTTTATTTCCTCTACTTCTTCTTTACATTTAATTTGTCTTAAAATAGCTATATCTCCATAAACATCTTTTATATTTACTTGAGGATATCTTTCTTTAATTTCCTTTGCAAAACTTTGACTTTTACTCATTTCTTCATCAAATGAAACTCTTTCTAAATCTAAATAAAGATTTTCTACAATTCCATTAGTAAAAATCATATTTAAATCACTTTTAAATTCTTCTAAATATTTTATATTCTCTATACCAGAAACTTCTCTAGCTTCATAATCTCTTATAGTTTTTCCAGTCCATCTTTCTTGCTCTAAATTTGGTTTTAGTATATAAAGAACTTCATCAACCACACCATTTATTTTCTTTATAAGTAGTATATGCTTTTCTTCATCTACTCCCGTTAAATAATAAAAATTTCTGTTTGGAGTAAATGGAAAATATTCATCTGCTGTTTTTCTTTTGGCTTCTCCTGCAAATAAAACTAATAATGAATTGTCTTCTAGCTTCTTTAATAAATTCTCTCTATTTTTAGTAAAAACTAAACTTTTCATCTTAATCCCTCCAATTCTTATTTATTAAATTTTACCATATATAAGATTTAAAATCTTATATATGGTACATCTTTATATATTTTTATATAAAAATACTCACTAGAAAATCTAGTGAGTATTTATCCTTATCTCATTCCAAAACTATTAAACTCTGTCTTTTTTACCTTCAAAAGCATTGATGTACATTTGCTTGATTTCACTTATTAATGGGTATCTTGGGTTAGCACCTGTACATTGGTCATCAAATGCATCTTCACTCATTTTTTCTAATGTAGCGTAGAATGCTTCTTTTGAAACTCCACAGTCAGCTATTGTTGCAGGGATTCCAACTGTTTTCTTAAGGTTATCTATAGCTTTAATTAAGTTATTAACTTTTTCTTCTTCGTTCTTTCCACCTAATCCTAAGTAGTCAGCTATTACTGCATATCTCCATTTAGCATTTGGATATTTATATTGTGGGAATGCAGCTTGTTTTCTTGGATTGTCAACAGCATTAAATCTTATTACATGGTCTATTAATATTCCGTTAGCAACTCCATGAGCTATATGGTGTTCTGATCCTAATTTGTGTGCCATTGAGTGACATACTCCTAAGAATGCGTTAGCGAATGCCATACCAGCCATTGTTGAGGCATGAGCCATTTTTTCTCTTGCTTTTACGTTTGTAGTGCCTTCAGCGTAAGCTTGTGGTAAGTATTTGAATATTAATCTTATAGCTTCTAAAGCTAATCCATTAGTATACTCTGATGCTAAAACTGAAACATAAGCTTCTAAAGCATGAGTTAATGCATCTATACCTGATGCAGCAGTTAATCCTTTTGGCATGTTCATCATAAGTTCAGCATCTATGATAGCCATATCTGGAGTTAATTCGTAATCTGCTAAAGGATATTTTACTCCTGATTCTTCATCAGTTATAACTGCGAATGGTGTTACTTCTGAACCAGTACCAGCTGATGTTGGAACTGAAATCATCATAGCTTTTTGACCCATAGTTGGGAATGGGTAAACTCTCTTTCTTATATCCATAAATCTCATTGCTAAATCTTCGAAAGCAACTTCTGGATGCTCATACATTACCCACATAATCTTAGCAGCGTCCATTGGTGAACCTCCACCAAGAGCTATGATTACATCTGGTTGATAGCTTCTCATTGCTTCAGCACCTTTCTTAGCACATGCTAAAGTTGGGTCTGGAGTAACTTCTGAGAATACTCTAAAATCTATACCTATTTCTTCTAAAACACTTGTTATTTTATCAACATATCCTAGACTAGCTAGTACGTTATCTGTTACTATAAATACTTTTTTCTTGTTTAAATCTTTTAATTCTCTAAGAGCAACTCCTAAAGCACCATATTTGAAGTAAACTTTTTCTGGAACTCTGAACCAAAGCATATTTTCTCTCCTTTCAGCTACACTCTTAACATTTATTAAGTGTTTAGGACCAACGTTTTCTGAAACTGAGTTTCCACCCCATGATCCACATCCTAATGTTAATGATGGTGCTAGTTTGAAGTTGTATATGTCTCCTATAGCTCCTTGAGTTGATGGCATGTTTATTATTGTTCTACCAGTTTTCATAGTTGCACCAAATTTTTGAACTCTATCTTGTGATTTTATTGTATCAGTGTATAAAACTGAAGTATGTCCGAATCCACCAAGTTCAACTAGTCTTTCAGCTTTAACTAAAGCTTCTTCAAAGTTAGCTACTCTATACATTCCTAATACTGGTGATAATTTTTCGTGTGAGAATGGTTCTTCTAATTCAACTGACTCAACTTCACCAATTAAAACTTTAGTATCTTTTGGAACTTTAACTCCTGCCATATCAGCTATTTTCCATGCTGATTGACCAACTATGTTAGCATTTAAGTTACCATTTATTAAAATTGTTTTTCTTACTTTATCTATTTCTTTATCTTTTAAGAAGTAAGCTCCTCTATCAGCGAACTCTTTTCTTACTTTATCATAGACTTCATCAACAACTAATACAGTTTGCTCTGATGCACAGATAACTCCGTTATCAAAAGTTTTTGATAATAATATTGAGTTTACAGCCATTTTTAAGTGAGCTGTCTCATCTATGATTGCTGGTGTATTACCTGCTCCAACCCCAATAGCTGGTTTTCCTGATGAATAAGCAGCTTTAACCATTCCTGGACCACCAGTAGCTAGTATGATATCAGCTTCTGCCATTAAAACTTGTGACATTTCAACTGATGGCTCATCTATCCATCCGATTATATCTTTTGGAGCTCCAGCTTTAACAGCTGCCTCTAAAACAACTCTAGCTGCCTCTATTGTTGAGTTTTTAGCTCTTGGATGTGGTGAAAAGAATACAGCGTTTCTAGTCTTTAATGATATTAAAGCTTTGAATATAGCTGTTGATGTTGGGTTTGTAGTAGGAACGATTGCTGCTACAACTCCTATTGGCTCAGCTATTTTAGTAATACCAAATGATTCATCTTTTTCTATAACTCCACAAGTTTTTTCATCTTTATATTTATTATATATATATTCTGCAGCAAAATGGTTTTTTATAACTTTATCTTCAACTATACCCATTCCTGATTCTTCAACTGCCATTTTTGCTAATCTAATTCTTTCATTATTAGCTGCTACTGCTGCTTGTCTAAATATTTCATCTACTTGCTCTTGAGAGAATTTTGAGAACTCTTTTTGAGCTGCTCTAACTTTCTCTAATCTAATCATTAATTCATCTACATTTGTTACTTTCATGATACCCACCTCATTATAGATTAGTTTCTTATTTTCATAATATATGTAAAAATTAATTAAAAGCATATAGTTAAGTTTTTAACTTTTATATTATTCCATTTAAGAACTTTTTTTCATATTTTTTTTATTTTTTAAACTTTTTAGCCTCTCTGCAAAGTTTTTACCAACCTTACGAGTTTATAATATCACCTTTCAAAACTAAATTCCAGACTTTTTTTTACATTTTTTACATTATATCTGAAAAAAATCGTTATTTTTTTAACTATTTTGTTATTTTTTTATCAACCTTAAATATCTATATTTTAGTTAAACGATTTCTGTAATATTTTGGTTCATTTCTGAATTACTTTCATATTTAAATTAAATCATCTTTTGTTCTTTTTATTTTATTAATATTATATTGCTATTTTTTTGATTATTTTATTCATTTAAAGTCCAAAAAACATACTTACTACTAATACAGCCATTATAATAGCCGTTATATCAGCCATTAAAGCTGCCCAAAATGTATGTCTTATTTTCTTTATTCCAACAGCTCCAAAATAAACAGTTATAGTATAAAATATTGTTTCTGTTCCTCCCATTATTACAGAAGAAATTAATCCTTCTCTTGTATCTGGACCTAACGTATTTATTAATTCTGTATATACTCCTAAAGCTCCACTCCCAGATAGAGGTTTAATTAGTACTAGTGGAACAATATCCTTTGGTAATCCTATTAAAGAAACTATTGGTTCTAAAAGATTATTTAAATAATTAAGTAAATTAGCATCTTTAAATATTCTTATGGCAATCATCATAGCTAATATAGAAGGAAATATCTTAACACATACCATTAGTCCTTCTTTTGCACCTTCTAAAAACCATTCATAAACTTTTCTTCCTTTAACCATTCCATAAACTACTATTAAAAGAAATATTATTGGAATTATGTTACTTGTAATCAAAAGTATCCCTCCTAAAAATATCTCTGCAATATTTTACAGCATATAATTCCTACAAAACATGCAGTAAATGTACATATAATAGCAGGAATTATTATACTAGCAGGTTCACTAGAGCCAGCAGCTGCTCTAATTGATATAACTGTAGATGGAATTAATTGAATACAAGCTGCATTTATTACCAAAAATAATGCCATGTCATTTGATGCTCTCCCATCCTTTTCTTTATTTATATTACTTAATTCAGTCATAGCCTTAATTCCAAGCGGAGTAGCTGCATTAGATAATCCAAACATATTAGCAGTTAAGTTCATAACTATTGCTCCCATAGCCTCATCACTATGAGAACTTTCCTTAAATATTTTTTTTAATATAGGATTTAATAATTTTGCAACCTTAGATGTTAACCCACTTTTTTCTGCTATTTTCATTACTCCACACCAAAAACACATAATACCAACTAAGGAAATTATAAATTTCACAGCACCTTCTGAAGATTCTGTTAAGCCAGTTGTAATCAACTCTCCCTGGCCTGTCATTATGCTAAAAATCAATCCTAAAGCTATAATTGCAAACCATATATAATTAATCATCTCTCCTCCTAAATTATAAGTAATTTCTGTATAATATATGCCTTGCATAGTTAGAATAGTAGTGTTACCATAAAACTATAAATAACGAATTTACTTCAAAGGAGAATTTTTCATATGAACGAAAAAAATTTAAAATTAGCTCAACAAGATATAGATGAAGTTTTAAAAACTGTGGAAGAACTTGAAGTTCAAATAGATGATTTAAGTAAAGATGATTTAAAGCAAAAATTCGTTACTCTAACAGAAAAAGTAAAAAAACTTGAAGATTTGTTAAAAGATGAAGGTATTATATAAAAAAGCTGAGTTTAGAAACTTCTAAACTCAGCTTTTTTAAATTGATTTTTCTTCCTCTATACTATCTTCTTTTTTAAACTCCTTAATTATAAAGAATCCAGTTATTATTGTAGATAAGAAATCTGAAACTGTACCAGCTAACCAAACTCCTGTTAACCCTAATCCTGCAATCTTAGGTAATACTAATGTTAGAGGAATTAAAAGTATAACCTGTCTTAATAAACTTAAGAATGTTGCTAACTTAGCTTTACCTATTGATTGGAAATAGTTAGATCCTATTATTGATATACCTATTATAGGCATCATAAATAAATATATTCTTAATCCTGGAACTCCTATTTCTAAAAGCTTAGGGTCTGAATTAAACATACTTATTACTAAGGCTGGGAATGTTTGAATTAATATTCCTCCTAAAACAAGTATTATTGTAGCTGCTATCATAGCTAATTTAACTGTTTTTTTAGCTCTTTCATACTTCTTAGCTCCATAATTATATCCAATTATAGGCTGTGAACCTTGGTTTATACCAAATATAGGCATTAAAAATATCATTGCTATTGAAGAAATTGCAGCCATAGCCCCTATGGCTAAGTCTCCTCCATACATCCTCAATGCATTGTTAGCTATTACTTGAACTACACTTGCAGCCATCTGCATTGAAAACGGAGCTACACCTATAGCTAAAACTATCTTAACTAATCTCCAATCTAATTTAAGAGTTTCAAATTTTAATTTTAAGTTTGATCCTCCCAATGTATAGTAATAAAGCATTATTGCTGTAGTAACTATTTGAGAAATTACTGTAGCTAAAGCTGCTCCTTTTATACCTAAGTTAAATACAAATATAAACACTGCATCTAATATTACATTTATAATACATCCAAGTACCATTACTGCAGCTGACATTTTTGGATTTCCATCAGCTCTAATTGTACTGTATAAAGAAAATGACATTAAATTAAATACAGTTCCTAAAAGTATTACATTTATATATTCCTTTGCATAAAAAATTGTAGCCTCACTTGCTCCAAATAAATTTAGAATACTGTTTGCAAAGACAATTCCAATAATAGTTAATACTAAAGATATTATAGTTATTAATACCACAGAGTTTCCTAATATTTTCTCTGCATCTTTTCTCTTATTTTGCCCAAATTTTATAGAGATGTTTGCAGTAGCCCCAATCCCTATAAGCATTCCAAACCCAAGTAATATAGACATAATTGGCATAGTTATCCCAACTCCAGTAATAGCCATTGGTCCAACGCCAGGAATATGCCCAATAAATATTCTATCAACAATATTATAAAGTGCATTTACAAGCATACCTATAATAGCTGGTACTGAATACTTGATCAAAAGCTTTAATTCTGATTCTTCCCCTAATAATTTTTGATCTTTCATAAGCCTCTCCTCCTTCAATCTATATTTCTTAAATATATACTAACTTTTCTATTATACATTAATTTTAATTTTTTAGTCAGTGAAATTTTTAAATTAAAAAACTATACAGAAAATCAAACTTTTTCTCTATAAATTTAACTATCTATACATTAATAAATCTGATTTTTAGTATAGTCTAAAAATCTTAAACTGTTACTCTCTTATTTTCAACCTCCAACTCATACCCTAATAAAGTTTAATTTTCCCATAAAAAAAGGTAACATAATTTAAACTTATGTTACCTAATTATTATACATTTTTATGCATTAATTACTTACAACTATCTCTTTCTATTAAATCATAATCTAATACAAAATGATCTTGATCTAGAGATTTATTATTTATTATTTTAATTAACATTCTCATAGCTATTGATCCCATATCATACATAGGTTGTGATACAGTAGTTAATTTTGGATAGAATACATGCGCTAAATCTATATCATTAAATCCTATAACGCTAACTTCTTCAGGAACTTTTATTCCCTTATCTCTTAAAGCATTTATAGCACCCATAGCTATTTCATCTGAAGCACAAATTATTCCGTCTATTTTTTGACCATTTTCAAACATTGCTAAAATAGCATCATATCCAGTCTTAACTTTTAAATTTTTAAAGTAAGTTAATTCTTCTTTCATCTCTATTCTAGCATCTTTTAATGCAGCTTGGTATCCTTTGTATCTTTTGCCCCAAGCATTATTTAAATCACCTTCTACACCTATGAAAGCGATATTTTTCATACCTTTATCAATTAAATGATTAGTAGCTTCATATGTAGCTTTTTCATTATCTATAGTTACACTTGGAAATTTACCATTTTTCTCATCATTTTCAACTAAAACTGTTTTTAAATCTAATTCATTTATTAAATTTAAAGTTTCTTCTCCTAATGATGAACTCATGTAAAGAACACCATCAACCATTTTTTCCTTAAGAACTCTTAAATATTCTTTTTCTTTTTCTAAATCTAAGTCTGAATTACATAACATTACATTATATTTATATATGTTAGCTACGTCCTCAGCACCTCTAACTATTTCAGGATATATTTGATTTGATATATCAGGCACTAATATACCTACAGTTCTTGTTCTATGTGTTTTTAAACTTCTTGCAACTATATTAGGTCTATATCCTAATTTTTTTATAGCTTCTAAAACTTTCTTCTTAGTTTCTTCGTTTACAACATCTATGTCATTTAATACTCTTGAAACTGTTGCTATTGATACTCCAGCTTCTCTAGCAACGTCTTTAATTGAAGCAGCCATCTAACTCAACTCCTATACTTTAACTTATTACCTATCTATTTATCAATACTTCAATATTATAATGATAACTTTACATTTATACAAGGAATTTATGTATATTTGTTCAATTTGATCAAATTCCTATTAACTTTTTTAACCGAAAAACGTTTTCTTATTAATAATTGTAATAAAATTCAAATATTAATTCAATGTAAAAATTATAAGATATTATAATTTTTATAAAATATTTGAATTATGTTGTATAATCAAATATATTATTACTTGTTCATATATTAACCATACTTTTAAAAATTTATAATAACAAAAAGAGAATTCTTAGGAGGAACTTTAATGTATAAAGATATAGATATAACAGAATCTATAAAATTAATAGATGAAAATAAAGATTTACTAATTTTAGATGTAAGAACTGAAGAAGAATATAAGGAAGATGGCTATATTAAAAATGCCAAATTAATTCCTTTAGGGAGATTATTATTTTCTTTAGATGAGCTTGATGGATATGAAGATTCACCAATACTTATTTACTGTAGAAGAGGATCTAGAAGTATGCAAGCTTGTGAAATTTTAGAGGATAATGGTTTTACAGAACTTTATAATATGATGGGAGGATTTTCAAAGTTAGTTAATGAAGGACCTAAAGAACTTTGGACTAAATAATTTTTTAAAAAAAGAGAGCAATTACTTGCTCTCTTTTTATTCTAATTAAACTCTTTTTGAAACAGCCATTTTTAATATTTCACCATTTACTTTAGCTTCTGAGTAATCAGCATCTCCGTTATAAACAATTTCTTCTGTTAAAGTTTCTTTCTTTATAACATCTTCAAACTTCTTGATTACATCTAAAAGCATATCATTTTCAGCTACGTAAAGAGTTATTTTATCAGCAACTTCAAATCCACTTTCTTTTCTCATGTTTTGAATTTTTGATATAATTTCTCTTAAATGACCTTCTTCTCTTAATTCATCAGTTATAGTAGTATCTAAAACAACACCAACTGACCCCTCTCCAGCAAATGCGAATCCTTCTAATCCTTGCATTGTTACAAGTAAGTTTTCAGCATTTAATTCTATTTCATTTCCATCTACAGTGATAACTTCTACTCCACCATTTTGGATTTTTTGAGCTAATTCCATTTGGTTTCTTGAAGCTATTTCTTTTCTTATAGCTGGTATTAACTTACCATAAGCTCTTCCTAAAACAGGTAAGTTAGGCTTAATTTCAAAGTTAACATATTTAGAAAGGTCAGCTCCTAACTCTACTTCCTTGATATTTAATTCATCCTTAATTATGTCTCCATAATATTCTGGAAGCTCTGAAGTTGAAAGAAGCATTTTTGAAAGTGGCTGTCTATTCTTGATGTTAGCACCATTTCTAGCACTTCTTCCAAGTTTAACTATCTTATAAGCTAAATCCATTTTTTCTTCTAACTTTTTATCTATAGCCTTTTCATCAACTTCTGGCCATGCTCCTAAGTGAATACTTTCTAAAGCATTTTCATCTAAGTTAACTACTAAGTTTTGATAGATTTCTTCTGTTATAAATGGTACAAACGGAGCTGCAACTTTACATAAAGTTACTAAAACTCTGTATAAAGTAGTGTATGCACCTATCTTGTCATCAGTTAATTCTTCTGACCAGTATCTAGCTCTATTTCTTCTTACATACCAGTTTGATAACTCATCAGTAAACTCTTCTATTTCTAAAGCAGCTTGAGTTATTCTATAGTTATTTAAATGATCATCTACATCCTTAACTAAAGTATTAAGTTTTGACATTATCCATTTGTCCATTACGTTATCTGATACGAAATCTTTATAGTCTAATGGATTGAAGTTGTCTAACTCTGCATATAAAACATAGAATGAGTAAACATTCCATAATGTGCTTAAGAATTTTCTTTGAGTTTCAGCAACATCTTCTATTGAGAATCTAGTTGGTAACCACGGAGCGCTTGCAGTATAGAAATGCCATCTTGTAGCATCAGCACCTTGTGAATCAAGTACTTCAAATGGATCAACTACATTACCCTTAGATTTTGACATCTTTAAGCCCTTCTTATCAAGAACGTGACCTAAAACTATACAGTTTTCAAATGGATTTCTATCAAAGATAGCAGTTGATATTGCTAATAATGTATAGAACCATCCTCTTGTTTGGTCAACAGCTTCTGATATAAATTGAGCTGGGTAGTTAGCTTCAAATAATTCTTTGTTCTCAAATGGATAGTGATGTTGAGCAAATGGCATTGATCCTGAATCAAACCAACAGTCTATAACCTCAGCTGTTCTCTTCATCTCTTTATTACAATGAGGACAATTTAAATGAACTTTATCAATATATGGTTTATGAAGTTCTATATCTTCTGGAACATTTATTCCTTTAGTTTTTAACTCTTCAATACTTCCTATACATTCTCTGTGTCCGCATTCACATTCCCATATTGGAAGTGGAGTTCCCCAGTATCTATCTCTTGAGATACCCCAATCTATAACATTCTCTAAGAACTTACCAAATCTACCATGCTTTATGTTATCTGGGTACCAATTTATTTTTTCATTGTTAGCTAAAAGTTTATCTCTTAAAGTTGTCATTGCAACAAACCAGCTTTCTTTTGGATAGTAAAGAAGTGGTGTGTCACATCTCCAACAATGTGGATATGAATGAGTATGCTTTTCAGCTTTAAATAATTTATTTTGTTCTTTTAAGTAATCAACAATTTGTTGGTCACATTTCTTAACGAATTTTCCAGCCCATGGAGTTACTTCTTCTACAAAATTACCACTTAAGTCAACTAAGTTTAAGAATGCTAATCCATTTTGTTTTCCTATTAAGTTATCATCCTCACCATAAGCAGGAGCTATATGAACTATACCAGTACCATCTGATAAAGTTACATAGTCACCATGAACAACTACGAAAGCTTTTCCTTCAGTTGGAGTTACAAATGGTAATAATTGCTCATACTCCATACCTAATAACTCTTCACCTTTGAATTCTCTAACTATTTCAAAGCCTTCTCCTAAAACCTTAGGTGCTAATTCTTTAGCTAAGATAAATATTTCATCTCCTTCAGCTTGCTTAGCTTCTACATAGTCATAAGCTTTATTTACGCATAAAGCAACGTTTGAAGGTAAAGTCCAAGGAGTTGTTGTCCAAGCTAAGAAGTACTTGTTATCTTCTCCTTTAACTTTGAACTTAGCTATAGCAGTTAAGTCCTTAACATCCTTGTATCCTTGTGAAACTTCGTGTGATGATAAACTTGTTCCACATCTTGGGCAGTAAGGCATTGTTTTATAACCTTTGTATAAAAGTTTTTTATCCCACATTTGTTTTAAAGCCCACCATACTGATTCTATGTATGGATTATGATAAGTAACATATGGATTCTCCATATCTACCCAATAACCTATTTGCTCAGTCATCTTTTCCCACATGCTAACATATGTGAATACACTATCTTTACATTCAGTTACGAATTTTTCAACACCGTAATCCTCTATTTGAGGTTTACCTGAAATTCCTAACTTCTTCTCTATTTCAAGCTCAACTGGAAGTCCATGAGTATCCCATCCAGCTTTTCTTATAACTTTATATCCCTTCATAACTTTGTATCTTGGGATTATATCTTTCATAACTCTTGTTAATACATGACCTACGTGTGGCTTACCATTAGCTGTTGGAGGTCCATCATAGAAAGTAAAGTATTCACCATCTTGATTCATATCAAAGTTTTTTTGTATTATGTTTTTTTCTTTCCAAAGGTTTGAAACTTCTTTTTCTACGCCTACAAAACCCTTAGGTAATTCAACTTTTTTATACATATTGAAACTCCTTTCCTTCTCTTGTTTAATATTTTAATTATTTACTTATAATTGATTATTTAGCCAAACTTAATTAAGTAAAATAAAAAAACTCCATCCTAAAAGGACGAAGTTATATTCGCTATACCACCTAAAGTTAAAACCTATCTATATAATTCAATTATAAATATTAAAATTTTACATTTTTGTGATAGGTAATTAAAAGCACATTTAATGCCCGCATCTTGTAACGTAGATATACGGGATAACTTAATAAGAATATATTCCTTTCAGTCTCCAACTCCCAGGTGATTTTCCTTAAATATACCTATAGTTTCACACCAACCAACTACTCTCTGAATAAGGTTCTATATAAGTACTTGCCCTGTTCATAGTCTTTAAAGAAATTATATAATAGCACTTTTAAAAAGTCAACGAAACAAATCCATATATTTGAAAGCTTTCATTAATTGTTTAATTTAATTTTATAATAAAAAATCTATTTTTATATAATCTAACATTATAAGTTAATACTTATATATCAAACAATAAAAATTAATTAATAATTTTTATTGTTTAATGTTGACTTTTCTTATCAATTAACTTATAATTAAATCATCAAATACATTCCATTCCCTTTTGTTAATCGTGCTGTTTTACTTTGATATATTTAGGAGGAGAATAGTATGAATGATAACAATAATTTAAATCAACAAGTAATTGATAAAATGACTAAAACTTGTATCTGCAAAGCAATCTCAAAAGCAAAGATAAAAGAAGCTATCAAAGATGGTGCACATACAGTAGAAGCAGTAGCTGAAAAAACTGGTGCAACAAAAGGTTGTTGTAGAGGTCGTAGATGCAGAGACAAGATTGAAGAATTAATTGAAGACAATCAATAATTCTTTTAAGCAAAACTTATTTACTGTTTTAATTTTGTATCTCCCTAAAAGAGTACCATTAGGTACTCTTTTTTACTTTTACATAATATTTATTTTATATTAAATCTTACCAAAAGAAAGATGGTATGTATCAAATCTAAGATTATTTTGACACATACCATCTTTCTTTAAATTTCAAATTCATTTAATTGTAAATTTTTAGACCAACTACTATAGTTTCTAGGATATCCTTGATTTGTAAGTGCTCCTACATAAAAAAACTTCTTTAAATCAAAGCAGTTATTTTTAACAACTTTAAATCCTTTTAAAAGATACTGTAATCTACTTTCATATATATTTCTAATATCTTTAGATGTTGGCTTTCCCCAAGCAAATATTATATGAGAACTATTTATTAGACTTTCAAATATTATTAAGTCATTTTTTAAGTATTCTCCATTCAAAATAAATCCATCATTTCCACATAGGAATAACTCGCCTTTAGTATTATAAACCTCTTCTAGAACATCTTTGCTATATTCAATAATAGGAAATAAGAATACAAAACTTATTTCTTTTATTATTCCAAGTTCATCCTCATTATTCATTAAATATTTTATAGCTTTATTTAATTCTTTTTTTAAATCTTCAGCATTATGTGATTTTGGAGCTCTAGTAATAACTAATATATCACTTTCTCCTTCTTCATTAATGGTAAAAGTAACATTAAATTCTCTTCCACTTTCATAATCTAATAAAATATTTATATTATTTTGATTCTTACAATACTTTTGCATAAGCGCTCCCCTTTTTACCAACTCTCGTTCCTCATACTTAATATATTAGTATTAAGTATATTCTAAATTTAGTTTAGTATATAATCGAATCTTTAGAAATTCTACAAATTTATATAAACTTTATTTATTCTTTTTGTTTTCCTCTATTTGTGCTGCTAACTCATTAAGATATTCCCATCTCTCATATTTAAAGGATAATTCTTCTTCAACTTTTGCCTTTTCTTCCATTAACTCTTGGAGTCTACCATACTCTGATGCATGTTTTGTCATTAAAGAATCTAATTCTTCTATTTTTTCTTCAAGAGTCATTATTTCTTCATCTATAGTTTCAAATTCTCTTTGCTCTTTAAATGAGAATTTTAATACTTTACCCTTATTTTTATTTTTATCCACAGATGAATCTTTTTTATTTTTATCCACAGCTACTTCTTTTTCTTTATTTTTAACATTCTCTTCTTCTTTGCTTAGAAGATAATCCCCATAGTTTCCAGTATAAATATCTATTTCCCCATTTCCTTCATAAGAAAATATCTTATTACAAATTCTGTCTAGGAAATATCTATCATGTGATACAGTTATGACAACTCCACCAAAATCGTCTAAATAATCTTCTAATCTATTTAAAGTTTCAATATCTAAATCATTTGTAGGCTCATCTAATAAAAGCACATTAGGAGCTTCCATTAAAATTCTTAAAAGATGAAGCCTTCTTCTTTCTCCTCCAGATAACATACCTATCATTGTCCATTGAAGTGTTCCATCAAATAAAAACTTTTCACACATTTGTGATGCAGTTATTCTTTCACCTGTAGCAGTTTGCAAATACTCTCCTGCCTCTTTTATGTAATCTATAGCTCTCATCTCTGGATGCATATGTGTATCTTCTTGTGAGAAACAAGCTATTTTTACAGTCTCACCTTTTATTATTTCTCCACTATCTGGTATTATCTTTCCTTCAATCATTCCCATAAGTGTTGATTTACCAATTCCATTAGGTCCTACAATACCTATCCTGTCACTTCTTAGTACTATATAGTTAAAATCATCAACAATCTTTTTATCACCAAAACTTTTGTTTAGATGTTCTATCTCTATTATTTTCTTTCCTAGTCTTGTTCCCATAACAGAGATTTCTATATTTTCATTTTCAATAAATCCTTCTTGATTTACTAATTCATCAAACCTTTGAAGTCTAGCTTTTTGCTTAGTAGTTCTAGCTTTTGCACCTCTTCTTACCCAAGCTAGTTCTTTTCTCATAAGATTTTGTCTTTTTTCTTCGTTAGCTTTTTCTACGGCTATTCTCTCAATCTTCTTTTCTAAGAAAACAGAATAGTTTCCATCATAGCTAAATAATCTACCTCTATCTAATTCTAATATTCTGTTTGTTACTCTATCTAGGAAGTATCTATCATGAGTAATCATTAAAAGAGCGCCTTTTCTACTATTTAAATATTCTTCTAACCAACTTATAGTTTCATTATCTAAATGGTTAGTAGGCTCATCTAATATTAATAATTCACAAGGAGTTATTAATGCAGCTGCTAGCATTATTCTCTTCTTTTGTCCTCCAGAAAGATTTCCTACTTTTTCTTCAAAATTAGTTATTCCAAGCTTAGTTAAAACATTCTTTGCTTCACTTTCCATATCCCAAAGGTTTAAAGCATCTATTTTTCCTTGAATATTTATTAACCTTTCAGAACCATCTTCTTTAACTTCTCCCTTATCTATTTTTTCAAGTAACTCTTCGTATTCTCTTAATATTCTCATTTCCTCTGAGTTACCCTTAAAAACTTGCTCTAAAACAGTAGCATTATCATCATAATTGGGTGTTTGAGCAAGATACTCTACTCTTACTCTATTTCCCTTAGTTACAGTTCCTTCATCTGGTTCTTCAACTCCAGCAACTATTTTTAAGAAAGAAGATTTTCCTGTTCCATTAACTCCTATAAGCCCAATCTTCTCTCCTTCATTTATTCCTAAAGATACATTATTAGCTAAAATTTTTTCTGAATAGCTCTTACTTATATTTTCAAGAGTTATTAAATTCATCGATTATCCATCCTTTTCAAAATAAATCTTATTTTCATTATAATATAAACTCAAGTTTCTTCCAAAACTAAAATAAGAGTTGCATAAAATAATTTAACTTAATTATTATGCAACTCTCTATTAAAAATTTCTATATGCTATTTATATTTTTCATTCTTTTAGCTAACATTTTTATTGGCATTATTGTTATTACTATAGCTGTTAATAAACTCTCAACTCCTGCACTACTTACATTATAAATTATTGAATAAATCCATAAATTCATTCCTGGAGGAGCAAATTGACCAAAGAAAATTACTCCTGATATTATACTTACAAAAGTACTTAATCCTCCAGCCATAAGTGAACCAAGGAATATCTTATATTTCTTATCTATTCCAAATGATCCAGCTAGCCCTAAAGCCATATTTGATAGCATATAATCAAGCATAAATTGTACTGGATGTACTATAAAAGCTCCATTTAATATTTTTAAAAACCCAAATATCAATCCTCCTGTAACTCCAACAGTTCTTCCATATACTAATGATAAAAGCATTATTGGAAGCATAGAAAATAAAGTTATTTCACCACCTTGAGGATATCTAACTATAGGTATAATATAAAGCATATAAGAAATAGCTACACTTAGTCCAATCATTACAATTTCTCTTGTTGTAATTTTATGCTTTCTTAAATCTAATATATATAATCCTAATATTAAAATTCCAATTAAAGCTACTGAATAAACACCCATTATTTTTCACCTTCATCATATGCCATGTTCCAAAAATCAAGTTCATACAAACTAGCTCTTTTAAATATCTCTATTAATCTTCTTTGTTTTTCTTCAGATAAGTTTGAACATTTTTTATCTACGTAAGCTAACCACTCATCTGTAAATTTTAAAAACTCATCACAAGCATACTCATCAATCCAAGCTTTAAAGAAATTCCCCTGTAATTTATTAGAATATTTTTTGGAAATATATTTTCCTATGTAGCTATAACTCCATGTACATGGTAAAGTTGCAATAGCAATCTCATCTAAATCTCCTGTTAATGCTATTGCTTGCATATAGCTTGTATAACTTATAGTAGTACTCTTATATTCTCTTTTCTCTGCTTCTAATTCTGATATACCAAATCCTTTTAAATATTCTATATGTACTGCTGTTTCATCCTCCATAGTGCCCTTTGTTGAATTATAAAAGAATTTCATTTCTTCCATAGTTTTAGCTTTAACTACTCCAGCACAAAAAACTTTAGCATACTCTTTTAAATAAAGGTAATCTTGAACTAAATATTCTCTAAATTTATTCTTATCAAGAGTTCCTTCTCCAATTTCTTTTATAAATGGGTGCTCTAAATACTTCTCCCATATAGGCATTGCTTCTTTTAATAATTTTTCTGTAAATCTCATATTCTATATCTCCTTTAATCTTATGATTAAACCAAATAGCCCAAATAAGAATCGCCTCAAAGTTTTATAAAACTCTAACTAAAAACTTAATACAATATTTTAGTTTATAATCATAGTTTTTATAATATGTCTAATAAAAAATAAAAGCTACATCCATGTAGGATGTAGCTTAATTTATAAAAGATTATAATACTCTAAACATATAAAATACTATTATAAACTTTCTACTGGCTTTCCTACGCTGGCATTATCCAGATCAGGTTTAAGGGTTAATAACAAAATGTTATCTCTCAGCTAAAAGCACCCCTAGCTATAAAGTCTATAATTATTATATATATTTTCCCTAAAAAATTCTAGGTATTTTATAATTATAAATTTATATTTTAAATTCTCATGTAAAAATTATTCCAATAATCTCTACTTTGCATCATCATCTTTCTAAATTCTTCGTCATTACCATACTCATCATACCATTTTTCTAAAATTTCATAGGCAACACCATGATATAATAAGCTTCCTATAACAAAGGGCTTAGCTGGTACATCATTTAGTGACATTATTGTTACGCCTGTGCCTATAGTTCCATATATAATAGCTCTCTCTTTAGTAACAAAAGATTTCGCCTTATTTTTAAAATCAGTATCTCTTATGTATTTCTTTAATCTTTTAGGTATAGGAATGACTATAGCTTTTATCATTTTTTTCAATCCTTAAAATTACTCTTATTAGAAATATATATTAAATATTATATTATTATTCTAAAGTACCAATTTATTTTTCTTAAATGCATTTTAAATATATTGGAAAGCCTAGAATATGTTATAATTTTATAAGAATTATTTTGGAAGGAGCTATTTAAATGGCGAGTAAGTTTTATTTACACAAAGGTAAAAATAAAAAAGCTGAACAAGGTAGACCTTGGATATATATTGATGAAATAAACGAATATGATGGAGATTATGAAAACGGAGATATAGTTGAGGTTTACAATCACAAAGGTTATTTCCTAGGAAAAGGATATATAAATGACAGAAGTAAGATAACTATAAGAATAATGACTAAAAATATAGATGAAGAAATAGATGAGGATTTCTTCAAGAGAAGATTTAAGACTGCATGGGAATATAGAAAGAAGATTATAGATACATCTTCATGCAGATTCATCTTTGGAGAGGCCGATTTCCTTCCTGGTCTAACAGTTGATAAATTTGAAGATTATTATGTAATTCAAATATCAACTCTTGGAATGGATAAATATAGAGACCTAATCGTTAAAATTCTAGTTGAAGAATATGGCGCTAAAGGTGTCTATGAAAGAAGCGATATAAAAACTAGGGAAATAGAAGGTCTAGAGCAAAGAAAAGGATTCTTAACTGAACCCTTTGATACAGATATACAAATAGTTGAAAACGGAGTTAAATACATAGTTGATTTAGAAAATGGTCAAAAAACTGGCTTCTTCTTAGATCAAAAAGAAAATAGAGCTGCAATGCATAGAATATGCAAAGATATGGATGTTTTAGATTGCTTTACTCATACTGGCTCTTTTGCTTTAAATGCAGGTATAGCAGGAGCTAAATCAGTTTTAGGAATAGATGTATCTCAACATGCAGTAGACTGTGCTACTAGAAATGCTGAACTTAACAACCTTCAAGATAGAGTTAAATTTGAAAAGCATAACGCCTTTGATGTATTAGGAGATTGGTCAAGAGAAGGAAAACAATTTGATGTTGTTATTTTAGATCCACCAGCTTTCACAAAATCAAGAAATACTGTTAAGCAAGCAATAAGAGGATATAAAGAAATAAACCTTAGAGGAATTAAAATGGTTAAAGAAGGTGGTTACTTCGCTACATGTTCTTGTTCACATTATATGGACGAAGAGCAATTAAAGAAAACTGTAGCTGAGGCTGCTCATGACGCTAGAAGAACTTTAAGACAAGTAGAAGTTAGAACTCAAAGTGCAGATCACCCTATACTTTGGAACTCTGATGAATCATATTATTTAAAATTCTTTATATTCCAAGTATTCTAAAAAAAATTTTTAAGTTTATGTATATTAAAAATTAAATTGGTTAATATAATAGTGTAGCAAGAAAAGATATAATTTTAATATCTTAAATTATAGATAAAGAGGTGTCTTACAAAATAGGCATACACTCTAAAATTTGTATTTAAGTATTAATAAATAAATTAAATATTAAATATATTATTACTATGAGGTGCTTTACAAAAATGGCATACACTCATTAAATAGTCATAATAAATTTAAATATTTAAAAATATCTATTTTAAGCTACTCAATAGTTAGGACTGTTTATTCTATCCTAATTAATGTACATATAATATTAGATGTATTAAAAGAGAAAGGTATCTGAAAACTCAGATACCTTTCTTACTTTATTTATGAAACTGTTTTTGCAGAAACTATACTAACGCCTGTTCCTAAAACATCTTCTATAATTACATCTCCAACCTTAATTGGAAGTTTAACAGAAGCCTTGTTAATTTCTTTCATTACATCAAATATCATTCCCTTTGGAATAGGTTCCTCTGTTTTAACTGGTATAACCATATTATCACAACCATCTATTTTAACAGTTGAAGTTACTATTCTAGTTGGATTTTTAACCTCGTTTAATCCATAAATTTCTCCTCTTTTACATGTGTTTCCTGTAACCTTTTCTAACTCTGTATCTACTGTTAAATGACATCCTCTAGGACATACTATACATATTAATTCTTTTATCATTATTATTCACCATCCTCTAATGAAATTGTTATTGCTCCTTTAGCATTTTTAAGCTTATCTTTAAGTATTGTAATTCTCTCCATTTCTGCAGGAACAACATGAGATTTCTTAAAGCTTTGAATAACATTTCCTTCTTCATCTCTAACTACTATTTTTTTATTTTCAAATACATTTCTAACTCTCATAAATACATTTAAATTTCCATCTAAAGATTCAATTTCAAATTTTTGAGGAACTGTATAACTTATATTTTCTCCATTTTTTATTTCAGTGAAATTATTTAATCTCTTTTTACCTTTAATATATTTAGCAGCATTTCTTCCTGCATTCTTAGCTTCCTCAGTTACAAAGTCAACTAAGTCATGAACATGGACAACATTACCACAGGCAAATATACCTTCTCTATTTGTTTCCATACTTTCAGAAACTACAAGTCCATTAGTTCTAAAGTCTAATTCAACTCCTGCATTTTTTGAAAGCTCATTTTCTGGTATTAATCCAACTGATAATAATAGTGTATCAGCATCAAATTCTATCTCAGTACCTTTTATAGGTTGTCTATTTTCATCAACCTTAGCTATAATAACCTTTTCTAATCTTCCATCACCTTTAACGTCAATAACTGTATGAGATAAGTATAGTGGAATTCCATAATCCTCTAAACATTGAACAATATTTCTAGTTAATCCATTTGAATAAGGCATAAGTTCAACAACAGCCTCTACCTTAGCTCCTTCAAGAGTCATTCTCCTAGCCATTATAAGACCAATATCCCCAGATCCTAAGATAACTACTTTTTTACCTACCATATAACCTTCCATATTAATAAATCTTTGAGCAGCTCCAGCTGTAAATATTCCTGATGGTCTATCTCCTGGAATACTTATAGCTCCTCTTGTTCTTTCACGACATCCCATGGCAAGTACTATAGCTTCAGCTTCTATTGTTAAATATCCTTTTTCAGTATTTATAGCATGTATTGTTTTTCCTTCTATTTCTAAAACCATTGTATCTAACATAACTTCTATGTTAGTTCCTTCTACCATATCAATAAATCTTCCAGCATATTCAGGTCCTGTAAGTTCTTCTTTAAAGGTATGAAGACCAAATCCGTTATGAATACATTGATTTAATATTCCACCTAGTTCTTTATCTCTTTCTATAATTAATATTTTTTCTACTCCGTTTTCATGAGCTTCATAAGCTGCTGCTAATCCTGCTGGGCCTCCACCTACAACTACTAAATCATATTTCATAACTAAATCCTCCTACTTTGTTTTTCCACTTATTATGTATGAACCATTTTTATCTAAAAGCACTTCTTCTATATTCATTCCAGTTTCACGAGATATTATTTCTTGAACTCTAGGTCCACAGAAACCACCTTGACATCTTCCACAACCTGGACGACATCTTCTCTTAACTCCATCAATAGTTCTAGCTCCTAAAGTTCTATTTATACTATCAACAATCTCTCCCTCAGTTAT
This sequence comes from Clostridium sp., assembly GCF_029258205.1. Taxonomy (GTDB): domain Bacteria; phylum Bacillota; class Clostridia; order Clostridiales; family Clostridiaceae; genus Sarcina. The sequence continues at coordinate 27,715 of NZ_JARHZJ010000036.1, forward strand.
ATTTTCACATCTACAAATTATTCTTCCATATCTACTATCTTTTTTAATTAAATTTGCCTTTTCTTCAGGAGAAAGTTCTATAAAGTGTACTTGTTCTCTTTTTTCATTGAAATTATCTTTTTTCTCTAAAGCTAATCCACTTTCACCAAGCATTTTAACTACATCTACTGCAATAGCTGGTGCTGAACTTAAACCTGGTGATTTTATTCCTGCTACATCAAAGAATCCTTTTACATCTTTAGCTTCTCCGATTATGAAATCAGGCTTATCAGCTATAGCACGAAGTCCTGAAAAATTTCTAATATTTTCTCTAAAATTAACTTTGTCAGTTGTTTTTAAAGAAACTTCTCTAACCTTAGCTAATCCATCATACTCTGTAGAAACTGAATCTTTATCACAAGTATCAATAGCATCTGGGCCAACTAATAAGTTCCCATGAACTGTTGGAGTAACTAAAACCCCTTTTCCAAGTTTAGTTGGACATTGGAATATTGTCTTTTCAAATAATATTCCTTGACTCTTATCTAAAACATAATATTCACCTTTTCTAGGAATTATCTTAAATTCTTCCTTACAAACCATATTGTGAATTTCATCTGCATAAATACCTGCTGCATTTACTATGAATCTAGCCTCTACTATGTCTCCATCTTCAAGTTTTATTTTGAAATTTTCATCTTTTTCAATACCAACAACTTTAGAATTTAGTCTTAATTCTCCTCCATTGTCGATAGCATTTTCTGAAAGAGCTATAGTAAATTCATATGCTCCAACAATTCCTCCTGTTGGGCAGAACAAAGCACTCTTTACATCTTTATTTAAGTTTGGTTCCATTTCTAAAACTTCTTCTTTTGATAAAAGTCTTAAACCTTCTACTCCATTTTTAATTCCTCTATTATATAAAACCTCTAATTCTTTTTGGTCATCTTCATCAAAACCTATAATTAATGATCCATTTCTCTTAAAAGGAACTGATAAGTCTTTACAAAGCTCATCAAACATCTTGTTTCCTTCAACATTATATTTTGCCATTAATGTTCCTGGTTCTGGATCATATCCTGAATGGACAATTGCTGAATTTGCTTTAGATGCTCCCATAGCAACGTCATTTTCTTTTTCTAATTCTACAACTTTTAAATTATATTTTGTTAATTCTCTAAATATTGCTCCACCTATTACTCCAGATCCTATAATTGCTACATCATAAATCATTAAATATCGCTCCTTTTTTAAAAATAAAAAAGAACCAAACTCAAAAAAGACATAAAGATATCCTTTTTGTGTTTAGCTCTATTCTCTCTTATACACAAAATTAAAATTATTTATTAGCTTTTATCTAATTATATCACATTTCTGTAAATGTTTCCAGACTTTTTTTAATTTTCAACTTCCCAATCCATTGATCTTTGAACAGCCTTTTTCCACTTCTTATAATATTTATTTCTTCTTTCCTCAGAAATAGTTGGCTCAAATTCTTCACTTGCAAACCATAACTTAGCTATTTCTTCTTTATCATTCCAGTAACCAACTGCTAGCCCTGCAAGATAAGCAGCCCCTAAAGCTGTTGTTTCTGTAATTATAGGTTTAATTACCTTTTTACCAACTAAATCAGATTGGAATTGCATTAAGAAGTTATTTCTACTAGCTCCTCCATCTACTTTTATACAATTTATATCATATCCAACATCATTTATCATAGCTTCAAGGACATCTCTTGTTTGATATGCAATTGATTCAAGAGCTGCTCTTATTATATGGTTTCTATTAGTTCCACGTGTTAATCCTACTATTGTTCCACGAGCATACATATCCCAATAAGGAGCTCCTAATCCAACGAAGGCAGGAACAACATATACTCCACCATTATCTTCTACCTTTTTAGCAAAATATTCAGTATCACTAGAATCACTTATGATTCTTAATTCATCTCTAAGCCATTGAATAACAGCCCCTCCAACAAATACTGATCCTTCTAAAGCATATTGAACTTTTCCGTTTAATCCAATAGCTATTGTTGTTAAAAGTCCTGACTTACTTTGAACAAGTTCTTCTCCTGTATTCATTAATAAGAAGCATCCTGTTCCATAAGTATTTTTTACATCCCCTTTATTAAAAGCAGCTTGTCCAAACAAAGCAGCTTGTTGATCCCCAGCTATACCAGCTATAGGAACCCTTATTCCACCTTTTGCTCCAAGGTTTGCATATCCATAAATTTCAGATGAATTTTTTACCTCTGGTAGCATACTTCTAGGAATACCTAATTCCTTTAACATTTTCTCATCCCAATCAAGGCTCTTTATGTTAAATATCATAGTTCTAGATGCATTAGTATAATCAGTTACATGTATCTTCCCATTTGTAAGCTTCCAAACAAGCCAAGTATCTACAGTACCAAATAAAAGTTCACCTTTTTCAGCTTTTTCTCTTGCACCTTCAACATTATCTAATATCCATTTTATTTTTGTTCCTGAAAAATACGCATCAAGCACAAGTCCTGTATTTTCCCTAATATATTCTACAAGTCCATCTTTTTCTTTTAACTCATCACATATATCAGCAGTTCTTCTACATTGCCAAACAATAGCATTGTATATTGGAACTCCTGTATTTTTATCCCAAACTATAGTAGTTTCTCTCTGATTAGTTATTCCAATGGCTGCTATATTTTCTTGAGTTATATTACACTTAGCCATAACCTCTTGAAGTACACTATATTGAGTTGCCCATATTTCCATTGGATCGTGTTCAACCCATCCTTCTTTAGGATAAATTTGATTGAATTCCTTTTGGCTTACTCCAATAATGTTTTGTTCTTTATCAAAAATTATTGCTCTAGAACTTGTTGTTCCTTGATCTAATGCTACTATATATTTTTTCATAAAAACTCACCTCTTAATTTTATATCTTCCAAATATCCTCTCTTGTTGTAGATATACATGTTGCTCCTGATTTCAAAGCTTCCATAACATCTTCTTTATCTGAAATTAAGCCACCTACTATTAATGGTTTTTGTATCGTTGTTGATAACTGTTTAATAATCTTAAATAATAACCCTGGTAACATTTCTACTGCATCACATTCATCAACTAAGTGATTTTTTGTACTTTGAAAAGAAAGACTATCTAAAATGAAAACTCTCTGAATAGCTACTAACCCTATTTTTTTTGCACTTTTTACTATTTGAGCCTTAGTACTTATTATTCCATCAAACTTAGTTTTCTCTTTCAAATATTCTAAAACTATTTCTCTATTTGTAAGTCCATCAACTAAATCTATGTGTAATATTCCAACCTTATTTTTTTCTGATATTTTATTTGAAATTTCTATAATATCCATAATATTACCGAATAAAACAAAAATTACATCTACATCTGCTTCTAATGCCTTATCTAATTGATTCATATCCTTTACAGCTGCCACAATAGGGTTGTCCTCAAGTATTCTTCTAAAATTAATCATTATAAATAGCCTCCTTAAAATTGTCCAAAAATTAATATCTAATTAAAATATACTTGTATATACGATTGCTCCTGCTATAGCTCCAAGTATTGGTCCTACAATTGGAATCCAAGCATAAGCCCAATCTGAGCCTCCTTTATTTTTCATAGGAAGCAAGAAATGTGCAAGTCTAGGTGAAAAATCTCTAGCTGGATTGATTGCATATCCAGTTGGTCCTCCTAAAGATACTCCTATAACTAAAATTAATAATCCAACAGCTATAGGCATAATTCCTTCTGCCATTTTCGCATCACCAAGTCCTAGAATTCCAAACATTAAAACGAAAGTACCTATAAATTCAGCAAAAAAATTCCATTTAAAATTTCTAATAGCTGGTATAGTACAAAATGTACCAAGCTTTGCATCATGATCTTCAGTAGATTCAAAATGAGTATAATAAGTTAAATAAACAAGTACAGCTCCTATAAAAGCTCCTATAAATTGTGCTATACAGAAGATTATAACTTGATTCCATGTCAATCCTCCAGTTATACCTAATGCAATAGTTACTGCTGGATTAAATACAGCTCCACTCACCCTAGAAAATATATAGACAGGAATTGCAACTGCTATTGCCCATCCTACAGTGACTACAATAAGATCTGCTCCATTTCCCTTCGTTTTCTTAAGAACTATATTTGCAACTACTCCATCCCCTAATAATATCAAAAGTGCAGTTCCAAAAAGTTCAGCCAAGAATTGATTTACCATGACTCTCCACCACCTAGTAATTAATATATTTAATTTTAAAAAAGCTTAAAATAAAAAAGAGCTAAACAAAAAAAATCAAATTTTTCTCGTGTTTAACTCTAAATACTCCTACACAAGTTGAACATATACGTATATATTTTTTGTTGTTTTTTACAATATTTATTTTAACACCTCTTGAAACTGTTTTCAATAAATTAAAAATTTAACAATCTTTCCATAAAATAAAAAAAGAGGATGTTAACTTTAATCCCCTCTTTTTTGCATTATTTATCAAATAATAATTGTTCTATTTGTGATTCTAAATTTTGTATCGCTATTGGATCTGCACAATTACCATCTAAAATATTTTGATAGTTATCTATTAATTGTTCTATATCTTCTATAGATTGATTTATATTTTTATCACTTTTTGGAGTGATTTTTTTAATTTCTTTTAAATTTTCTAAAGCTTTTGTCTTACAATCATTCCACTGATTAATTTCTTTATTTTGGAATACCTCTTCAAATTCCTCTTTAACCTGAAGATAAACTTCTGATACATTATTAGTTAAACGATCATTATTTATAACTTTAAGTTTATTATGTGTAGTTGAAACAGCCTTATTCCCATAAGTACTTTTATCAGATGAATTATTAGAACTTCCGCATCCAACTAATTGTAATCCCATTATGGAAGAAATAAGAACTACTAATAACTTTTTCTTCATTAAAAACATCCCCTTATAAAATATCTAATTATATACACATAATATATTTTTAAATACATATTAACAAATTAAATTTTTTAACTATTTACCAACAAATTAAACATAAAGTATTAATATTAAAAGTTTAATAACTTTTTTAATATATTTTATCAAGATATTTCTTTTTGTTTTAAAAACATTACATTAAAAGTAGTTTTTATTTATATTATTTTATTTACTTTTATAAAAATAATTCACAAAACTTATTATCTTGTCACTTTAACTTACTATTGTATAGTCTTTATTTCACCATTTTTAAACTCAAAAACTAAATCTATTAAATTCTTTGTAGAACAATACTTTAAATCTTCTTCTAACCCTAAACTTTTAAGAATATTATAGTGTTTAGCATCTTTTATAAATTCTTCTATTACTCCACTACTTTCATAAACATATTTAGCTATTTTAGCTATATCAGTAAGCTCAGCATCTTTATTTTTGCATAACTCACTTATTATATAACCTGAACACATAAAGTCATCACTTGAAAACTCACCTTTTGTTCCAGAATTAACAAACACTACTTCTTTGTCCTCATTTTCTAAATATTTAGCTACTGCTCGTCCATTTAATACAGAAGCAACTATGACTTTATCCGCTTTATTACATAAATTTAGCGCTCTAGTTCCATTTGTAGTAGACATTATTACATTTTTTCCTTCTACTATTTCACTTTTGTACTCTAATGGAGAATTAGAGAAATCAAATCCATCTATTTTTAGAGCATTTCTCTCTCCTCCAAGTAAAATTTCTTCACCTAAAGATTTTAATTCTTTTGCTTTTTCAAAAGCCTCTTCAACACTTACTACTGGTATAACCTTTTTAGCTCCATTATAAAGTGCTGTTGTAATTACAGATGTAGCCCTTAGCATATCTATAACCACAGCTACCTTTCCTTTAAGTGCTTCACTATCTATATAATCAGCAGAAATTATAATATCAATTTTCATATTTACCTCGCCTTATTTAAAAATTATTCTTCAAAATTCTTTCCTTGATAAATATCATTATCTTCAAGTGCCTTATCAATAGCATTTAAAACTTCCCATTTTTTCAAACTCCACATAGGACCTATAAGAAGTTGTCTAGGAGCATCTCCTGTTAGCCTATGTATAACCATATTTTGAGGTATTATACTTATTGCTTTGCAAATTAAATCGACATACTCTTCTTGAGTTAAGAATTTTAATCTACCTTCTTCATAGTCCTTAACCATTCTTGTTCCTTCCATTAGATGAAGTAAGTGTAGTTTTATTCCTTGTGCTCCACATCTAGAAACATAATCAACGGTTTCTAACATTTGCTCTTTACTTTCTCCAGGAAGTCCTAATATACAGTGAACTACAGTATCTATTCCTCTACTTTTTAATCCTTCCATAGCCTTATCAAATACTTCTAAGTCATATCCTCTATTAAAACTTCTAGCAGTATCTTCATGAATTGTTTGAAGTCCTAATTCAATCCAAGTATATACCTTTTTGTTCATTTCCTCTAATAAATCTAAAACTTCTTCATTTATACAATCTGGTCTTGTACCTATAGCAAGAGCAACTACTCCTTCTTTATTAATTGCTTCCTCATATTTTCTTCTTAGTTCTTCAACTGGAGCATATGTATTAGTATACGCTTGAAAATAAGCTATATATTTTCCTTTTTTCCATTTCTTATTCATCATCTCTTTAACATTATCAAACTGATTCCCAATACTTAAATTTCTTCGTCCAGCATAGTCTCCTGACCCTTGTGAACTACAAAAAGTACATCCTCCCTTAGCAACCTTTCCGTCTCTATTAGGACATGTAAATCCACCATCTAAACTTATTTTAAATACTTTTTCTCCAAATTTTTCTCTTAAAAACATATTTAAATTATTATATCTCTTATCTCCCCATGTTTTTCTTTTTTCCATTTATATCACCTTTTCATTAAAATCAAAATTTACTTAAAATAAAAAAGTTAATCATAAATTTAAAAGTTATGATTAACTTATTTTATATTATACTATAGTTTTTCAAGTTTAAAATCTTTTAAAGATATTTTATATCTTCCAATTAAGCCACTTTTAGTATTATTTGATTTTATTATTGGAGTAACATTCATAATTATATTATTATCCTGTATTTTTTCATAAATAAGATTATATTCCTCTTCTGCAAATATATCATCTAATTCTAAGGAAACTATACTTCCATTACTTTGATAGACCTTAAATCTTGTGCCATTACCTTTAATATAATTTACAACAACATATCCATCATCATCTGAAAAATTTAAGCTAGAAATTTTACATCCACTTAATACATCTAATGAAGTTATTTTTTTTCCTAAAGTTTTATCTTCCTTCTTTTCATCTTCTTTTCCGCCTTCATCTTCCCCTTCTTTAGTAGCTGTCTCTTGTGCATCCTCAACATCAACTACTCCTATATAAGAATCTTCACCCTTATATGTTGAAATTGCTACTTTATCTCCTGAAAATGAAATTTCTACAGCTGAAAAATTATCCTTAGGCACATAAACCTTAGCTATATCTATAGCATTAACCTTTGGATAAATTTTATCAGGTATGCTTTTTAAATCTATTAATGTATTAATTTCAACATCATCATCTTTTCTAATCTTTAATTTTTCATTATCTAAAAAAATACTATAAAGTTGAGTTGATTTAAGTTCTGATACCTTATATTCTCCCTCTTCAGTTTTTCTAACCTCTAAATAATATTGCTCTAAATCGGCCTTAGGCTCTCCTTTTTTAGTTCTAGTAACATAGAATCTAAACATAGATCTATTTCCCAATTGAGCTGCTCCAACCTGCTTTATCCCTGTTATTTCAAGCTCTTTACTTGGGATAATTATTATATTCTTATCAACTTCTTTATCAGATAACCTTTTAATTTTTTCCAAATCATTACTCTTAAGAGCCTCCATATATTCTTCTGCTACTGATATTGATATCTTATTATTAAAATATATGCTCTCAATACTTTCCTTTAGCTCCTTATTATCATCGACCGTATTACTTATTCTATTACAGCCTATGAAAAGAAATAACGATCCAATAATCAAGGATGCCATAATCTTTTTAATCATTTATAATCATTCCTTCCTTAGAATAAGTCCTATTTTAGGTTTTCCAAATAGCTTAAAAGTATTAATAAAATAATAAATATCCTAAACTTAATTTTTACTTTTTTATTTTAAGAATAAACTCCCTTTACAACTTATATATTTAGTTAGGGAGGTGATTTAATGAAAAGTATTATAAAAGTTTTTCAAGTAGCTTTTGTTTTTATAGGAACTATAGTAGGAGCTGGACTTGCCTCTGGAAAGGAAATAACAAATTTCTTTACAGTGTATGGATATAAAAGCTTTTTTACTATTATAATGACTGGCTTATTTTATATTATTCTCTGCAACATAATTTCAAGAATAAGTATTAAACATAGCTTAAATTCCTATAGCGAAGTCATAAATACGGTTAGTCCTAATATTTTAGGAAAACTCACTGGAATCATAACAACTTTTTATCTAATATCTAGTGCGTCAATAATACTTGCAGGTAGTGGAGCTTTATTGAATCAATATTTTGGAATTCCTAAAATTATAGGTTCAATATTTATGGCTATTATTTCTTCACTAATTCTTATGAGAGAAACTAACGGTTTAGTGGAAATAAATTCCATTATAGTTCCATCTTTAATAATAGTAACAACTACACTTATGATTCTTTATGTTGCATTTGCTAATGATCCAATTACTATAAATTCCCTTGTTTATTCTACTCCAAAACTTTCTAAGGGAGTTTTTACTTCTGGGATACTTTATTGCGGCTACAATATTCTTTGTTGCTGTGGGGTTATTGTTCCTTTAAGTAATGAAATGAAGAGTAAAAAAATAATGACATGGGGTATTTTATTAGGTTCCGTTCTTCTAACAATAATATGTATTTTTATAAATTCAATGCTTATGGTTAATCAGCCACAAATATTCCAATACGAAATTCCTCTACTTTATATAGCTGATAGATTTGGAAAACCTATTCAAATAATGCTCTTAATAATAATATTAGCTGAAATGTTTTCTACAGAGGTTTCTGACGTATATTCCATAAGTAAAACACTTACAAAAAGCTTTAAAGTAAAATATAAACATGCTATATTTGTAGTTTTAATAGTAGCACTTCCAGTTTCATTAATAGGATTTTCAAACTTAATCTCCACATTATACCCAATGTTTGGAGTTTTAAGCTTAGTATTTATAGTTCAATGTATTTACTTCTACTTTTTTAAATTGAAAAAACAAAGATAGGCATAAAAAGTAAAGAGGGCTGTATCAAAATATAACAACAAAACTAACAAATATATTCAGAGAATTACTAGATCTTCTCTTCATACTGTTTATAAATTTTATAAAAAGCTATTTTGATACACGCCCTTTAATATTTAATAAACTATCTTTGGTATATTTCCACTCCTATCCATTATTGTTGGTGGATAAAACACCTTCTTCTCAACACTTGATCTAAGCTCTGCTATTTTTGTTACTGCAACATAAACATCTGATATTTTATACCATGTTGCGTAATTTACTTCTCCTGTTTGAGGAAGATTAAATACTTTTTGAAAAGTTCTAACAGACTCTCTAGTTTTCTCACCATATTTTCCGTCTACAGCAACCTTAGGTATTAGAGGATAAGCTTTTGAAATAGCATTCAATTGTTCTTGTATAACCCTAACAGGTTCTCCTGAAGCCCCAGAGTTTAGTGTATAACCAGGATATGATTTTGGACTTCCTTTAACTTTTTTAGCAGACTTTAATTCTAAATTATCACCATAAAAAGATGTTAGAATATCATAAGGCACTTTTCCTTCATCACCTAAGTATTTACTTCCCCATTGAGTCATCCAACCTGGACATTGTACATTTATTCCATCACAATATTGAGCTAAGAGAGGTTGTTTAGAATTGAATCTTTTCATATATGTTGCAAATATTTCATCTACAATTCTACTTATGTTATCATAAAAATTTCTTCCATAACTAAAAGCATGATCAAAAGCTGTTGAATTAGTTATATCAAAATTCTTACCTTTTCCTCTATACCATTCAGTATATATTCTATTTAAAGTAAATGATATTATAGCATAAACATTAGCTCGTATAGTATTCTCAGACCATGTTGAAAAAATTTCGCAACATGCAACATTTTTTATATAGTCTTTGTAATTAACCTTATAATTTGCTACTGAATTATCATTTGGTCTACCATTATGAACAACTATATATTCTGGAACTACAGGCTCTAGTAAAACTACTGTTCCCTTTGGTGGTGGGAGTTCCTTTTCCTCTGCTTCAGGTATCTTTGGTGGAAAATTACCAACTAACCTATTAGGCTGTATATCAATAACTTCCTCTTGTCTGTAATATCCTCTAGTTTCAGGTAAATTAATATTTTGAAGAGCTATTCTTGAAGGATAAATTTGTACTCCATTTACTGCTACAGGTGAAAAACCTTCTCTTTCAACAATAACCTCTGCAAAACTATAAGGAGTAGTACCTGGTTGATTAGAATTTTCTACTGGTGGTGCATCTAAATCTATAGTTTTAGTACTTCCAGTTGCATCTGTATATAATTCTAAAGTATTTCCTATAGCTATACCATCTTGCCCTGTTGGTGTTATTTTAACCTTACATTTATCAATAGGTATATATCTCCTTTGTTCACTAAAACATTGAACTTTTAATCCACCTACTGCCATATAATTTCTCCTAATTATAAATTAATACCATATAGTTTATGAAATTCATATCTATTTTGCTAATAGATATTTATACTTAAAATATATTCAAAATTATTTTTTACTGTATCTTACCAGAAAGTCTATTAGTTCTTAAACTATTAAAAACATTGCTAAAAGTATGTCTACATTTCTATACTTAACATCATCACCCTTTGCAAAGAAATAATCTGTGTATTTTTTAAATGTTCTATCTAATTTTACTATTGCAATATAAAATTCTAGAACTACTCCAGTTAAGCTTTTTCCTTGTCACTCCCTTCTATTATAAAATCCATCTTTGTTCCATGCCCTAATTCATCTTTAGATTGGACTATTGTATATGGATATCCACAATTATTATTCAGTTCTATTGATAGATTAATCTCTTCTTGATTATACTCAGTTCCACAAAACATGTCTTTAGGATACTTATTTGTTTTTAATGATTGATCCCATACTTTTAATATTCTAGTTTTCCATTACTATCAGTAAATTCAGGATTTAAATAGTCTATGCCAAATCGCCTCTATATTCAACAAGAAAACTTATACTTTCAGAATCAACTAATAGACGAACCTTTTTAGATAAAAATTCCATAACTATCTCCTATTAATTAATAATTCCATAGTTCTATCCAAACATACAAATCCATATCCTAAATCTGGATTTGGATATGCCTCACCAAATAATCTCCTCTTTGCTCCCTTAATCAAATAATATTTAATTCTTTCTCCGTATAAAAAAGGATCATTATTTTTTATAATGCCCCATTCAAAAAGTAATGCACATATTCCAGCAACTTGTGGTGCAGCCATTGATGTACCATTCTTAGTATCAAATCCTTGCTCCTCAACAGTGGATAATATATTTTCACCTGGTGCAACCAAATCTGGTTTAATTAACCACTCAGGTCTAATAACTCCTCTTCCAGAAAAAACTGATAAATTGTTATTTAAAAAATTATAACTTCCAACTGATATAACTCCTTCTACAGTAGCAGGTATTCCTAATGTATTATAAACATCTGGTTGCAAAAATCTTGTTTTTTCATTTAATCCTTCTGATATAGGTAACCAAATATCAAAATATCCTTCATAATCATTTAATTTTCTAACTATAATTCTCCAAACACCATCTGTTATTACATCTCCTAAAGGTAAAATACTTATTGTAGTTTGTCCTTGTATATCAAAAGGCTTAGGCCCAGTGCTATATACAATTATTTTCTCCCTTCCAACAAATCTTTCTTTGTAAGATTCAGATAATTCAATTGGTCCAGTACTTATTCCAGTTGGTGATATCACTTCAACTGATACATCAACTAATACAGGCTTATAAAAATCTAATTTAATACTTTTTTCTGCATTTCCTATATTCAAATCTAAATCCTCTTCTTTTTTTATCTTACCACCTACATGATGAGCACTATCACCCTCATTCCCAGCAGCTACTACAATAACTGCCTTTTGTAATTGAGTAAGTGTTTGAATATATTTTTCTAATAAACTATTTCCATTATGAGAACCATCATTTGTACTCAAACTTATATTTACAACTAAAGGTTTATCGATTTCATTGCTTTTATCTATTAAAAATTTTAAACCTCTCATAAGCTGAGTACTTAATGCCGCCCTTAAACTATTTTCACCAGTTATCTTTACCATTGCTATGCTACTTTTATAAGCAACTCCATAATTATCATAGCTTATCTTTCCTCCAGCACATGCAATTCCTGCAACATGTGTTCCATGTCCTGATAAATCAACTTCAGGTACAATACTAAACGGATCTTCAGATTTTAAGGCTTCATTTATTTTATTCTTATCATATACAATTCCATTTTCAAGATCATATATATACTCTATTCTAGTATTTCCATCGGCATCTTTAAAAGCATTATGAGTGTAATCAATCCCAGTATCTAAAAATCCAACTAATATCCCCTCTCCAGTTAGATTATAATTATTCCAAACAATTGGAATGCATGATGCTCTATTGCTATCATATGCTGATGTATATAGAATTTTAGGCAATTCTATATATTGTAGGCCCTCAAGCTCAATTATTCTATTTAAATCATTAACCTTTATTATAAGTATTCCAAATCCATATCCTAAATCCTCAACTTTTGCACCTATCTTATCTACTGAATTTTTAAATCTTAAAAAGTTAATTCCATATAAAACAACTAATTCTATTTCTCCATTATTAGGTGAATTTTGCTCTATTAAGCTATTTAATATTTGCTTTGGTATTATATTTATAAAATCTATACCAACTGTAGCCTTATTCTCCATACTCAATACTCCTTATTTACTTATTTATTAAACTATTGAAAATTTCTTGCAT
>NZ_JARHZJ010000083.1 GCF_029258205.1 Clostridium sp.
CCACATTGACATGGAAGTTGAATTAATCACAGAAATCGCTATGGATGAAGGATTAAGATTCGCTATCAGAGAAGGTGGAAGAACTGTAGGTTCAGGAGTTGTTACTTCAATAATCGAGTAGTTTTAAGCAAAATAACATATAGTTTATCATAATAAGGACTGGGTTAAATAACCTAGTCCTTTACATAGCCAACATTTGTTGACACTTGTGTATATTTATGATAATGTATTTTAGTAATTAACTAGCAGTGTATTGGTAGATAGAACTACTTTTAATATACAACAAAACTGGAGGTGCTGAACGTGAGAGTAAAAGTAACTTTAGCATGTACTGAGTGCAAGCAAAGAAACTACAACACTATGAAAAATAAGAAAAACGATCCTAATAGAATAGAGATGAAAAAATACTGCAAATTCTGTAAGAGTCATACTCTTCACAGAGAAACTAAGTAGTGTTTTGGAAAGCAAAATTCTAATACATTATTATGGTGTTAAGGATGTGAATTTATGGCTGTAAAGCAAGATGTAAATGAACAAAGCAGAGGCTTTGGTATAATGAAGTTCTTTAGAGGGGTTAAGGCTGAAATCAAAAGAATAACTTGGCCGCCAAAAGAAGAAGCTAAAAAGGCCATTGTTGCAGTAATTGTATTTACTGCAATATCTATTGCTTCAATAGGAGTAATGGATTTTGTATTTAAGAACCTCTTTGAGTTAGTGTTTGGACTTAAATAATATAAAGGAGGTTTGGTGATTTATTCACCGTTATGATATGAGTGATAGAGCTAGATGGTACGTAGTACACACATATTCAGGATACGAAAATAAAGTTAAAGCAAATCTTGAGAAAACTATAGAGAACAGAAACTTAGAATCTTTAATATTAGACATTCAAGTTCCTATGGAAGAGAGTGTGGAAGAAAAAGATGGTAAGATAAAAGTTACTTTAAAGAAAAAATTCCCAGGATATGTTATAGTAAACATGGTTATGACAGATGAATCTTGGTATGTCGTAAGAAATACAAGAGGAGTAACTGGATTTGTAGGTCCAGGGTCAAAACCTGTACCACTTACCGATGAAGAGGTAGAATCTATGGGAGTAATGAAAACTGCTATGGATATCGACTTGGAGGTAGGAGAAACTATAAACATTATTTCAGGAGCTTTAAGTGGTTTTGCTGCTATAATCCAAGAAATAAATGTTGAAAAAGGCAAAATAAAAGCCTTAGTAGATATGTTCGGTAGAGAAACTCTAGCTGAACTAGATTTTAATCAAGTAGAAAAATTAGATTAAAAATCAGACTAACGTCTCGATCAAGTGGGAGGGCGGAAGTCCGATAATTACCACAGTATAGGAGGAATAAACTCATGGCTAAGAAAGTAACAGGAATGATAAAACTTCAACTTCCTGCAGGAAAAGCAACACCAGCACCACCAGTAGGACCAGCTTTAGGTCAACACGGTGTAAACATAATGGGATTCTGTAAAGAATTCAACGCAAAGACTGCTGATAAAGCTGGTTTAATAATACCAGTTGTAATAACTGTATATCAAGACAGATCATTCAGCTTCATATTAAAAACTCCACCAGCTGCAGTTCTTATAAAGAAAGAATTAGGCTTAGAAAGTGGATCAGGTGTTCCAAATAGAAATAAAATTGGAAACATAACTAAAGAGCAAGTAAGAAAAATTGCTGAATTGAAAATGCCAGACTTAAATGCTGCAACAATCGAAACTGCAATGAGCATGATCGAAGGTACTGCTAGAAGTATGGGTGTAGTAGTAGTAGAATAATTTATTCAAATCGGTGGGAGGTAAAAACCGCTAATACCACAAAGGAGGATTATATTAATGGGAAAGAAATATATTGAAAGTTCAAAATTAATAGATAAAAATGCATTATATACTCCAGCAGAAGCTTTAGAGCTTGCTGTTAAAACTGCAAAAGCTAAATTCGATGAAACTATCGAATTACACGTAAGATTAGGTGTAGACCCAAGACATGCTGACCAACAAGTTAGAGGAGCTGTTGTTCTTCCACATGGAACTGGTAAAGATGTTAAAGTTTTAGTTTTCGCTAAAGGTGAGAAAGCTAAAGAAGCTGAAGCTGCAGGAGCGGATTTCGTTGGAGCTGACGAATTAGTACAAAAAATTCAAGGTGAAAATTGGTTTGATTATGATGTAGTTGTTGCTACTCCAGATATGATGGGTGTAGTTGGTAGATTAGGTAGAGTATTAGGACCAAAAGGTTTAATGCCAAACCCAAAATCAGGAACAGTTACATTTGATGTGGCTAATGCTATAAAAGAAATCAAAGCAGGTAAAGTTGAATATAGAGTAGATAAGACTGCTATAGTTCACTGCCCAATAGGAAAGAAATCTTTCGGAACTGAGAAATTAGTTGAAAACTTCAAAGCTTTAATGGATGCTTTAGTAAAAGCTAAACCAGCTGCTGCTAAAGGACAATACTTAAAATCAGTTTCAGTTTCATCTACTATGGGACCTGGAGCTAAAGTTAATCCGGTTAAAGTTTTAGATTAATTTTAATAAAATGCTTGACGTAAGTTTGAGTGTGTGTTAAAATAATTATTGTTGAAAAAGTGAATTAAAGTTTCCGTAGACAGTAGGTGCTGTAATGCATAACGTAGAACAACCTACCGAGGGCAATTGTAGTATATATAATAGTCTTCCTATGTCTACGGGAAGACTTTTCTTATTATATAAAGCAGTTAACTAAACTGTGAGGAGGTGGACACAGTGAACAAAAACAGACAATTAAAAGAAGCTAAAGTTGCAGAGATAAAAGAGAAATTAGAAAAAGCTCAATCAGTTGTACTTGCTAGCTACCAAGGTTTAACAGTAGAACAAGATACAAACTTAAGAAAGAGCTTAAGAGAAGCAGGTGTTGAGTATAAAGTTTACAAAAACACATTAGTTACTCTAGCTGCAAAAGAATTAGGTTTTGATGGAATAGTTGAATACTTAGAAGGTCCAGTTTCAATAGCTTTCGGTTACGAAGATGCTACTGCTCCAGCTAGAATCCTTAACGATTTCGCTAAGGAAAATAAAAAGCTTGAGTTAAAAGCTGCTATAGTAGAAGGAACAGTTTACAACAAAGAGCAAACTGAGCAACTTGCTGCTATACCTTCAAGAGAAGTGTTACTTGCAAAACTTCTTGGAAGTATCAAGTCACCACTATCAAATTTTGCATACTTATTAAGTGCAATAGCAGACAAGAAAGAAGAATCTGCTGAATAATTAATAAAATTTAAAAAATAGGAAAGAAAATTCGGAGGTGCGAATCATGACAAAAGAGCAAATCATAGAAGCTATAAAAGAAATGAGTGTTTTAGAATTAAACGAGTTAGTTAAAGCTTGTGAAGAAGAATTTGGAGTAAGCGCGGCTGCTCCAGTTGCTGTTGTAGGCGGAGCTGTTGCAGGTGCTGCTGCAGAAGAAAAATCAGAGTTTGACGTAGTATTAGCTAGCGCTGGTGCTAACAAAATAAAAGTAATCAAAGCAGTTAGAGAATTAACTGGTTTAGGATTAAAAGAAGCTAAAGAAATAGTTGATGGAGCTCCTAAAACATTAAAAGAAGCTGTAGCTAAAGAAGAAGCTGAAGATATGAAAGCTAAATTAGCTGAAGTTGGAGCTGAGGTAGAGCTTAAGTAATTAAAGCTTAACTTTAAAATATTAAAAGAGGTACTTACTAGTGCCTCTTTTTTTTAACTAAAGAGATTGAAGTAATAAAAAAATAAAAGTAAATTTTTCAAGAATATTGACAAGTGGTATTGCCTATGATACCATAAATAAATGTACTATCATATGATAGTATAAAGTTGAATATGAATTTTATGTATACTAGAGAAAAAAATGGGTATACTAAAAAGATGATATTGTATGTAATCCGAAAGCATAGGTCCTTAGGGAAAGTATGCTTTTGGCTATTTTAGTTTATACAAGGGGTGA
>NZ_JARHZJ010000084.1 GCF_029258205.1 Clostridium sp.
CCACATTGACATGGAAGTTGAATTAATCACAGAAATCGCTATGGATGAAGGATTAAGATTCGCTATCAGAGAAGGTGGAAGAACTGTAGGTTCAGGAGTTGTTACTTCAATAATCGAGTAGTTTTAAAATAAATTTTTATTAGTACCGATGAACAACGGGAATTTATGCTTAGTTGAAGCTAGCTTGTATAATTAGCGCAAAATATGTAAGTTTAGAATTAACTAAGAAAAACTTGTAATATATAGACGTATATATTACAAGACTCCTTAAAATCTAAAATTAACGCGCAATAGTTTTAAATTTAAAAGAGTGTTCATTAAATAGGCCTTTAAGAAAGAGAGGAAATAAATTTTCCTCTCTTTTATTTTTGCTTAATTGTAAAATTAAGCTGAATTAAATAAAAAATCCATAGTGAATTAACCTGTGTTATGATTTAATCGCTAAACAAAATATAATACACGAGGATAATAACCATGAATTATCAAAATCATAACACAGAGTCAAGAAAAAATAAACACTTAAATATTAAAGATTGTATGATAGTTGAAATACGTCTTAAAGATGGCTCTTCTGTTTACAAAATAGCTAAGCAACTATATAAATAGGTTTATAAATATCTTTTTAAATGAAATGTGCCGTGGAACTACTAAGCAAATTAAGAAAGGAAAAGAATTAAATATCTACTTTGCCGATACTGGAGAAGATGTTTATAAGAAGAATTACTTAAAATATGGTCGTAAATACAAACTATTAGAATTTGGTGATTTTATTAAATGTGTGGATTGATAAAGTTAAGAATAATTAATGGTCTTTAGATTCATGTGGTGGTGAAGCTCTGAATTTGTCTAGGTTTAGTCCTTACTAAATGATTTCTACAAAAACTTTGTATAACTATGTAGACCTTGGCGTATTACCTATAAAAAAATATAGATTTACCAGTTAAACTTCATAGAAATACAAAGTCTACTATAGTAATACATAATAAGAAAAAGATTGCTTATAGCATTTCAAACCGTCCTAGTTCTATTCAAAACAATGAAGAATTTGGTCATTGGGAAATAGATTGCGTATTAGGTGAAAAATGTAATAAGAGTAAAGTTTTGCTGAAAATTGTAAAGAGTAAAGCTATGTATGATACAATATCTGAAATGTCTTCTCATTAAGTAGTATCTGTTACTAATATTCTTGAGAAGATTAAAGAGTTTTTGGTAGTAAATTTATTAAAGTATTTAAGAGTATGATAGCTGATAATGAATCTGAATTTGCTGATTTATCAAAGCTTGAACAAAAAACAAAAACAAAAGTATATTTCATTCATCCATATTGTTAATTTGAAAAAATACAAATGAGCCTCATAATGAACTAATTAGAGGTTTTATTCAAAAGAGAAAACACATTTCAGATTAGCTACATAAAACAATATCTTTCATATAAAGTTGTATGAATATTCTTCTTAGAAAGCTTTTTGATTACAAGACTCTGGAAGAGTTATTTGAAATACACTTAGATGAAACATATTCATTATATTAATTAGTTTTTAAATTATAATTAAAGACTAGTTTAATTTGATATTGCAATTTAGGTTTTTTATTTTTTATTGATTTTATATAAAAAATAAATATAATATAATTTAGAAGAAATATTTTTAGTAAGAATAATAATATAAAATTTTTTAGGAATAAAATTTTTGTTGAAAAATTTAAAAAATAGTATATTATTAATATTAGTGCTTTATTTTTTTGAACGGTTTTGGTGTAAAGATAGTACATAAATGTATATGTTAAAACTTCTAAAAAAATACTTGAAAAAACATAATATACATAGTATAATGAAGAAGTTGTAAAGCGAACAGCGATGAGTCAAGAGGTTGCCGGACTTCCGGGTAATTCTTGATGAGCATGTTAGGATCTAGAATCCGACGACAGAGGTTAAGTGTATGTCTAAAGTGTGAAACACCAGGGACAGTTTACACAATGCTTACTGTTGTGCGTTAGAAGTAAAGCGTACATGAAAAGGAGGGAAACCAAATGTCAAAACAAAAAATAAGAATAAGATTAAAAGCGTTTGATCATACAATATTAGATCAATCAGCTGAGAAAATTGTTGAAACTGCTAAGTCTACAGGAGCAAAGGTTGTTGGACCAGTTCCACTACCAACTGAAAAAGACGTTATAACAATCTTAAGAGCTGTACATAAGTACAAAGACTCAAGAGAGCAGTTCGAAGTGAGAACTCATAAGAGATTAATAGACATCGTTAATCCATCACCAAAAACTGTTGATGCATTAATGAGATTAAACTTACCAGCAGGTGTTGATATCGAAATAAAACTTTAATATTTTATTTAGATTGAATTAAGAGATTGAACTGTTATGATTGCAGAGGCAATCCGCTAATATGTTTAGGAGGTGTAACCACATGAAAAAAGCTATAATAGGTAAAAAAGTTGGAATGACTCAAATATTCGATGAGAATGGTAGAGTAATCCCTGTAACTGTAGTTGAAGCTGGTCCATGTGTTGTAGTTCAAAAGAAAACAGTTGAAACTGATGGATATGACGCAATACAAGTTGGATTCGGTGAATTAAGAGAAAAATTAGTTAACAAACCAAGAAAAGGACATTTCGCTAAAGCAGGTGTTTCTTTAAGAAGAACTTTAAAAGAGTTCAGAATGGAAGATGTTGCTAATTACAATGTTGGAGACGAAATAAAAGTTGATACATTTGAAATTGGAGACAAAGTAGACGTATCAGGAGTTTCTAAAGGTAAGGGATTCCAAGGTACAATTAAAAGATGGAATGCTAGTAGAGGACCAATGTCTCACGGTTCTAAATTCCACAGAGCACCAGGTTCAATGGGGGCTGCTTCAGACCCATCAAGAACTTTCAAGAACAAGAGAATGCCTGGACATATGGGAGCTAAGAACACAACTGTTCTTAACTTAGAAGTTGTTAAGATAATGCCTGAAAAGAACATAATCTTAATCAAGGGTGGAATCCCAGGTCCAAATAAAGGCACAGTAGTTATAAGAAACAGCGTTAAGGCTTAATTTCTGTAGAAAGGAGGAAGCGTAATGCCTAAAGTAGGTTTATTTAATAAAGAAGGACAACAAGTTGGAGATATCCAATTAAATGAGCAAGTATTTGGAGTAGAAGTAAACAAATATGCTTTACATCAAGTAGTAGTAGCTCAATTAGCTAATAAGAGACAAGGTACTCAATCAGCTAAAACAAGATCTGAGGTAAGAGGAGGCGGAATCAAGCCTTGGAGACAAAAAGGAACAGGTAGAGCAAGACAAGGTTCTATCAGAGCGCCTCAATGGATTAAAGGTGGAGTTGTATTTGCACCAAAACCAAGAGATTACAGAATGTCAATACCAAAGAGCATGAGAAAAGTAGCTATGACTTCTGCTCTAACTAGCAAAGTTGCAGATATGGTTGTTTTAGAAGATTTAACTTTCGAAGCTCCAAAAACTAAGGAAGCAGTTAAAATGTTAAATGCTTTTGAAGCTAAAAAGACATTAATAATAACAGCTGAAGTTAATGAAAATGTATATAAATCAGCAAGAAACATAGAAGGTGTAACAGTTATGCCTGTTAATAACATCAATGTTTATGATTTATTAAACTGCAAAACATTAATGATAACTAAAGAAGCTGTAAACAAAATTGAGGAGGTGTACGCATAATGAAGTTAACAAGCCATGATATAATCAGAAAACCAGTTATAACTGAAAAGAGTATGGCAGCTATGGCTGAAAATAAATACACCTTCATAGTTCATATGGCAGCTAACAAAGTACAAATAAAGAGAGCTGTAGAAGAAGTTTTCAACGTAAAAGTTGCTGACGTTAAGACTATGAGATTCGAAGGAAAAACTAAGAGAGTTGGAGTTCACATCGGAAAAAGAGCTGACTTCAAAAAAGCTGTTATAACTTTAGCTGAAGGTAGCAGCATTGAATTCTTCGAAGGAATGCAATAATAAAAAGCAGGTATTGGTTGAAGGCCAGATAAGCTATAAGAAGGAGGGACAATAATGGCACTTAAAAAGTTTAACCCAACTACACCATCAAGAAGACAAATGACTATGCCAACATTTGAAGAAGTTACTACAAATGTACCTGAAAAGTCACTTCTTGTTTCTTTAAAGAAAACTGGTGGTAGAAACGCACAAGGTAAAATAACTGTTAGACACCATGGTGGTGGAGCTAAGAGAAAATATAGAATAATAGATTTCAAAAGAAATAAGGATGGAATCCCAGCAAAAGTTGCTACAGTAGAGTACGATCCAAACAGATCAGCTTACATAGCACTTGTTGTTTATGCTGATGGAGAGAAGAGATACATACTTGCTCCTGTAGGTTTAAAAGTAGGAGATACAGTAGTATCAGGACCAGAGGCTGATATCAAGCCAGGTAACGCTCTTCAATTAAAACACATGCCAGTAGGTACTTTTGTTCATAACATAGAGTTACAAGCTGGAAAAGGTGGCCAAATGGTAAGATCAGCAGGTACTTCAGCTCAGTTAATGGCTAAAGAAGGAAACTATGCTACATTAAGATTACCATCAGGTGAAATGAGATATGTAAGAATCGAATGTAAAGCTACTGTTGGAACAGTATCAAACACAACTCATGAGATTGTAAATATCGGTAAAGCTGGTAGAAAGAGACATATGGGATGGAGACCAACAGTTAGAGGTTCTGTAATGAACCCTTGCGATCACCCTCACGGTGGTGGAGAAGGTAGATCTCCTATCGGTAGACCAAGTCCAGTTACTCCATGGGGTAAACCAGCACTTGGATATAAAACTAGAAAGAACAAAAAATACTCAGATAGATTCATCATTAAGAGAAGAAACGCTAAATAGTTTGGAGAGAATTAAATATTCTCTTCACGGTTTGGCGGCATAATTAAGTTTATGAAGGGAGGAAATTCTAGTGAGTAGATCAATTAAGAAAGGACCTTTCGTGCATGCAGGTCTTTTAAAGAAAATAGAAGAAATGAACCAAAATGGAGATAAGAAAGTTATCAAAACTTGGTCAAGAAGCTCAACTATATTCCCACAAATGATAGGCCATACAATAGCTGTTCATGATGGAAGAAAACATATCCCAGTTTATGTTACAGAAGATATGGTTGGACATAAATTAGGAGAATTCGTTTTAACAAGAACTTTCAAAGGTCATATTAAAAACGAAAAAACATCAAAGAGAAAATAATAGTATCCGGGAAAGGAGGATCTTTAGATGGAAGCTAAAGCTATAGCTAAATATGTAAGAATGTCTCCAACTAAAGTAGGAGTTGTTCTTGATTTAATAAGAGGAAAGAACGTAAACGAAGCTTTCGCAATTTTAAAATATACTCCAAGAGATGCTGCTGAGGTTATAAGCAAAGTTTTAAAATCAGCGGTAGCTAATGCGGAGAACAATCACGAATTAGATGCTAACAGATTATTCGTTGCAGAAGCACATGTAGGTCACGGACCAACATTAAAAAGATTCAGACCAATGGATCATGGTAAAGCATTTAGAATAAACAAGAGAACAAGTAACATAACACTTGTTGTTAAAGAAAGAGCTTAATAAGGTAAGGAGGGAAAAGCATGGGACAAAAAGTACATCCTCACGGACTAAGAGTTGGTGTAATTAAAGATTGGGATGCAAAATGGTATGCTGATAAGAAAAATTTTGCTGATAACTTAATCGAAGACCAACAAATAAGAAAATTTATAAAGAAAGAACTTTTCTCAGCTGGAATTGCTAAGATTGAAATAGAAAGATCAGCTAAAAGAGTTAAGTTAAACATACACACAGCTAAGCCAGGTGTAATCATCGGAAAAGGTGGTTCAGGAATCGAAAGATTAAAAGCTAGCTTAAAAAATATAATAGCTGAGAAAAATGTTTTAATAAATATTGTTGAGGTTAAGAACGCTGAAACTAACGCTCAATTAATGGCTGAAAACATTGCTGCTCAATTAGAAAAGAGAATATCATTCAGAAGAGCTATGAAGCAAACTATCCAAAGAGCAATGAAAGCTGGCACATTAGGTGTTAAAACTGCTTGTTCAGGAAGATTAGGTGGAGCTGAAATAGCAAGAACTGAGCAATATAATGAAGGAACAATCCCACTACAAACAATAAGAGCTGACATCGACTATGGATTTGCTGAAGCTGATACAACTTACGGTAAAATCGGTGTTAAAGTGTGGGTTTACAATGGAGAAGTTCTTCCAACTAAAAAAGTTGAAAAAAAGGAAGAAGCTAACGCATAATAGGATGCACTAAGAAAGGAGGAATATAACATGTTAATGCCTAAAAGAGTTAAACATCGTAAGGTACAACGTGGTAGAATGAAAGGTAAGGCAACTAGAGGAAACTTTCTAGCTTACGGAGATTTCGGAA
>NZ_JARHZJ010000093.1 GCF_029258205.1 Clostridium sp.
AAACTAAATCTGGAAGAAATGTTTTAAAGAGAAGAAGACAAAAAGGTAGAAAAAGATTAACAGCATAAGGGCCGCATTTTGTGGCCTTTTTCTGCACCAAAAAGCAGAAAAAAGGAGAGCAAATTTAAATGTTACTAAGTTTAAGAAAGAACAATGAGTTTAGAACAGTTTATAGAAGAGGAAAATCTTATGCTAATGACCTACTAGTTCTTTATGTTTATCCTAACAGAAAAAATGTTACAAAAGATGGAGAACGTTTCAATAAAGTAGGGGTTTCGGTTAGTAAGAAGGTTGGAAAAAGCGTAGTTAGAAGTAGAGTTAAAAGACTTATACTTGAAAATTACAGAGTTAATTCTAGTGAACTTAAAGAAGGCTATGACTTTGTGTTTATTGCTAGAGTTGCTATAAACGGTAAAGATTTTAAGCAAGTAGGGAGAGCCATGAATAATTTAATAAAAAAGGCAGGTCTACGTGATAATGAAAAAATTGTTCATAGTAATGATTAAATTCTATAGAAAATATATTTCACCTTTAAAGAGACCTTGTTGTAGATTTTATCCAACTTGTTCTCAGTATGCACTAGAAGCAATACAGAAGTATGGTGCTTTTAAAGGGGGATTTATGAGTATAGGAAGAATATTAAGATGTAATCCATTCTGTAAGGGTGGATATGATCCTGTAAAATAAATATATACAGTTTAAATATAGGAGGATAATGTATTGCAGTCAATTTTAAAGCCGATAACTAATTTATTCACAATGATATTTCAAGCTATCCACGGCTTTGTTGCCTCACTAGATATTTTTAGTGTAGGTGCTGGATACGTAATAACTATTTTCTTATTAACTTTATTAGTAAGATTATTATTATTACCGCTAAATATAAAGCAAACTAGATCTCAACAAAAGATGCAAGAAATACAACCAGAAATAGCTAAACTTCAGAAGAAATATAAAAATAATCCTGAAAAAGCTCAACAAGAAATAATGAAGCTTTATAAGGAAAATAATGTAAACCCAATGAGTGGTTGTTTACCTTTATTAATTCAAATGCCAATATTATTTGCATTATACTATGTATTCTATGGATTAACTGAGTTAAAAGGTGTATCATTCTTATGGTTAGGAGATTTATGGGCTCCAGATAGAACATTCATATTACCAATCTTATCAGCTGCAACAACATATTTATCATCTTTATTAATGACAAAGTTTACTCAGGCACAAGCTGGGGGAGCACCTGGTGGAATGAATATGAATACTATGAATATAGTAATGGCTGGTATGATGGGTGTAATGTCAATACAATTCCCATCAATGCTTGTATTATACTGGGTAATAGGTAACCTAATTCAAATGGTTCAAACATACTTCATAGTTGTTTTACCTAGAAAAAAAATAGCTAAGGAAAAAGAACAATATAAAGATATTGATTAATAAGAATTTATTTTACTTTTCTAAGGTGGTGAAACAAGGGTATGAATACAATTGAGATTACTGGAAAGACTGTTGAAGAAGCTTTAAAAAGCGCACTAGAGAAGTTAAACACTACAGAAGATAAAGTAGAGGTTATTGTTATAGAAGAAGGAAGTAAAGGCTTCCTTAATCTAATTGGTGCAAAGCCTGCTAAAATTTCAGTTAAAAAGAAAAGAGATAGAATCTTAGAAGCTAGAAAGTTTTTAAGCGATATTCTTGATAATATGAATATAGAAGCTGAAATTAATATTGAAGAAAGTAAAGACGTAGTAAAGATAAATCTTACTGGAGCTAAGATGGGAACCATCATAGGATATAGAGGAGAAACTTTAGACTCACTTCAATATTTAACTAGTTTAGTTGTTAATAAGGCTAAAGAAGATAAGTATAAAAGAGTTGTTTTAGACACTCAGAATTATAGACAAAAAAGGGAAGAAACTCTTAAAAGATTAGCTAATAAAATAGCTTATAAGGTTAGAAAATCAGGCAAGATATTAAAGCTTGAACCTATGAATCCTTGTGAAAGAAGAGTTATTCATTCAGAATTACAGAATAATGATTTTGTTAAAACTTTTAGTGAAGGTGAAGAACCTTACAGAAGAGTTGTAGTAGAATTAAAGAAATAAAAAAAGGAAAGCTTAAGCTTTCCTTTTTTTATCAACAATAACGTGCAGATAAATTGTGGATAACTTGTTAGTAACTATGGAAAAGTAGTTATATCAAAGATTACAATTGTTTATAAATTTTAAAAATAAGGTGAAAATATTATATTTTCACCTTATTTTTTTATTTAAGTATATGATTTAATTAATTGGATAGTATTTTTAAGTAAGTAATATATTAAACAATTTAATAAAAACAAATTTTTTGCCATAAATAATATGTTTTAAAATTTTGACTTATTTTATTTTGTTGGGTAAAATCAATATTAGTTCAAATTTAAGAATATAATCATAAAGGAGGAGCTTATGAAAGAATTCGATACTATTGCTGCTGTAGCAACAGCATTAGGAGAAGGTGGAATAGCTATAATTAGAGTATCAGGAAATAAAGCTCTTGAGATTGTAAATAAAATATTCAGAGGAATAAACGGAAAAGATTTATTAGATATAAAACCATATACTATGAGATATGGCCATATGATAGATGAAAATAATCAGATTATAGATGAAGTTATAGTTAGTTTTATGAAAGGTCCTAGAAGCTTTACAGCTGAGGATACAGTAGAAATAAACTGTCATGGTGGTATTGTAGCTACTAATAAAGTTTTACAAAATGTAATAAAAGCTGGGGCAAGACTTGCTGAACCAGGTGAATTTACAAAAAGAGCTTTTTTAAATGGAAGAATAGATTTAAGCCAAGCTGAAGCTGTTATGGACATAATAACTGCTAAGACTGAACTTTCAATGAAATCAGCTATGACTCAAAGTCAAGGAAGACTTTCTGTTGAGATAAACAATCTTAGAAAAGAGGCTTTAGATATATTAGCTTTAATTGAATATGCTGTTGATTTTACAGAGGATGATGAAGAACCAGATGAAACTATACCAGTTAAAGTAAAAGAGGATGTTATAACTCTTAAAGGTAAAGTAAATAATTTAATTGATACTGCTGATGAAGGCAAACTTATTAGAGATGGTTTAAGTATGGTTATAGTAGGAAAACCTAACGTAGGAAAATCATCACTTTTAAATGCTCTATTAAATGAAAAGAGAGCTATTGTAACTGACATAGCAGGAACAACAAGGGATGTAATAGAAGAATACATAAATTTAGATGGAATACCTGTTAGATTAGTAGATACAGCAGGAATCAGAGAAACTGAAGATGTTGTAGAGAAAATAGGTGTAGAAAAATCTAAAGAAAAAATCAATGAAGCTGATTTAGTTATACTGATGTTAGATACAAGTAGAGAATTAGATGAGGAAGACAAGGAAATAATTGATTATATTAAAGATAGAAAATACATAGTACTTTTAAATAAAGTTGATTTAGATAGAAAGTTATCCTCAGAAATTGTGGATAACTTAGAAAATAAAATAGAACTATCTGCAAAAACTGGTTTTGGTATAGATGATTTAAAATCAAAAATAAAAGAGTTATTCTTTAATGGATCAATTGATGCTGAAAGCGTAATGATAACCAATACTAGACATAAAGAGGCCTTATATAGAGCTTCTGAAAACTTAGAGGGTGCATTAAATGGACTTAATAATAATGAGTTTTTAGATTTAGTATCAATTTATGTTACATCTGCTTTAAGAGCTTTAGGGGAAATAACTGGAGCAGAGTTAGAGGAAGATTTAGTAAACAAAATATTTGCAGAATTTTGTTGTGGAAAATAGGAGAATGATTAAATATGAGATATAATGCAGGAAGTTATGATATAGTTGTTATAGGTGCTGGTCATGCTGGTTGTGAGGCAGGATTAGCGGCAGCTAGAATGGGATGTAAAACTTTAGTTTGCACATTAACATTAGATTCTATTGCTATGATGCCATGCAACCCTAATATAGGTGGAACTGCTAAGGGACATCTAGTTAGAGAAATAGATGCTTTGGGTGGAGAAATGGGAGTAAATATAGACCATACATTTATCCAATCTAAAATGTTAAATACATCAAAAGGACCTGCTGTACACTCTTTAAGAGCACAAGCTGATAAAAAGAAATATCAAGAAAGAATGAAAAGAGTTTTAGAAACACAAGAAAATCTTCACTTAAGACAATTAGAAGTAGTTGCTATTGAAGTTGAAGATGGAAAAGTTAAAGGTGTTTTAACTAAAAATGGTGCATTTTTTGAGTGTAAAGCCGTTATAATGACAAGTGGAACATACTTACAAAGTAGAATAATAATTGGAGATGTTAGTTATAGCGAAGGACCAAATGGACTTAGTAATGCTAATGAACTTTCAAAATCATTAATAGATTTAGGAATTGATCTTAGAAGATTTAAAACTGGTACTCCAGCTAGAGTAAATAAGAGAAGTGTTGATTTTTCAAAAATGATAGAACAACCAGGAGATGAGGAAATAATACCATTCTCATTTATCAGTGAAAATATAGAGAGAGAACAAGTTTCATGCTGGTTAACATATACTAATGCTGATACACATAAGGTAATTAAAGATAATATACATAGATCACCAATGTATAATGGAAGTATCAAGGGTGTTGGACCAAGATATTGTCCATCTATAGAAGATAAGGTAATGAGATTCCAAGATAAAGATAGACATCAAATCTTTATCGAACCAGAAGGTGATGATACAGAAGAAATGTATGTTGGAGGAATGTCATCATCTCTGCCAGAAGATATTCAAGTTCAAATAATAAAAACAGTTCCAGGGCTTGAAAATGCTGAGATTATGAGAACTGCATATGCTATAGAATATGATTGTATAGATCCAACACAATTAAAGGCTTCACTAGAATTTAAAAACATTGATGGATTCTTTAGTGCTGGACAAATTAATGGTAGCTCAGGATATGAAGAAGCTGGAGCTCAAGGAATAGTAGCTGGTATAAATGCAGCATTAAAAGTTCAAGGAAAAGATCCTATGATACTTACAAGATCAGATGGATATGTAGGAGTTTTAATTGATGATTTAATTACCAAAGGTACTAATGAGCCTTATAGAATGATGACATCAAGAGCCGAATATAGATTATTATTAAGACAAGATAATGCTGATTTTAGATTGACTGAAATTGGACACAATGTTGGATTAGTTACAGAAGAAAGATGGACTAAGTTTAAGAAAAGAAAACAAAACTTAGAACGTGAGCTTGAGAGACTTAAGGAGCTTCAAATAACTAATAAAACAGAAAATAATGAGAAAATAGTTGAATTAGGATCAACAGAGCTTAAAAAGCCAATAAAAATGTATGAACTTATAAAAAGACCAGAGTTAGACTACTTCTCATTAGCATGTTTAGATCCTGAAAGACCTGATTTACCGAAAGATATTGGAGATCAAATAAACATAATTGCTAGATATGAAGGATATATTCAAACTCAATTAGAACAAGTAGCTCAATTTAAAAAGTTTGAGAAAAAAGTTCTTCCGGAGGATTTAGATTATAATGACGTAAATAGTTTAAGAATAGAAGCTATACAAAAGCTAAATAAAATTAGACCTTTAAATATAGGTCAAGCTTCAAGAATATCTGGGGTATCTCCAGCAGATATATCAGTTTTATTAATATTCTTAGAGCATTACAGAAAAACAGGAAAAAATACTGATAATTAAAAGTTATTAAGAAGTTTTCAACAGCACCTGTGGATAAGTATTATATAAAACTTAAAAAGGTGCTGTTTTGCACTTTTAGAAAGTTATCCACATGTGGATAACTTTATCTTTTTAGTAGAAAATAAAATTATTAAAATAAATTATTTATACTCTTAAAGTTTTGGAGGATTAGGAATGCAATATTTTGATTTAATGAAAAAAGCTTGTGATAGTGTCAATATGGAGTTTAATGAAGATAAATATAAAAAATTTATGATTTACAAAGATTTATTAAAGGAATGGAATGAGAAAATAAATTTAACTGCAATAACAGAGGATGAAGAGATAGTGAAGAAACATTTTATAGATTGTATAAAGGCTTTTAAAGCAGATGAGTTTAAAAAAGCTAAAACAGTAATAGATGTTGGAACAGGTGCAGGGTTTCCAGGCTTACCTATAGCTATTATGAGAGAAGATGTAGAGGTTACTCTATTAGACTCATTAAATAAGAGAATAAATTTTTTAAATGAAGTTGTAAATAAACTAGGATTAAAAAATGTAGAGACTATACATTCTAGAGCTGAAGATGGTGCAAGAAAAAAAGAACTAAGAGAAAGCTTTGATATTGCTACATCAAGAGCTGTTGCTAATATGTGCGTGCTAAGTGAATTTTGTATTCCATATGTAAAGGTAAATGGGAACTTTATTGCTTTAAAAGGACCAAATATAACTGAAGAGTTAAATGATTCAAAGAATGCTATTGGTACTTTAGGTGGTAAACTTAAAGGAATAACTGAGGTTGAAATTGAAGGAACGGATTTAAATCATAACTTAGTAATAGTAGATAAAATAAAAAGTACTCCAAAGACTTTTCCTAGAAAAGCAGGTAATGTAACTAAGAAACCATTAAAATAAATAGAGTTTCTTAAATGTTTTTACTTTAAAAAAGTTTAATTGAAAGTTATAAAAGCTGTTAAAAAAATAATAAATATATTAGATATAAAAAATAGGAATGTTTCACGTGAAACATTCCTATTTTTTCATTTTTTAATCAGAAATAATCAATAGTATCTTTTATTATGCAATGTAAAAATATATAATAAAATAGATGTGTTAGAAGGGAGGTGGATATTCAAGAATAAGATATTCTTGGATAATTTTAATGAAAACTATTTGTGTTTTTAATCAAAAAGGTGGCGTTGGAAAAACAACAACTAATATAAATATATGTTCTTACTTAGCAATGCAGGGATTTAAGGTTTTAGCTATAGATATAGATCCTCAAGGAAATACTACAAGTGGGTTAGGTATAGATAAAAGAAAATTAGACAAGTCTATATATGATTTACTAACTGCTGGTGAAGATATAGAAACAATAATGATGAAAAGTGAATTAGTTGAAAATCTTTATGTAGTACCAGCAACAATGGAATTAGCAGGTGCTGAAGTAGAAATAATAGATAGAAAAGATAGAGAGCATATACTTATAAATCAAATAAATAAAATCAAAGATAATTTTGATTACATATTTATTGACTGTCCTCCATCTTTAGGGGTTCTAACTATTAATGCTTTAGTTGCATCTCATAGTGTTTTAATACCTATACAAGCAGAATATTATGCTTTAGAAGGAGTAGGACAATTAATAAATACAATAAATTTAGTTAAAAAATCTTTAAATAAAGATCTTGATATTGAAGGTGTAGTAATGACTATGTATGATTCAAGAACTAATTTAAGTACAGAGGTTTATAAAGAAGTAAAAGATTACTTTAAAGATAGATTATACAAAACTACTATTCCTAGAAATGTTAGACTAGCTGAAGCTCCAAGTTTTGGATTACCAATATGTTTATATGATGAAAAATGTAGGGGAGCTAAATCTTATGAAAAATTAACTGATGAATTCCTAAAAAGACAGGGAGTGAATATGTAGATGGCTAAAAAATTTGGATTAGGAAAAGGGTTAGGAGCCTTAATACCAGAGGATAATAATATTAAGGAAGAAAAAGAAAAAAAAGATGGAATAATAAATATTGATCTTAAAGATATAAAAGCTAATAAAAAACAACCTAGAAAGTTTTTTGATAATAATAAATTAAATGAATTAGCTGAATCTATAAAAGAACATGGTATAATTCAACCTTTAATATTAAAGAAAGAAGAAAAGGGATACTCAATAATTGCAGGAGAAAGAAGATATAGAGCTGCTAAAATAGCAGAGTTAATAAAAGTACCTGCTTTAATAATGGATATTTCAGATGAAAAGCTTCTACAAGTATCTTTAATAGAAAATATTCAGAGAGAAGATTTAAATCCTATAGAAGAAGGATTAGCATATGAAAGATTATTAAAAGAATTTGCTTTAACTCAAGAAGAGCTTTCAAGGACAATAGGTAAATCAAGAACTTCAATAACAAATACAATGAGATTATTAAAGTTAGATGATAGAGTTAAAGAATATGTAATAGAAGGTGTTATTTCAGAAGGTCATGGGAGAGCTATTATACCTTTAGAAAATGATGTGCAATATGAAATAGCCCAAAAAATAATTGATAATTCTCTTTCAGTTAGAGAAACTGAAAAATTAGTTAAAAAGATATTAAATGATGTTGTTGAATCAAAAACATCAGAAAGAAGAAAGCCACTTAATCCATATTATAAAGATGTTAGAGATAGACTTCAGGATTATTTTGGGACTAAAGTTAATTTAAATGCTAATAAGAATAAAGGTAAGATAGAAATAGAATACTATTCAGAAGAAGACTTACAGAGAATACTAGACATTATAAATATTTAAAATGTTTCACGTGAAACATTTTAAAAATATGAAGGGATGATAAATTACATGGAAAATGTATTAAATATACTTGCACAGTATTCAACTTATATCACAATAGGCTTAATATTATTAGTTTTAATACAATTTATACTATTAATAGTAGCCTTCAGAAGTTTAAGTAAAGTAGAAAATAAATTTAGAAAAATTATGAGAGGAGTTAATAATAAAAATTTAGAAGAACTTATTAATTCTTACTTAGATAAAGTTGAAGAAGTTAAAAAAGATTCTGAAGAAACATTAGAAACAAATAAAATGTTAAAAGCTCAAGTTGAAAAATGTACTCAAAAAGTATCTGTTATAAGATATAAAGCTTTTGAAGATGTTGGAAGTGACTTAAGCTTTTCAGTTGCTTTATTAGACGGAGAAAATAATGGAGTTATTTTAACTGGAATATATGGTAGAGATTATAGTACAACATATGCAAAGCCAATAGATAAAGGAATATCTAGATATGATTTATCAGAAGAAGAACTACATGTTTTAAATGCTGCAATGAATAAATAGGTTTAAGAATAAAAAATAGGTTATATTAAAACAACTTACTTTTGTTGATTTTAATATAATCTATTTTTTGTTAAATAAAATGTTACACGTGAAACATTTTAATAAATAGGGGAGTATATAAAAAAAATATATGAGTATTTAAGGCAGATTTTATAAAATATTTTCTAAAGTTGAATCTAATAAATTCTTTTTAAATCCTACTGATTTTAATATGCAATGATGAATTCCATTAGATATAGTATTTGCAAGTAACATTACAGTATATAATCTAGTATTTTGTAAAACCATAAAATCTAAGGAACCAGAAATATTTACTATTCCCATTATGCTTAAGTTTCCTACTTCAGGTAAATCCTTATTTAACGCCATTCCAGGTTTAAGAGGTCTCTTTTCAATGAGCACGTGTCCTACATTATTAACAGCTCCTAAACAAGCATCAATTGCTATAATAAAAGGTCTCTTATGTTTTGATTTTATTATTTTTACTGTCTCTTTTAAATTCTTGGCATGGACAGTTTTTTCTAATGTTCCATAGACAAAAATGTTATTTTTGCTTAAAAATTTAATTTTTTCACCAATTAATGGACCAAGAGCATCTCCAGTGGAACGATCAGAGCCAATACATATAAAAACAATTGGTCTATTTTCTTTTATAACTGGAGAAAGCTCGTTACAGAGATAATCTCTGATCTTAAAAGAAGCTTTAGGATCTAAAGAATCTATATAAAAACTTGTACACATGATAATAACCTCCTTGCTTGAAATTATTACCAAAATAAAAAAGTCTATACTATAAAATATTAACTTTTTTAAATATATTGAAAAAAATAATTAAAAAGATACAAAAGACTATTCCTAAAAGTCCATTTAATTCTAATCCTATAAATATGCATACTAACATTAATAAAGGATGTATTCCTAAGGTGGATGACATTAATTTAGGTTCTAAAAATTGTCGTAATAAAAAAATAAATATATATAATATTAATAAAGAAATAGCTGAAAAAATATTTCCTGAGCTATATGAAATAAAAATAAGAGGGAAATAAATTAATGGCATACCTAGTACTGGGAGTAAGTCTAATAATCCAGCAAGAACACTAAGTAATAGGGCATATTTAATATTTAAAAAGGAAAATCCTAAAAAGGTTAATATAAAAGAAATAAAAATTAAAAATAAATAAGACAAGCAGTATGTCAAAAACATTTTTTTTATTTCATAAAAAATAGTTAAGATTCTTTTACTGTAATTAGAATTAAGATAATTAGATAATATTTTGCTGAAATTAATAGTATTTAATTCCTTTGATAAAAAATAAGTTGATAGTACAGTAAAAATAAGAAGCATAAAGGTATAAGGTAAATAACTTATCAATAAAAAAATTTTTTGAATTAATTCAGTTCCAAAAGAAAGAATAAGTACAGTTATTTCTTTAAATGAAGAGATTAAAGTGTTTCTTATTAAGTTTAAAACTGCATTATCAATAAAGGTTATTTCAATCCAATTTTGTATTGAAATAAAATAATTTTGAAATTCTTTAGAATTAGTATTTATTATTTCTTGAATATAGTTTGTTAAAGATGAAGATTCATAAGCTAAAGAAGTAATAAATAATGTAAATAAAATTATTATTATTAAGAAAAAAATAAATGTACTTATAAAAGAAGCAAGTCCAACATTTAATTTAAATTTTTTTATTAAAAATTGAGTGGGTGTCTTTAGTAGTAATGAAAATATGAATGCTAGTAGAAAGGGTAAAGTATATTTTAATGTTTTAAAAAATGTAAAAAATATAAGTGTGTATAAAATAAAAAACACACTTATATTTTTGCTTTTGATTATTAAGTTTTTCATAGGTGAGAAGTCTACCTCCTTGAAATTAATTCTTTTATAACCTCAACAAATCTATAGACTTCTTCTATTGTATTAAAATAACCCAAACTTATTCTTATGCTTCCAGATGGATATGAACCAACTGTTTTATGAGCAAGCGGAGTACAATGAATTCCTGTTCTACAGGATATATTAAATTCACTATCTAATAAGAATCCTACAAATTCAGGATCCATTCCTTCTATGTTAAAAGATATTGTTGAAGTTTTCTTTTTGGCATCCATAGGACCATAAATCTTAACTTCTGGAATTTCAGATAATAAATCCATAGCTTTTTGACATAATGATTCTTCTTTGGCTTTTATATTTTCAATTCCCTCTTTTTCTATGAATTTTATCCCTGCTAGAAGCCCTATTATTCCTGGAGTGTTTAAAGTTCCATATTCAAATTTATCAGGCAATTCTTGAGGATGTTCTAATAGTGATGAATTACTTCCTGTTCCTCCAGAAAAGATATTTTTACAGATAGAGTTTAATTTATCATCTATAATAAAGCCACCTATTCCCTGAGGACCTAAAAGAGATTTATGACCTGTGAAAGCTAATGCATTTAAGTTTAGTTCAGTCATATCAATTGGAATAACACCTGCTGTTTGAGCAGAGTCTAAAATAAAGAATATATCATTTTCTTTACAAAGCTTACCAATTTCTTTAATAGGTTGAATTGTTCCAACTAGGTTAGATGCATGTGATAAAATTATAAGTTTTGTATTACTCTTTATTTTTTCTTTTATCTTATCAATTGATACTAGACCTTCACTATTACACTTAACTATATCTACTTCTACATTAGGAAGCTCTTCACTAATTTTTGTTAAAGGTCTTGAGATAGAATTATGTTCCATAGATGTAGTAATTATATGCCAATCAGATTTAATTATTCCTAAAAGTAACATATTTAATGAGGTTGTAATATTATTAGTAAAAATAACATTTTCACTTTTAGGAAAATTGAAAAATTTAGCTATTTCATATCTACATTCATAGACAGATCTACTACTTTGTAGAGCTGTAGATGATGAACCTCTGTTAGCACTTCCACCTTCAAAACTCATGTAATTTAATAGTGCTTTTATTACAGAGTCGGGTTTAGGAAAAGTTGTTGCTGCATTATCAAAATATATTTTATTCATAAGCAAAACCTCACATAAAAATTTTAAATATTCCGTATATAGTAAAGCCTAATCCAAGTAGAATCA
Source organism: Clostridium sp. (assembly GCF_029258205.1). Taxonomy (GTDB): domain Bacteria; phylum Bacillota; class Clostridia; order Clostridiales; family Clostridiaceae; genus Sarcina. Next base: position 12,147 of record NZ_JARHZJ010000093.1, read on the forward strand.
TAAAATATTTTACACTTTTATCAGCTTTACCAGTAAGTTCTTTTTTTACTAAACTTCCACCTTTAGCAGTTATAAAATTTAATAATATGAACCATGCTAAAGTTGTAATAAACATAGAGAATATGGCTAGTAGAAAGAAATGTATGCCAGAATTCTTCCATATATTCATTATTCCAGCACTTACAGCCATCCATACTGATAATGTCATAGGGTTTACAAAGGTTATTAAAAAACCATTTATAAAACCGCTACCAGTTTTATGACTATTTATAGTTTCAACACATTTTTCGTCTAAACTTTTTTGAGAAGATTTAAATACTAAATTCACTATTATAAGAACTAATCCTGAAATAATCCAAAATGAACATTCTATATACTTATTTAAATTTAATAATTTTGCTACTCCGAAGTTTATTAATAATATATATAAGTAGTCAGCAGCTATTGCACCTAATGAAACTTCAAAGCCTTTTTTAAATCCTTTATTTAGAGATTGTGTTGCAGCTTCTATTGCAGCGGGACCTAATGGTATAGAAACTAATAGTCCTGTTACAATCCCAGATAAAATAGCCTTTAAATAGAAAAAAGACATACTCAAACTCCTTTTACAGTTGTTTTTATAAATTTACATAATTATATTATAGTTCAAAATAGAAAAGCTTTCACCTTTATTTTGAAAGTGTTAACTTTTATGATGTATACTTATAATATATACTAATAAAACGATATAATTTTTAGGAGGAAAATAGTATGAAAGACTTTATAATGGTTTTTAATAATACACATGAAGCAATGGAAGGAGAAAGAATACTTAAAGAAAATGGAATATCATTTATAATAATGCCAACGCCAACTTATATAACAAAAAGCTGTGGAATAAGTTCAGCGTTTAATAAAGATCAATTAGAAAAGATAGAAACTTTAGAAATTAAATTTAAAAATATATATTCAATAAATAAAAAGGGATTTGAAATATATAAATAATTATTATATATTTTTAATTCATAAAGGAGTGCTTTAATGTTATTAGATAGTTTGATTGGAATTAATTTTGAATTTGATCATATTAAGCTTGGGAAAATAAGTATATCTTTATCTACTCTTGATTTTTTATTAAAAAAATTTTTAATAATATGTATTATAGTTATTTTTATGATTTTAGTAATTAAGATAGGAAGCAAATTAATAGACAAAGCTGTAAAAAAACAGATAGATACAAATTTTAAGTTCTCTTTAGATACAAGAAAAGCAAATACATTGGGAACTTTATTAAAAAGTATTTTGAGGTATTCAGTTTACTTTATAGGCATAACAACTATACTGTCTATTATATTTGGAAATATATCCTGGGCATTTGCTTCTGTAGGGGGAGTAGCAGTAGGTTTAGGAGCTCAAAGTTTTGTTAAAGATGTAATTAATGGTATATTTATACTTTTTGATAATCAATATAATGTTGGTGATTATGTAACAATAGAGGGTGTAAGTGGAATTGTAGAAGTAATAGGAATTAGAACAACTGAACTTAGGGACTATGATGGCTCTCTTCATATTATTCCTAATGGAATGATAAGAATAGTAACAAATAGTTGTAGAGGAGATATGAGAGTTCAGATTGATATTGGAATTTCATATAGTGAAGACATAAATAAAGTAATAAAAACTATAAATTCAGTTTGTGATACGTATAATAAAGAAAATAAGTATATAACAGAACCTTTAAAGGTTTGGGGAGTTACAGACATAACAAGTTCTAGTGTTAATCTTAGAATTTGTGGAAAAGTAAAATCAATTAAACTTTGGGAAACAGAAGTGGAATTAAGAAAGAGAATAAAAATGACTCTTGATAAAAAGAAATATATGAAAGAAATAATTACAGGTTAATTTACATAAATTTTATTTTAAAGGAGGTTATTTAATTTGATAAATAAATTTTATCTTGGTGATATAGTTAAAATGAGGAAAGTTCATCCCTGTGGTAGTGATGAATGGGAAATCATAAGAGTGGGTGCTGATATTAAAATAAAATGCTTAGGATGCTCAAGGGTTGTAATGATTCCTAGATCAAAATTCCAAAAAGGAGTAAAAAAGATTATAAAATCAAATGCCCCAGAAGAAGAAATTAATAAATAAAAATTAAAAAAATAAATTTCTAAAAATTATGTTTACATTAATAAAGAGGGTTGCAATAACCATCTTTTAATGTTAGAATATTTAATTGTAATCCCTGCTATGCTAGAGCATAGCCGTAGTCCAGAGGGAGGAGGTGTAAATGATGAGAAAATATGAAACTATATTCGTAGCTCACCCATCATTAGACGAGGAAGC
>NZ_JARHZJ010000099.1 GCF_029258205.1 Clostridium sp.
GGTAATTTTGCATTTTTAATAAAATAGTAAAAACTAATTAGATTATATTCTAAAAGAACTTTTAAGGCATTGAAAGTATAGAATTTTTACAAAAAAATTTAATTATTAAATTAAAAAGAAGCCACAAAATTTTATGTGGCTTCTTTTTTACTTTTTAAAACATAGTTTTAGCAAATTTCATTAAAGAAGGAGCAGATACTAAAAATTTTTTACTTGATTTTGAATTCATTTTTTTTATTGTACAGGCTACACCTATAATGCCAGCTGTAGCACCTATGCATGATGCAATAAGAACTTTTTTATTTGCTTTAATTTCTTTGTTTAATAGACAAGATTTTATTGTGCAATCATCATCATTGGAATTAGCACAATCTTTTAAATCTTCTATAGAATCAAAGAATGAGTAATCCTCAAGATTATCTTCATGAGAGTTATTCATTGAATAGTTATCTCTATAGTGAGATGGTGGAACAAAACGTTTAGATTTTTTTCTTAAGGACTTATATTCTTTATCTTTATTTATACCAATTGCTTTATACATAAAATCACCTCAAAGTTATTATTTACAAAATCAATTTATATAATCCATAAATTAAAGTTTTTTTAAATATATTTTTATTTAATGATAAAAACTTATAGATTAAAATAATATAATTAAGTAACTTTAATATGATTGGTGAATAAAATGTATTATATGGGGTATATTCCAAAATTATTTTAAAGGCGTGAATTTGTATGAATAAAAATGATTTAAATAAAGTTGAAGAAGGATATTATGGGAATAAGGAAGATTATTATGATAAGCAAGGACATTGTTACACTAGTTTTTTTATAAGTGATATTGTTATAAATAATAAAAAGAAAGGTAGTGTTACAATAAATAATAATTTTGATATTTCTAAAGAAAAAAAAGATTTTTTAAAAGAAGAACTTTTAAAATATTTTAAAATTGAAAAAAATGAAAGTTTAGATGATGAAGAGTTAGATAAACTTATAAGATTTTTTGTGGAAAATTTAGGAGCACAATTTTATATACAAGGTGTTATAGATTCTTATAAATATATTGTTGAAAAATCTGATGATTTGTTGAGTGTAGAAAGGTGATAGAACATAGAAGTTGTCCAATTTAAATATAGACAACTTCTTTTTTGATATTTTTGATATTTTTTTGTAACTATTTTGTTGATAAATTTTCCTAAAGAATATATTATATAAAATGAAAGATTATTTTAGGTGGTGCGTAATATGACTACTAGGGAGGATTTTGTATGAATAGGAATAAGATAGCAGCTTTGATTTTTGCTGTATCAACTATATGTGTTGTTTCGGCACATAGTGAAAATGCTTATGCAACAGAACATAAAAATTCTAATCAATTAGAAGAAAATAATAAAACAAGAACTGTAACAAAAGGGCAAGTTGTAAACGTAAGTACAAATTTAAGAATTAGAAAGAGCCCAAGTACTAGTAGTTCAGTTGTTGGATATTTAACTAATGGTGAAATTTTTAATATAGATGGAAAAGAAGGTTCATGGTATAAAATAAATATTAATGGTAAGGCAGGATATATTCATGGAGATTATGTAAAAGAAGTAAATGGTAATTCTAATAGTAATAATATTGGAAACAATTCGAATTTAGATACTTCATTAGCAGGGAAAATGGGTACTGTTATAAACGTAAGTACTTCTTTAAGAGTTAGACAATCACCAAGCACAAATAGCTCAGTTGTAGGAGGTCTAAGAGGTGGACAGACATTTGAGATAAAAGGTAAAACTGGAGATTGGTATTATATAAATGCAAATGGTCTTACAGGTCATATTCATGGAGATTATGTGCAAGTAGGTGGAGGTAGTTCAAGTAATAATTCAGGTAATGGTGGGCAATCATCAGAAAGTGGATCAGGAATGGATACTTCTTTAGCTGGAAAGACAGGTAAGGTTGTAAACGTAAGTACTTCTTTAAGAATTAGACAATCACCAAGTACAAATAGCTCAGTTGTTGGATCATTAAGTTCGGGTCAAACTTTTAAAATAAATGGAAAAAATGGAGCTTGGTATAATATTGATGCACAAGGAACAAAAGGACATGTTCATGGAGATTATGTACAAGTAGTAAGTGGAAACGAAGGTTCTAATAATAATCAAAGTGGAAGTTCAAATAACAATTTAGATGAATCTTATAATGGAAAAACTGGAAAGGTTGTAAATGTAACAAGTAATTTAAGACTTAGAAGTCAACCTAATACTAGTAGTTCTGTTTTAGCATATTTATTACCTAATGAAAGATTTACTTTAAAAGGAAAGACTTCTTCAGGATGGTTTAAGATAAAATATAATGGAAAAGTTGGTTATTTAAATGAAAAGTATGTTAAAATAGTATCTTCAGATGAAGGTTCAAATGAAAATCAAGATGGAAGCCAAAATGGAAACATAGGTGGTGGACAAGTTAACCAAAGTAAATATGAGCAAGTTCTAAGTATTATGAAGTCTCATATTGGTTCTCCATATATTTATGGAGGATCTGGAGAAGTATTAACTTCAAGTTTATTAAGTAGCTTAAGAAAAAGTTTTCCAGATCATGCTGCAAGAGGATTTTATGATATACCATCAAACTATTTAAATGGTAATTACAGAGCGTTTGATTGTTCTGGATTAATGCAATGGAGTTTTAGACAAGCTGGAATAAATTTAGGAAGAACAACTTGGGACCAAATAGAGAGTGGATATGAAGTTTCTCCAAGTAATGCACAGCCAGGCGATTTATTATTCTTTAGTAATTTAGGTCATGTAGGTATGTATATAGGAAATGGTCAGTGGATAGAGGCTCCTAACAAAGGTAAATTTGTGTCTATTACATCAGTTCCATGGAGTAAAATAGGTAGAGCAAGAAGAGTTCTTTAAGATTAACATAATAAATTTATTATAAAACAAGTTATATTTAGTGATGTTTTGCTAGATATAGCTTGTTTTTTAATTTATTTAATATATAAATTTTGTAAAATAAAATTAAATTGTAAAATGATGGGATATAGTTTGGTGAAAAAATTATTATTATTTATTAGTAGTTATGAAGGAGAAAAGAGTAATTCTTATTATATAGCAGATTGTATAGAAAGAAAGCTATTAGGAAGTGTAGAATGCTCTAAAATATTATTAAGTGATAATGAGTTACAATATATTAAATATAAAATTAGAAACTGTGATAATATTATTTTTATTACTTCATTAAGAAAAAATGAATTTAATAGTGCATCAAAAAGATTTTTAGATATTATTAGAGATGAAAATAAAAATAATAATTATAATAAAGAAATAAAATTTTCAGCTATTTTAAATGGTGATATTGAAGTTTTAATTGAAATAGAAAAACTATTAGATAACTGTATAGAAATATGTAATAAGAAATATATTGTATGGCAGAAGGGGATAGGAGTATTAGCTAAATTAAATTTATGGAAAAGTGGTTGGGAAAATAATTATTTAGAATATAATCAACTACTCATAGAATTAGAAATGTTTTGTCAAGACATAGTAAATGAAAAGAAATATTATCATAATAGCTTTGCTGTACCTAAAAAGGGAAGTGGATTTTTAAAATTTATAAATAATAGAATAAAGCAATTTACTTAGGTTTATAGATAGGCTATATAATGACTAAATAATAAAATTTATATAATTTGCATTGATAAAGGAGATAAATTTTATTATTTGGATACAATTAGACAGTAGATAGCTTTAATTTTTTACACAAAACTATCTACTATTTCATAATTTGTCTTCAAATAAATTTTACTATAGTAAGAATTATTTTTAGTTTTTATAATTTTTTCAGTTATTTTGTTAAAGTAATTCTAGTAACTATAGGCCTTTTTTATTAGAATCATGAGAAATACCTTTATCTTTTAAAATTTCATAAATTGTTTTAGAAGTTGTATCTTCCATGGAATATCCTAGATCTATTAAAATTTCATTAAGTTTTTCTTCAGATGAAGTTTCTATTTCTATGTATGG
>NZ_JARHZJ010000051.1 GCF_029258205.1 Clostridium sp.
AAAATTTAGATACATTAAAATCAATAGGATTAAAAACATTTACTGTTTTATTAGGAACTACAGGAGCTGCAGCCTTTATAGGAATTATTGTAGCTAGTTCTTTAAATCTTGGACAAGGTTTAAGATTTATAGGGGCTGAAAATTTTAAGGCAAGAGAAATACCAGGGTTTTCTAAGGTACTTATAGATATGCTACCATCAAATCCTTTAGCAGCTATTGTAGAGAATAAAATAATACCAATAGTTATCTTTTCAATGTTTATAGCAATTTCGTTAGTTATTGAAGATAATACTAATAAAGAAAAAGCAAAGCCATTTAAAGATTTTATTTTATCAGCTTATGATATAGTTTTAAGAATAACTAAAATGGTATTAAGAATAATACCATATGGAGTATTTGCCTTAATAGCTACAGCAGTTAAAAATGGAATGGATACTTTGATGCCATTATAACTGTAGTATTATGGTATTATTTTGGTATAGAAAGTTTTAAAAATAAAATTATAAATTAATTTTGAGGGGAGTTATAATTATGGTTAATTCAGAAAGTATTTTAATAGTTGAAGATGATATAGATATAAATAATTTGTTAAGTAAAATTTTAGAAAAGGAAGGGTATGAAGTTAGACAAGCATTTTCAGGATCTGAAGGTAAGATGTGTTTAGAATTTTTTGATTTTGATATGGTACTTCTAGATCTTATGCTACCAGGTATAACTGGTGAAATATTTATACAAGAAATTAGAAAGATAAAGAATACTCCAATAATAGTTATATCAGCAAAAACTGCAATGGAGGATAAGGTAAATGTTCTAAAATTAGGTGCTGATGATTTTATAAGTAAACCTTTTGATGTTAATGAAGTTTTAGCTAGGATTGAAGCTCTTTTAAGAAGAAGTAAAATAACAAATTGTAGTGAAGTTTTAGAGACAATAAAGTATAAGAATCTTATTTTAGAACCTAGAAGTAGAGAAGTTAAGGTTAAGGGAGAGGAAATACAACTTACTTCTAAAGAGTTTAAAATATTAGAACTTTTAGTTTGTAACCCAAAGAAAGTTTTTACTAAGGCAAACTTATTCGAAACAGTATGGGAAGATGAATTTTTAGGTGATGATAATACTATAAATGTTCACATAAGCAATCTTAGAAATAAGATAAATGTTTTAGATAATGAAAATGATTATATAAAAACTATTTGGGGAGTAGGATTTAAAATGGATTAGTTATGTTGATAATTCATAAATTTCTTAATAAGTTAATTTTGATAAATATTTAAAGAGATAGTAGTTTATATTTTAAATGTACATTTAATTAAGAGTTAATAGAAAAATTAAGACTTTCTTAAGGTTTTCTTTAAGGGATTTTGAGACTTAAGGTTTATTATATAAGTATAGAGAAAGATAAAGAGAAAACTTATTAGGAGGTAAAGATTTTGGGGAATATAATTTCTATAAGAAATTTAAACAAAAAATATGGAAAGAAAAATGTTCTTGATAATTTAAGTATGAATCTAAAAAAAGGAGATATATATGGTTTAGTTGGGAAAAATGGTGCTGGTAAAACAACTTTAATAAGAATTATTTTATCCCTAGCTAACTATGATTCAGGAGAAATAGAACTTTTTGGTAAAGTTGATGAAAAGGAAAAGCTTTATGATCATAAGAGAATAGGCAATATAATAGAAACTCCAGCATTTTATTCCTTTCTTACAGCGAAGCAAAATCTTGAATATTATAGAATTCAAAGAGGAATAGTAGGAGAAAAATCTATTGATGAAATCTTAGAAATGGTTGGACTTGGAGATGTGGGAAATAAAAAGTTCAAAAAGTTTTCATTAGGTATGAAGCAAAGATTAGGATTAGCCCTTGCACTTTTAGGAGAACCAGAATTGCTTATTTTAGATGAGCCTACTAATGGAATGGATCCTATGGGAATTAAAGAAGTAAGAGAAGTACTAATTAATTTAAATAAGAAAAATGGAGTTACAATATTAGTATCAAGTCATATTTTAGGAGAGTTATCACAACTTGCAAACTGTTATGGATTCTTAAAGGATGGGGAAATAATAGAAGAGATTTCAGCAGATGAACTTAATGAGAAATGTAGGAATCATTTGCTTATTAAAGTTGATGATTGTAAAAAGGCGACAGTAATATTAGAAAAGGTTTTAGACAATAATTCATATGAAGTTTTACCTGATAGATTTATTAAGATTTATAATAAGTTAGATGAACCTCAATTAATAAACAGAGCACTAGTAGAAAATGGAGTTGAAGTTTATTCTTTAGAAAGAGTAGGAGTTAACTTAGAAGATTACTTTGTAGATTTAATTGGAGGTGAATATAATGCTTAATTTAATAAAAGCAGAACTTTATAAGATAGCAAGAAGACCTTTATATATTACAATTTGTATAATATTTAATTTACTTATAATTTTAGCTGGAATAGGTATGTATTATGCCTTCTTAGAAAATTCTAGGGTGCCAGACTTCTCAGCATTAGTTTTTATAACAATTAACTTTATGGGATTTATTCCATGGATAATGCTTATGTTCATAGATGTAGTTTTAGAAGAATATAAAGAAAATACTCTTAAAAATTTGATTTCTTCAAGTATATCAAGGGGAAAAGTGTATTTAAGTAAGTATATAGTTCAGGTAATTATATTTTTAATTATAGAAATAACAGCAATAGTAACTATGATAGCAACTTCTTATGCTTTAGGATTAGTTGGTCCTAATGGATTTTCAGATTTTTTAGAAGTAATATTAAGATTACTAATAGCGTTTCCAATATATATTAGTGCATTAGCTATATATGATTTTATTACCATAATAACTAAAAAGGAAGGATTGGCAGTTGTAGTTATATTAGGTATTGTTTCAGGAGTACCAATTATATTTTCTATGTTATCAGACATATATAAAGGAGTTTTTACTTTAGTTTATCCTTATTTATTATTTAATCCTTTAAAGAGTTTAGTCAATGAAGTTTTAACTACAAAAATAATAGGAACTAATATTATAGTAGGAATAATAAATACAGTAGTATTTTTAATTTTGGGAATTTTAGTAATAAGAAAACAAGAAGTTAAATAAAGGAGGAGGTATATTGGAAAGATTTATAATAGGATTGTCTTTGACAATCCTTATTATGTTTTTAACAATATTTATTTTAAAAACTAAAGAAATAAATAGATTAACCTTGGAGTTAAAAAAGTTAAACAGGGAGGGCAAAGGGGGAAAATTAAGAGTATCACTTCCAAATAAAAATATCGAAAATTTAATAGTAGAGATAAATACATTAATAGATGATAAAAGAAAAATTGAGAATATTTATAAGGAGAAGGACATTGAGTTAAGAGAAGCTATTGCAAATATGTCTCATGATTTAAGAACTCCTTTAACTTCTATAATGGGATATGTTTATTTATTAAATGATGATAAATTAGATGAAGATGAAAGAAAAGAATATTTAAAAATAATAGAAAAAAGATCTGCAGTTTTAAATGATTTAATAAAAAACTTTTATGGGCTATCCAGAATACAAGCAGATCAGTATGAAATTAAATTTGAACATGTTAATTTAGAACTGGTTTTGGGTGAAATTATTGCAGCTTTTTATGAAACCTTGGATTATAAATTTGGAGAACCAGAAATTAATATTGAAGAGGGATTAAGTTCTGTGTCAGGTGATAAACAGGCTTTAAATAGAATATTTACTAACTTAATTGAAAACATCATAAAGCATGGTGAAGGGGAAGTAAAAATATCCTTAAAGAAGAAAAAGAAATATATAGTAATGGAGTTTTCTAATAAAGCAGAAGATTTAGAGTCTAAGGATGTAAATAGAATCTTTGAAAAGTTCTTTACTAAGGATAGAATGAGAACAGGACAAAATACTGGCTTAGGATTAGCCATAGTTAAACTATTAGTAGAAAAGCAAGGACAAAAGATAGAGGCTAAAAAGGTTGGAAATAGGCTTGTTATAAATATAATATGGAGTTTAGAAAGTTAAAGTTATGTAAATCTTTGAGAGGTTAGAAAAATTCATTTTTTATTTTAATAAATACAAATCTAAAGTTTTTCGTAAACTTTTTTATTTATATGCTTTAAAAATGCGCATTCTAAGGTTCTAAGCTAAGAGAGGTAAAAGGTGAAGAAAAATATGGGCAAAGTATATTAGGAGGATTTTATGAAAATCCAGAAAAAGAAGGAGAGTACGTATTAGAAGTTTGAAGATATTGATACAAATAATTCTTTAGAACTTGTTTATTGTCATAGAACTAATAATTTAAGTGAACTAAAAGATTATAAAGTAATTGATGTTAAGTAAAAGATTAAGGTGAGTTAAATTATTATGTAGTTTTGCTCACCTTTTTTAGTGTATAATACTTATATATTTTTTTAAAATTAAATTATTAAAAATAGAATTTAATTTCAGTGAATTATAAAGAATAAGATATAGATTTTTGGAGATATTTTCAAAATAAAATTGGAGGAAATAAATGAGTAAGAAAAAGGTAATAGTAGTTGGAGGAGGTCCAGCAGGAATAATGGCATCTTTAACAGCATCAGCTAATAATGAGGTTGTGCTTATAGAGAGAAATAATGAGATTGGTAAAAAGCTTAGACTTACTGGTGGCGGAAGATGTAATATAACTAATAATAGAGAAATAGAAGAGTTTTTTGATAAGATAGTTACAAATAACAAGTTTATGTATAGCGCATTATATACATTTTCAAACTATCAACTTTTAGACTTTTTAAGTAAAAAAGGCTTAGAGTATAAGGTTGAATTAGATCAAAAAGTATATACTAAAAGCGATACAGCAGAAGAAGTAATAAGCATATTTAAAAATGAATTAAATGATTGCAGAGTAAAAGTTTTATATAATACTAAGGTATGTGACTTTATAGTTGAGGAAGATGAAATAAAAGGAATAATCACAGAGAAAGGTAAAAAGATTTTAGGTGATAAAATAATAATAACTACAGGTGGAAAGAGTTTTCCTAATACAGGGTCAGATGGAGAAATGTATGGTATATTGGAGAAATATGGGCATACAATAACTCCAATTCATGCAGCCTTAATTCCTCTTGTTACTAAAGAAGACTTCGTTAAAAATCTTCAAGGGATATCTATGAAAGATGTGGTTGTTTCAGCTAAAATAAAAAAGAAAAAGTATGAGAAATTTGGAGATATGATATTTACTCACTTTGGAGTATCTGGTCCTGCAATATTAAAGTTATCTTCTTATATAACTAAGGCTTTAGATCAAGGAGAGGTTGAGCTAAACTTAGACTTTTTAAGTGATAAATCTAAGGATGAATTATCACAGATAATAAGAAGTAATCCTAATAAAACTGTATTAAATAATTTAAAAGGAACATTACCTCAAAACTTTTTAAAACAGATATTTGAAATGTTAGAATTAACAGAAATTAAGGCTAGTGATTTGAAAAAAGAAGATGAAAATAAAATAATTTCATATATTAAAGAGATGAAACTTACTGTAAGAGAAACTTTAACTATAAAGGCAGCTCAGGTAACTTCTGGAGGAGTTAAAGTTAAAGAAATAAATTCCTCTACTATGGAATCAAAGATTATAAAAAATCTTTATTTTGCAGGAGAAGTTATAGATATAGATGCAGAAACTGGTGGATATAATCTTCAAATGGCATTTTCGACTGGATACTTAGCAGGAAGTGATTTTTAAATTCTTTAATTAAAATTAATCATATTAAAGTAAAAACTTACAAAGAATATGGATATTCATATAGTAATTTTTAAAATTTGTTTGTAAATTTTTATATTTTAAGAGTGTAATTAGTTAATTTTAAAATTTTTTAGTGTTTTTAAATTAAAAAAATTTTATAAGATAAATTAAATTCTTAATATTAAGGATTATAATTGATTTATAAAAATACAATGATAAATGGTTTTAAATATTATTTAGAGATAGGCCTATGATTAGATTTTTAATACTAACCATAGGCCTTTTAATATTTTATTTAATATTTATCATATAGTAATTAATTTGTTATTAAGTATTTAGTTAATTTAGACTTAACATAGTATTTTTTATAAAATTTAATATATTTACTCCTAAAATATCAGATGAAATTAAAGCTATGTTATATAAAATAAGAATAAAGTTAAATATTTTTAGTATTTTATTTATTATCTTTTCAGCTTTTGATCCGGTTTTAAATTTGGCTATCTTAAAATTAGCTTTCCATGGATAGAAAAGTTCGATTCCTTCTGAAGTTAAAAAATCTAGAATTAAGTGTGATATATATCCAGATATAAATCCTATTGAAATTATTAATAATATTATGTTGAAGTTACTAATATTTAAAATAATATATAAAGTTAATATTAGTAAAGATAGGCATAGTAAACTATGAGTAAAGCCACGATGTCTACATTTACTACCTATATGCTTTGAAAGAAAAGGATACATTTGACTAATTGAAGATTTTCTTTGATCTATATCAGGAAATAAAGAGCCTATATAAGAAAAATGAAAAAATAATGCTATTAATAAAATTTTATAAGCTATATCATATGGAAATAAGAATAAGCTTAAAATTGTATTTAGCATTATTAAAGAAATGCATACGCCTCCAGTTGAATGTGTTTCTTTTGTCATAAAATCTCCTTTAAAAATAATTATCATTAGTTTATATTAAAAATATTATCATAATATTCATTTCACATAAAGAAGAAAAATTAAAAATCCTAAAAATAGAGTGGACAGTTCTATTTTAGGATTAATAGTTATGGTGGTAGTTTTATGTAAGGTTTTTTACTAACTTAAAGTAATATCATTAATAAATAATTATTTATTTTTAATTACAATTATGGAATATGCAATTAAAAATATTCATATTAAAGCAAGTAATGGACTTAAAATATTTGAAACAATTTTTACAGATGTAAAATAAGATACTATTTGTTCAATATATAAAGCAATGCTATTTTTAAGTATTAAGGGAGAAAAAAGAGTTATTAACGTAATTAAAATTACATCTCTTAAAGGATTTTTTATATGTTTCAAAAGATTACTCCTTACTTAATAAAAATAAATATTTACTTAAGAAATATTACAAGTGTATTCTAACAA
>NZ_JARHZJ010000066.1 GCF_029258205.1 Clostridium sp.
TAAGCTAGTAAGATCCCTTGAAGAACACAAGGTTGATAGGTCGGGGGTGTAAGCATGGTAACATGTTCAGCTGACCGATACTAATAGATCGAGGGCTTGACCAAATATAGTAAATTAAATATGTGCAATTTTGAAAGAACAAAAACTTTCAAACATCTGGTGATGATGTTCTTTAGGGTAACACCCGTTTCCATTCCGAACACGACGGTTAAGCCTTTAGAAGCCGATAGTACTGCACGGGAGACTGTGTGGGAGAGTAGGTGGTTGCCAGGTTAGTTTGGCCCCTTGGTCAAGCGGTTAAGACACCACCCTTTCACGGTGGTAACAGGGGTTCGATTCCCCTAGGGGTCACCATTAACTCGATAAGCATTGCTTATCGAGTTTTTTGTATTAATGAAAGTTTTTTATTTATTTTTATTGAGTTTATTTATAATGAAGTTTTATGTCTATATCATTTCAATCTTGTTAATAAAAGTATTTTTATGTAGAATATAGATGAAAATATTTATGTTTTTGATTAACATGGAAAGGATAATGTTTTTAATTAGTATCTATAAGGAATAAAAATTTTTATTAATTTATAACTAAAATAAAAATTTATATAATATATGAAGAGGTTATTATAGATGAAGTACAATAGTGTTATTAGAAAAGCTATTTTTTTAAGAAGACCAAATAGATTTCAAGCCTATGTAATTTTAGATGATGAGGAGGTATTAGTTCATGTTCCTAACACTGGAAGGTGTAGAGAGATTTTAAAAGAAGGATGTACAGTTCTTTTAAGAAAAGGAACTACTTCAAATAGAAAAACTCCTTATGACTTAATTGCAGCTTATAAAGGAGAGATTTTAATAAATATAGATTCTCAGATTCCTAATAAGGTTGTAGAAGAGGCGTTAAAAAATAAAAAGATAGAAAAGTTAGTTAAATTTAATAATATAAGTCGAGAAAAAACTTTTGGAAATTCTAGATTTGATTTTAAATTACAAGATGATGATGAAAATATATATTTTTTAGAAGTAAAAGGTGTAACTTTAGAGGAAAATGGAGAAACTAGATTTCCAGATGCTCCAACTGAAAGAGGAAAGAAACATATATTAGAACTAATTGAGATTAAAAAATTAGGAATGAGTGCAGGAATAATTTTTTTAATACAGTTAGATAATGTAAATAAGTTTTCTCCTAATGATGAAACAGATTCTAAGTTTGGGGTAGCATTGAGATTAGCTAAAGAAAAAGGAGTAGATATATTTGCATATAATTGCAAAGTTACTGAAGAAGAAATTGAGTTGCTTAATCCTGTAGAAATAGTGTTATAAGTAGAATTTATAGAATTGTAAATATATACGTATTAAATATTGAAGATAAAGATAGTATTAAAAGTTGAAGTTATAGAAAAAAATATTATCAGTATTTGAGAATATGAAAGGTGGTGAACTTTAGTTAGCTAATTTATATATTACTATTCTTAGCTAAAAGATTGAGCTTTTATATGTTATAGATAGTGATTTTTAAAAAGTTACAGAAAGTAATATATTTGCTTTACTAAAGAAATTAATTATGAAATTTAGATATTGTCCGTTATGTGGTGAAAAATTAGAATTAAAGAATAGCTGGGATGAAGGAATGGTACCTTATTGTAGTAAACATGATATGATGTTTTTTGATTTACCTAAAACATGTATTGTTGTTGCGGTAATAAAAGGTGATCAAATAATTTTACTAAAACAAAGTTATATATATGAAAATTCTAAAGTTCTTATATCTGGATATGTAGGTGTAGATGAATGTGCTGAGGAAACTGTTTATAGAGAGGTAAAAGAAGAAACGGGAATAACAGTTAAAGATATAAAATATTTAGGTAGTGATTTTGTAAAGGGAAAAGAATTACTTATGCTAACTTATTTAGCATATTATGAATCAGGAGAAATAAAAAAATCACTTGAGGTAGAATGGGCTGACTGGTATAGTATAGAAGATGCTCTTTGTGAATTAAATGAAGATATCATAGGAAAAAGAGTGGTAAAAAAAGTTTTAAAAGAAATAGGTTATGAAGGAACTAATGCATTTAGATGTGAAGGCAATAATTGTAGTGTATAAATTTTTTTATTAATAATTTTAATTTATATTATTGCATTAGTTGAATTTTTTTAGTAATATTATAAACAATAATTAATATAATAAAAGCATAAATAATTTGAAAATAGGACCAAAGTAGAGGTGCCGTAATTAAGAGTAGTCATAAGTAGCTGACGAGTGTTTTATGTGTGATGAAAGGGATTATGGCCGAAGAGATAGTAATGGTGGTTAATATTTCTGGGTATATGTATAATATACATATAACTGTCACTTTGAAAAAAGTGGAGTGCTACGAGGTACGCTAAGTTGCGATTAAAGCAGCAAAGGTGTTCCTTTGTTGCTTTTATTTATTGGGGTTAAATGCCATAAGTGTCGGTAGCTTTGCATACTTTTATACTCTACCACTAAAAAAGTTTGTGGAGGGAAAAGATATGAAATTATTTGGATCAATGAAAGTAGAAGAAAATGAATTATATGTTGGAGGAGTAAAAGCAAGTACTTTAAGTAAGGAATATGGAACTCCTTTATATGTTATTGATGAAGAATTAGTTAGAAATAATTGTAGAAGATACTATAATGCAATGAAGTGTAAAGAAAGAGGAAATAGAGTTACCTACGCAGGGAAGGCATTTATAAATATGTCTATGTGCAATTTAGTTAATGAAGAAAATTTATATTTAGATGTAGTATCAGGGGGAGAACTTTATACGGCTTATAAAGCAGGATTCCCATTAGAAAGAATATATTTTCATGGTAATAATAAATCCGATTATGAAATAGATTTAGGAGTAAGATTAGGAGTTGGAAGATTCATAGTAGATAATATTCATGAATTAGAGATGCTAAATTCTATATCTCAAGAGTATGGAAGAGTTCAAAAAGTTTACTTAAGAATAACTCCTGGAGTAGAAGCACATACCCATAAATATATAAAAACAGGCCAATTAGATTCAAAATTTGGATTCCCTGTAATTGGTGATACAGTTTACGATGTTGTTAGAAGAACAATGGAATTAGATTATATAGAACTTAATGGACTACATTGTCATATAGGTTCCCAAATATTTGATCTAGAACCTTTTGAAGATACAACAGAAATTATGCTAAATCTTATAAATAATATAAAAGAAAAATTAGGATATGAAATAAAAGAATTAGATTTAGGTGGAGGATTTGGTATATATTATACTGAAGGGGATAAGCCAAAAGAAATAGAAGAATATTGTTCGGTTATAATAAATAAAGCTGATGAAATATGCAGAAAGTTAAATATGAATGTTCCTATATTAAGTATAGAACCAGGAAGAAGTATTGTTGGTAATGCAGGATTAACTCTATATACTGTGGGAGCTATAAAAGAAATTCCTAATATAAGAAAATATGTAAGTGTAGATGGGGGAATGAGTGACAATATAAGACCAGCATTATATAGCGCAAATTATGAGTCATTAATAGCCAATAGGGTTTTTGATAATTGTAAAGAGATAGTTACTGTAGCAGGTAAATGTTGCGAATCAGGAGACGTACTTTTAAATTCAATAGAAATGCCTAGAATGGAAACAGGAGATATATTGGCTATAATGTCTACTGGAGCATATGGACATTCAATGGCTAATAATTATAATAAAATTCCTAAGGCTGCAGTTGTAAGTGTAAGTAATGGAATTTCAAAAGTTATGTGTAAAAGAGAGACTTATGAAGATTTGCTTAAAAACGAATATTTTTAATTGATATAGAAAGTTGTATGGTTTTAAAACTATACAACTTTTTTGTTAAAATTATTTAGAATAATGTATTAAAGTATATAATAAAAGTGAAGGATAACAATGATTATAGTGGTATATAATTTTTTTAGAATAATATAAAATTATTTAATATATAGGTATTTGAAAATATTTAATAATGAAAGACATAAAAAAGACACAATAAATTGATAAAATAATATTAAAATATTTATTAAACTTCAAGAGAAAACTATGAATTAAAGTTTACAAAGTTATGGTAACTTATGATATACTTATATTTGATACTTTAAGATTATTAAAGGTAAAAATTCTAAAATTATTGAGGAATAATTTAAAATTAAATTTAAATATTTCTCATATTAATATTCGGAACAAGGAGTATAAAATGAAAAAAATAATAGTAGATAGAATAGAAGGACATTTTATTGTATGTGAAGATGAAAAAGAAAATATTTTAGAATTAAAAAAAGATGACGTAATAGGTGACGTAAAAGAGGGGGATGTTTTAGTTAAAGGCAAAGAAGATAAGTTTTGCTTGAATAAAGCGCTTACAGAAAAAAGAAAAAAAGAAATAGAAGATTTGATGAAAGGTATGTGGGAATAGTAATGGGTTCTAGTGATACAAAGAATAAATCATTCTTTTTAGATTGGATTATACCAATTTTAGCAGCTTTACTATTAGCTTTTTTGATTCATAAATTTTTATTGTTTAAGATAAAAGTTCCTACAGGATCAATGATGCCTACAGTAGAGATTGGTGATCAATTATTTGTTACAAGAATATATAATCCTAATAATATAAAAAGAGGAGATATAGTAGTTTTTAATTCTGATGAATTAAAAGAGCCACTTTTAAAACGTGTTATTGGATTACCAGGTGAGCATGTTGAAATAAAAAGTGATGGTTCGGTTTATATAAATGGAAATAAACTTGAAGAAAATTATGTAAAATACCAAGGTGGAAAAACTGATATGTCTTTTGATGTCCCAAGTGGAAAATTTTTAATGTTAGGTGACAATAGAAGTAATAGTGATGATGCTAGATACTGGAGTAATCCTTATATAGATGGAAAAGAAATAGAAGCAAAGGCACAGTTAACAGTATATCCTTTTGATAGAATAGGATTTGTAAAATAAACGTTAGAAAAGGAGGAATGAGGTATGTTTAAAGATAAAAAAATGCTTAAATATATCGTTATATATAGTATTATAGCGTTTGGTATATTATTAACCTTTAATATGGTTAAAGATGAAATGCTATATGAAAAAGTAGATTATAGTACTTTCATGCAAATGTTAGATAAAAATGAAGTTAAATCAGTAAATTTTTCAGGAAATCAAATTGAGATAACACCTTCAGATGGTAGTAATTTAAAAGGAAAAATCTTATATACAACTAATCCAGCAGTTGCAGGTATTAATCAACCAGATTTAATTAAAGATTTAACTACAGCAGGGGTAGGATTCAATGTAACTAAACCAGAAAATTATCAACTTTTAGGTTTATTAATGTCATGGATTTTCCCATTAATACTTATATTTTTTGTTGGAAAAATGATGTTCTCTAAAATGAATAATAAAATGGGTGGCGGAGTAATGTCATTTGGTAAAAATAATGCTAAGCTTTATGCTGAAAATGAGACTGGAATAACATTTAAAGATGTTGCTGGTCAAGATGAAGCTAAAGAATCATTAGTAGAAATTGTAGACTTTTTACATGATACAAAAAAATACGTAGAAATAGGAGCTAAACTTCCAAAGGGTGCTTTATTAGTAGGACCTCCAGGAACCGGTAAAACTTTACTTGCTAAGGCTGTTGCAGGTGAAGCAAAAGTACCATTTTTCTCAATGTCAGGTTCAGACTTCGTTGAGATGTTTGTAGGTATGGGTGCAGCAAGAGTGAGAGATTTATTCAAGCAAGCAGAAGAGAAAGCTCCATGTATAGTTTTCATAGATGAGATTGATGCAATTGGTAAGAGTAGAGATGGTGCTATTCAAGGAAATGATGAAAGAGAACAAACTCTTAACCAATTATTAACTGAGATGGATGGTTTCGATTCTTCAAAAGGTGTTGTTATTTTAGCTGCTACAAATAGACCAGAAGTTTTAGATAAAGCTTTATTAAGACCAGGTAGATTTGATAGAAGAATAATTGTTGATAGACCAGATTTAATAGGTAGAGAGGAAATATTAAAGGTTCACTCTAGAGATGTTAAATTATCAGATGATGTATCTTTAGAAGAAATAGCAAAATCTACTCCAGGTGCTGTTGGAGCAGACTTAGCAAATATAGTTAATGAGGCTGCTTTAAGAGCTGTAAAACATGGTAGAAAGTTTGTAATTCAAGAAGATTTAGACGAAGCTGTTGAAGTTATAATAGCAGGTCAAGAAAAGAGAGATAGAATACTTTCACCAAAAGAAAAGAAAATAGTTGCATATCATGAGGTAGGTCATGCATTAGTTGCAGCTTTATTAAATAATACTGATCCAGTTCATAAGATAACAATCGTTCCTAGAACAATGGGAGCTTTAGGATATACAATGCAACTTCCAGAGGAAGAAAAATATTTAGTATCTAAGGAAGAAATGATAGATCAAATATCAGTTATGCTTGGTGGTAGAGCTGCTGAAGAAGTAGTGTTTAATAGTATAACTACTGGTGCATCAAATGATATTGAAAGAGCTACTCAATCAGCTAGAAATATGATAACTATTTATGGTATGAGTGAGAGATTTGATATGATGGCTTTAGAAGCTATGAGCAATAGGTACTTAGATGGAAGACCAGTTAGAAACTGTTCAGAAACTACTGCTGCTGTAGCTGATGAAGAAGTTTTAAATGTTATTAAGAGAGCTCATGAAAAATCAATTAAGATTTTAATTGAAAATAGAGGGCTATTAGATGAGATAACAGGTGTTCTTTTAGATAAAGAAACTATCATGGGTGAAGAATTCATGGAAATAGTTTATGGTAAGTATCCAGAAAAGAGAGAAGCTGATGAGAGGGCTAAGAAGGAAATTCAAAGTCTAAGAGAGCAAGCTTTAGCTAAGAGAAAAGAAAAAGAAAAAGCTATACAAAAAGCTAGAGAAGAAGCATTAAGATTAGAGGAAGAGCAAAGAAAACAAACTGAATTAAAAGCTATGATCGAAGCTCAAGAAGAGGCTGCAAGATTATCAAGACCTAATAACGAAGTTAATAGTGATGTTTTAGATTTATCTAAAGAAATTAAATCTAATGTTAATGTTGAATCTGAAGAAAAGGAAGACAAGAGCTCTACACAGAATAAAGTTGATGGTGAATAGAAATAATATGCATAAAGGTATAGAAATATAAAAGAGATTTTCTATTTCACTTTTAGTGCTAGTGAAAATAATATAAACTATAATTTTATATGATGATAAAATGTGCATGAAGTTAAAAATGCTTCATGCACTTTTTGGCTTTTAATTTATATTTTTATTGAAAGAAAAGTTAATGTTATAATTGGATATAATGTAATATAGAAATTAAGAAAGGAAGATTCTAATGACTGATAAAAAAGATATAGAATTTTTAGTTGAAGAGAAAAAATTAGAGGAAGTTTCTAATATATTAAATGAAGAAATGCTTTCATATATAAATAAAAGAAAATTTGTAACACAATATATATTAGACTATAGAAAAAATGCAATTGAAGAATATAAAGATGATGAAGATAAATTAATAGAGTACTTTGATCATGAAAGATATGTAAAAGAACAAGCATTTACTACAATTGATAAAAAATTAAAGGAATTAACAATATTAAAGGAATCACCTTACTTTGGAAGAGTTACTTTTAATGATTTAGAATTTGACCAAAAGGATACTTTATATGTTGGTAGATTTGGAGTAACTCCAGAAGGAAGCTATGAACCTGTAATAGTAGATTGGAGAGCACCTGTTGCTTCACTTTTTTATCATGGTAGTTTAGGTGAGGCAAGTTATACATCACCAGATGGAACTATAAAATGTGATATAGAAGGTAGAAGACAGATTATAGTTAAAAAAGGAGAATTAAAAGGAGTTTTTGATTCAGCTATAGATGTAAAAGATGATATATTACAAATGGTTTTAAGTAATAATAGTTCTGATAAGCTTAAAGATGTAATAATGACAATCCAAAAAGAACAAGATGAAATAATAAGAAAAGAGAGAACTTCTAATATAGTTGTAAATGGAGTAGCAGGAAGTGGTAAAACTACAATAGCACTTCATAGAGTTGCATATCTTTTATATAACTATAGAAAAGAATTAGAAGATAAAGTTCTTATTTTAGGACCAAATGGTATATTTATGGAGTATATTTCACAAGTATTACCTAGTCTTGGGGAAGTGGGAGTAAAACAGGAGACTTTTGCTAGTTTTGCTTTAAAAGAAATTGATAGTGAATTATACATAATGAGTTTTGATAAGTATTTAGAAAAAATACTTTCAAAGGATAAAGAGTTTATAGATGATGCCAAATATAAAAACTCATATGAGATAATTAAAGATTTAGATAGCTTAGTAAAAGAAATGGATAAGAATTATTTCCATGTTGAAGATGTAAAATACTTTGGTGATTTAGTTATTTCAAAAGAAGAAATAGAAGAAATGTTTAATAAACATTATGAGTATATGCCTCTATTCAGAAGAAGTGAAAAAATTAAGAGAATAATATTATCTAAGATAAAAGATAAGAGAGATGAAAAAGTTTGGGAGCTTAATGAAGAAATAAGAAAAGAAAAGGAAAGATTAACTCCTGAAGAATTTTTAATTGAAGAAAATAACTTAGAATTTAGAAGAAAATTAAGAATAAGAGAAATTGTTAAGGAAGTAATGAATTCAAGAGCTAAGTTAGATAGTTGGATTTCAAGAGAAGATATTTTAGATATATATGACAGATTCAATGGAAATAAAAAAGAATATACTATAAATGATTTAGCACCAATATTATACTTAGCAATAAAATTAGAAGGTAAAAAAGCAACAAAAGATTATAGATACGTGGTTATAGATGAAGCTCAAGATTATTCACCACTTCAATTTAAAGTTGTAAGAGAACTAACAGGAACTAAATATTTTACTGTTGTGGGAGATGTAAATCAAAGACTTATTAAATATTCAGATTTAGCTCCTATGATGGAACTAGAAAAAATATTTGATGATGTAAATCCAGAAATCTATAACTTAAATAAAAGTTATAGAAGTACTTATGAAATAATAGAATATGCAAATAAATATCTTGATGAAGATAGAATAATTCCTATAGTTAGACATGGTAAACCAGTTGAGGAAATTAAATTATATAATAATGAAGAACTTTCAGAAAGTATTATAGAATCTTTAAAAGAATTTTCAAATGAGGGATTGGAAAGTATTGCTATTATAACAAGAGATAAAGAAGAATTAGAAAAAGTATATAATCTTATAAGTAATAAAGTGCATTTAGTTAAGTTTGATAACGAAGATGTATTATATAAAGGTGGAAATGTCATAATACCATCTTATTTTGCAAAAGGATTAGAATTTGATGGAGTCATCATTGTAGATAATGTATCATCAAAGGATGAAAATGAAGATCTAATAAAATATATAATGAGTACTAGAGC
>NZ_JARHZJ010000014.1 GCF_029258205.1 Clostridium sp.
TGTTATAGCTGCTGTTAAAGTTGTTTTACCGTGGTCTACGTGACCGATTGTTCCAATATTAACGTGTGGTTTGCTTCTTTCAAATTTTGCTTTTGACATTGCAAATTCCTCCTTTAAAATTCAAATAAACTCTACCTAGCGTGTTGTATTTTCCTTATTTTGGATTGGAGCTCACGATCGGGATTGAACCGACGACCTCCGCCTTACCAAGGCGACGCTCTACCGACTGAGCTACGTGAGCACCTTACATTCATTTAATTTACCTATGCCATAAAAATTTTACTACTAATAAAATTCTTTGTCAATACTTTTAAAAAATTGCATTATTTAATGTTTAAACATTTTTCAAGCTTTCTTTTTACACGTTGTAATGCATTATCTATAGATTTAGCTTCTCTATCTAAATCACAGGCAATTTCTTGATATGATTTACCATCTAAATAAGAATTTAACACTTCTAATTCTAGTTCAGAAAGTACACTGTTCATTGCACTTTCTATTTTTTCAACTTCTTCTTTACCTATGAATAATGATTCAGGATCTGTAATTGATATCCCTACTACAGTATCCAAAAGCGTTCTATCTGATTCTTCCTCGTAAATAGGTTTACTTAAAGAAATATAAGTATTTAATGGGATATGTTTTTGCCTTGTTGCAGTTTTTATAGCAGTTATTATCTGCCTTGTAACACAAAGTTCTGCAAAACTTTTAAATGATGCAAACTTATCTGGATTAAAATCTCTTATTGCTTTATATAATCCAATCATTCCCTCTTGATATATATCTTCTTTATCTGCTCCTATAAGAAAATATGATTTAGATTTAGCTTTTACAAACTGCTCATACTTACTTATTACATATTCTTGAGCCATATTATCACCATTTTTAGCTAACATAACTATTTCTTTGTCTGTTAAATCTTTAAATTCTTCATAATTATTAATTTTAGCCAAATCATAAGTAATCCCCATATTCTCTGCCCCCCAGATAAAAATCTAACATCCAATAAATTACAAATAAATTATAAGGTTTATATTTGACTTAGTCAATATTACCCTCTTCTCATTTTTTCCAATTTTTCTAATACACTTTCTTCTAAAGTATCACCTAAAAAATTTTTACCTAATTCTAATTTATTTTTCTCTGCCTTTTTTCTAATGTTATCCTGAACTTTTAACACTTCATTGTAAAATTCAATAGATGACATTCTTACAGCCCCTCTTTGAAAAACAGTTTGTTGTTCTAATCTATCTGATGTTACAACAACAATTTCTACCTTTCTCCCTAGCTCATCTACCATTCTCTCAATATATGCATCAGCAATTTCGCCTTCTTTTGTAAATACAGTAATTATATTTCCACATACCTCTTTACTTTCAATATTTCCAGCAACCTTATGAGCATCAAAAACTAAATAAATTTTACACGAGTTAAAAGCAGCATAATTTTCAAGCATTTCTGTAAGCTCTGTTCTAGCTATATCATAGCTATAATTTTTTGACTTTTTTAGATTAGGCCAACTATTTATAACATTATAACCATCTATAAATATAACTCTCATCTCATCACTCTTTTTCTACTTTATTATTCTTGATTTTAATACCTCATACATCATTATGCCTCCTGCGACTGAGGCATTTAAAGAATTTATTTTTCCAACCATTGGAATTTTAACCAACTTGTCACACTTCTTCTTAGTTAGATTTGACATTCCTCTACCTTCACTACCTATTATTATTCCACAAGCACCTTTGAAGTTTGTTTCATAGCTATATTCTTCTCCAGCTATATCAGCTCCGTATATCCATACATTATTAGCCTTTAATTCTTCAATAGCATTATTTATATTAGTAACTTTTGCAATTTTCATATGTTCAATAGCTCCCACAGAAGCTTTATAAACAGTTCCAGTTACTCCAACATTTCTTCTCTTTGGAATTATGATACCATGTGCACCACATAATTCTGCTGTTCTTACTATTGATCCTAAGTTATGTGGATCTTCTAACTCATCTAAAATAACTATAAATGGATCTTCATTTTTACTTTTAGCTAAATCTAATATATCTTCAACAGTACTATATTTAAAAGGAGTTATTTGTGCTATTACTCCTTGGTGAGCTTTAGTTTCGCTCATTAAGTCAAGTTTCTTTCTATCAACTTCTTTTACAACTATTTTCTTTTCTTTAGCTAATCCTAAAATTTTATTTATTGAACCTTCCATTTTTCCATTAGCTATAAATATTTGCTCTATAGTTTTATCTGACTTTAATAATTCTATAACAGCATTTCTTCCTTCAACTAAATCTTCTCTTACTTTAACTTCTTCTTCAACAAAATTTCTATTATTTCTAGCGTATTTTTCTTCTCTTACTCTTTGTTCTCTTTCTAAAGCATACTTTTGCTTACGAGTTAATTGTTTATATTTATTTTCTGACTTTGTCATATTGTTCTCTCCTTAAAAATTTCTATTTCCCAAGATATAATGTTCTCATCTCTTTAAGCTTTCCACAACACATTTTCCCTTCAGGACATGGACCTGCTACGCAACTTGGACCTGCATTCTTAAATAGTATTGGTGCAACTTTTTTAACTTCATTAACCATTTGTTCCGCCATATTTCTTATTTCCCATTGAGCTCTGTCACAACATCTATGATTGAAGAAATTCATTAAACTTCTAGCATTCATAGTAAATACAATTTTTGTTTCACAAGCATTAGGAAAGACATATCTTGCATCTTCTATGGCTTTTTTTTCAGCTGTTTTTTCTCCCATTCCTTCACTAATATACTTAGTTTTTAATCTTTCAACTATCTCATCATATGCCTTTTGTGCACCTTTCATTTGATCAATAAATAGCTTTTTAGCAACTTCATCTGCTTCTATAGCTGGTGGTACTATGTATTCAAATTGATTTAACTTAACATATCTTTGAGATTGCTGTGAATAGGATGCTATTCTATGTCTAACTAACTGATGAGTCAAGCTTCTTGAAACCCCTTCTACTGCAAAAGTAAATGAAACATGCTCTATAGGTGACATATGTCCATATGACATAAGCATATTTAAAAATTTTTCTGCTCCTTCATCAGTTAAATTTTCTAATATATCATCAACTCCCACAGGACTATAGCATAATTTAGCCGCTGCTGCTATTGTCTTTTCTGGTTCTTGTGTATATTGTAACAATTTAACTTTTAACATTAATAATTCTCCTTCCTACACATGGATTTCTATACATTTCAATAAGAACTCATTTAATCTCTCTTCTTTTCCAGTAAGATATAAATAACCTACTAAAGCCTCAAATCCTGTTGCATTTCTATAATCTCTAACATTTGCGTTTTTAGGTACTGTTGCTGACTTAGCATTCCTACCTCTCTTATAAATATAAAGTTCGTCTTCCTTTAACTCACCTTCTAAAGCATTTATTATGTCACTTTGTGCCTTAGCTTTTACATATTGTATTGCTTTAACATGTATTTTGTGAGCTGATAAACCTGCATTTTCACTTAATATATAGTTTCTTATAAAAACTTCGTAAACTCCATCTCCTATTAAAGCTAATTGAAGTGGGTTTAACATTCTAGCTTCACCTTTTGAAAACTCTCTGTATAATAAATTCTTCAATATCTTATCTCCTTTTGTTTGAGCTTAATTTAAAAATAATATAGAATTTATTTATAACTATTAAACTACAAATTTAAATCTAATTCAATCAAAGATTTTAATATGATTTAATTTAAAAATTTTTAATTATTTAATTTACTTTTATTTTAATAGTTATCAAATAAAATTCTTTAAAATAATAACTTGCAAAAGAAACCTCCTTTGCAAGTTTATTATCTAAATTATATCATCTTCCATCTAACACCTTGAGGTGTATCTTCTAATACAATCCCTCTATCTTTTAACTCATCTCTTATTTTATCAGCTAAAGCAAAGTCTCTATCTTTTCTAGCTTGTTGTCTTTTATCTATTAAAGCTTCAATCTCTTCTTCTAGATTTCCTTTAGTTGATTTTTGGAACATTCCTAATGGCTCTCCTAATTCTCTTATTAAATCTAAAGATTTTTTAGCTAATTCCTTCGATGAATCAATTGTTATATTTGTATTAGTGTCTTTTATCAAATCAAATATAGCTGTTATAGCATCAGCTGTATTAAAATCATCATCCATTTTTTCAATATATCTTTCTTTATATTTATTTAATGACTCTAAGTAAGATTTTTCTTCTTCATTCATTTCTTCTCTAGAAACTTCATCTATTAAGTTTTCTAAATTTCCTATAGCATTGTATATTCTTTCAACTGAGGCTTTAGCTGACTCTAATAGATCTTCACTAAAGTTAAGTTGTTGTCTATAGTGAGCTGATAACATTAGAAATCTTATAACATCAGCATCATATCTTTCTAATATTTCTCTCGCAGTAAAGAAATTATTTAATGATTTTGACATTTTTTCATTGTTTACATTAACAAAGGCTGAATGTAACCAATATCTCGCAAAAGGTTCACCAGTTAAAGCTTCACTTTGTGCTATTTCATTTTCATGGTGAGGGAATTTTAAATCTGATCCACCAGCATGAATGTCTATAGTTTCACCTAATAATTTTTTAGCCATGCATGAGCATTCTATATGCCATCCTGGTCTTCCCATTCCCCAAGGACTGTTCCAAGCTGGTTCACCTGGTTTTTGAGCTTTCCATATAGCAAAGTCCATTGGATCTTTTTTTCTTTCATCAACACTTATTCTAGCACCTGATTGAAGATCTTCTATATTCTGTCCTGATAATTTTCCATACCCCTCAAATTTCTTAGTTGAGAAATAAACATCTCCATCAACTTCATAAGCATATCCCTTATCAATTAACCCCTTAACAAACTTTATTATTTCACCAATAAATTCCGTAGCTCTTGGATTAACTGTAGCTCTTTCTATATTTAATGCATCTGCATCTTTGTAATACTCTTTTATATAAGTATCTCCAATTTTCTTTACAGTAGTTCCTTCTTCATTAGCCTTTTTTATCATCTTGTCATCTATATCTGTAAAGTTTTGAACAAAATCAACTTTGAATCCTCTGTATTCAAAATATCTTCTTATAGTATCAAAAACTATAAATGTTCTACCATTTCCTATGTGAAAAAAGTTATACACAGTAGGACCACAAACATACATTTTAACTTCTCCTGGAGTTAAAGGAATGAATTCTTCTTTTTTCTTATTTAAAGTATTATAAACCTTAATCACTACTTGACCCTCCTACTTTATATTATTAGTAAATCACCCTATATTAAAATAAGGTTATCTATATATTATATTCTAATTATATACAATTCCGTTAACCTTATAAATTATAAAGCTAAATTTGCTTTTTCAAATTCTTTTCTTACTCTATTATAAACTTCTTCTATAGATAAAGTCTCAACTTCTCCACCATTTCTAAGTTTAAATTCAACTTGACCTTCACCAATCATTTTTCCAACAGTTATTCTCATTGGAATTCCCATTAATTCAGAATCTTTAAATTTAACTCCAGCTCTTTCTTTTCTATCATCAAGTAAAGCTTCAACTCCAATTTTTCTTAATTCATTGTATATTTCTTCTGCTTTAGTTGCTTGTTCTTCATTTTTAACGTTAGCTGGTATAACTGATACATGGTATGGAGCTACTTCTAACGGCCATATTATTCCATTTTCGTCATTGTGTTGCTCTATTATTGATGCTACAGTTCTTGTAACTCCTATTCCATAACATCCCATTATAAATGGTTTAGCTTTTCCATCTTCATCAATAAATGTTGCACCCATAGATTCTGAATACTTAGTTCCAAGTTTAAATATATGTCCAACCTCAGTACCTCTTGAAATAGTTATTTCCTTTCCACACTCAGGACATTTTTCTCCTATAGTAACATTTCTGAAGTCACCAACTATTCCTTCAAAATCTCTTCCATAGTTTACATTCTTTAAGTGCATATCAGTTTCATTAGCACCAATTATAAAGTTATACATATTAGCTACCTCTTGATCAACTAATAACATATCTACTTTTATCCCTATAGGACCCGCAAATCCAACCGAAGCTCCAGTAGCTTCTTTAACAGCCTCTTCACTTGCCATTTCTAGTTCTATAACTTCTCCAATAGCATTAGCTATCTTAATTTCGTTAGCTTCTCTATCTCCTCTTACTACAACAGCAATAACCTTATCATCAGCTTTGAATATTAAAGTTTTTGCTATTTTCTTTGGTGAGCATTCAAAGAATTTTGCTAAATCTTCAATTGATTTAACAGCTGGAGTTTCAATTTTTTCTACTTCCATTAACCCTTCTTTTTCTGCATGCTCTGGTGTTGATGGAGCTTTTTCTATATTAGCTGCATAATCACAAGCTGTACAGAATACTACATCATCTTCTCCAACTTCTGATTTAACCATAAATTCAGCTGAACCTGATCCACCTATAGCTCCTGAATCAGCTGCAACTGCTTTAGCATCTAATCCACATCTATTGAATATATTAACATATGCTTTTCTCATTTTTTCATATGCTAAATCTAATCCTTCTTGATCTTTGTCAAAGCTATATCCATCTTTCATTATGAATTCTCTTGATCTCATAACTCCAAATCTTGGTCTTCTTTCATCTCTATACTTAGTTTGTATTTGATAAAGATTTAATGGTAATTGCTTATATGATTTTATTTCATTTCTAACTATATCAGTAAATACTTCTTCGTGAGTTGGCCCTAAGCAAAAATCTCTGTTATGTCTATCTTTTAATCTAAACATTTCTGCTCCATAAGCATCCCATCTTCCTGATTCTTGCCATAACTCAGCCGGTATTAAAGCTGATGCTAAAAACTCTTGAGCACCTGCATTATTCATTTCTTCTCTTACTATATTTTTAACATTTTCTATAACCTTTAATCCTAAAGGCATATAGTTATAAATACCTGCAGCCATCTTTCTCATAAGACCCGCTCTAAGCATAAGCTTGTGACTTTCTATTTCTGCTTCCGCTGGAACTTCTCTTAAAGTTCCTACTAACATATTTGACATTTTCATAATATACTGCCTCCTCATAAGTTATTTATAATATTTTGATTAAATTCATTTTAAAAATAAAAAAAGCTCTACCCTAAAAAACTTTAGGGCGAGCTTATATTTCGCGGTACCACCTAAATTTGTACTCTATTCATTGTTAACGGTATTAAACCCGGTTAGTTTTTTGCCACGACTCCAAAGTAGGTTCAAAACATGTTGAAAATCTCTCAGCCTAGTATTTTCTCTCTGTATAAGCGTTTTTACTAATCTTTTTCACAGTCTTTACAACTATTAAATTTTATTAAATCTTATAAAATTATATCCTTATAAAAATAACATGTCAATATACTGTCTATATCTTGTGATCATTACTTAACAAAATTTTCTGCTAATATTAAATCTTCTGGTGTTGTAATCTTTATGTTTTTATAATCACCTTCAAAAAGATACACTTTTTCTCCTAAAAGCTCTACTATCATAGTATCATCCGTAACCTGAATTTTTTCATTCTTAACTTTATCATGACCTTTTTTTATTAAGTTATATTTAAAGCACTGTGGAGTTTGAACAGCCACTAAAGTTGCTCTATTTGGTGTATCTACAGAGAACCCTTCTAAATTTTTAACTTTTATAGTATCCTTTGGCATAACACCTGGGGCTGCTGCCCCAAACTCCCTAGAATACCTTATTCCATCTTCTATTATTTTATTACTTACAAAAGCTCTTGCTCCATCATGTATTAAAACAATATCACAATCTTCTATGAAATTTAATGCATTATAAACTGAATCCTGTCTTTCCTTTCCTCCCTCAATAATTTTAGAAATTTTAAAATCAAATCTAGGTTCTATTTCTCTTTTAAAATACTCTATTTCATCTTTGGGTAGAACAAGAACTATTTCATCGATTTCTGTGCATTTCTCAAAAGCTTTTAAAGTATAATATATTATAGGTTTCCCATTTATTTCAATGAATTGCTTACTAACATCAGCACCCATTCTTTTTCCTTTTCCACCTGCTAATACTACGCTAACTACTTTTCCCATCATTAAATTCCTCTTAAGATTTATATTTAGCAAATATCATTCTTCCTGCTGCTGTTTGAAGTACTGAAGTTACAACTACTGTTATTTCTTTTCCCATGTACTTTCTACCACCTTCTACAACAATCATAGTACCATCATCAAGATAAGCAACTCCTTGTCCAGATTCTTTTCCATCCTTAACGACAGTAAGAGTCATCTCTTCTCCTGGTAATACCACTGGCTTAATTGCATTTGCTAATTCATTTATATTTAATACTGGAACACCTTGAAATTCAGCTACTTTATTTAAGTTATAATCATTTGTTACAACCTTACCATTTAATTTTTGTGCTAATTTTAGAAGTTTAATATCAACCTCTGCTATTTCTGGAAAATCACCTTCCCACATGATTACTTCTATTGAAAGTTCTTTTTGAATTTTATTTAAAATATCTAATCCTCTTCTTCCTCTTGTTCTTTTTAAAGAATCTGAACAATCTGATATATGTCTTAATTCATCAAGAACAAAAGTTGGAATTACTAAAGCTCCCTCTATGAAACCAGTTTGGCATAAATCAAAGATTCTACCATCAATTATTACAGATGTATCTAAAACCTTTGGAGTAGCTTCACTCTTCTGATTAGAAGAATTCTTTGATTTTTTTTCTTTAGATTGATTTTTTCTAAAATTCTCAAAGTATCCTGTAATCCCTTCTCTTTTTTTAACAGCTATATCTGCTCCTATAACCATAGCTATTATGTTTATGATAACTGACACAATAGGAGCTAACATGCCATTTAATCCACTTAAAAAGCTACTTAATGGCAACGTTATTACTAAGGCTAATAATAAAGCTACTATAGCACCCCCAGCTCCAAATATTATTTCACTTGGAGATAATTTAGATATTCCTTTTTCTATAAATGTTATAAGTTTTCTTGTAGCTTTATAAATAAAAGGAGAAAGAATAAATAAAATGATTCCAAAAACAGCAATTAAAATTATATAAAATGATACCTTTAAAAAAATATTTGTTAGATATTGATTGCCTATAGCACTTTTTCTTATTCCGTCTGCTAAGACAAATCCAATCAATAACCCTAAAATAGTGAAAAATACTCTAAAAATTTTCTTTATCACAAACTCACCTCCTATATAATTATTGACATATTTAGTTTTTATCATTCATAGTTGTAAAATATTTATAATATATTTTCTTAATTATAACATATTTAAGTGCTTTAGAACTTACAAATATTGTTTAATTATTATAATTAATAAATTACCCCCTATAAATATTTCTAAATTTGATTTATATTTAAGTCAAGTTAACAAGCTAATTAGTTTTTAACATATATTTAGTTTTGCAACCTAAATCATTTGACAAATATAACCAAAAAATTCTATAATTACTATAAGGTCAAAGATTAGTATATAAGGAGTGAAACACTATGAAGGACGTAATTTTTGACGATTTTCAAAATAGCGTTAATAATTCTTTACTTAGACACAAAAGCATATTAGATATATTAAGTAAATATCAAGAATCACAAGCAAGAGCTAGCAGAGCTATATGCAAAGCCGTTACTAATTGCGGCTGCATAGAAATTTACGCTAAAAAGCAAAGTATGCTAGAGGATGATTACCTATCCTTAGAAGAACTTAATCCACGCTTAAATTCTCATATCAGAGGCTGCTTATGTGAAAATTGCAGAGAAGTTATAGAACGTGAACTTGGAAACAATCTGTTCTATTTAACTTCACTATGTAATGCACTGGATATAAACCTATTTGATATCTTATTAAAAGAATATAACAAAATAGATACTTTAGGTAAATTTACTTTTAGATAAATATTAAGTGCCATATTTATATGGCACTTCTTTTTATAAATTTTTATTTAAAGCAACTTGTTCTCTTATTCTTCTTAATCCATTTTTTATTGCTCTAGCTCTAGCTTCTCCAATTCCTTCTACTTGATCTAATTCTTCATTGCCAGCTTCAAGAATATATTTAAGCTTTCCAAAATGTCCTACTAGATTTTCTATTACATTTGAAGGTATTCTTGGTACCTTATTTGATATTCTATACCCTCTTGGTGACACTAATGTGTCAATTAAAGATTTTCCTATATATCCTAATTCTTTTGCTATTATATCTAAATCTAATAAATCTTCAGCTGATAATTCCTGAATTTCTTTGTAAACATAATTATACTCCATTTTATCATAACAATAATCTCTTATTAAAAGCACTCCATCTTGCTCTATACTTCTTACTAGCTCATTTAATTGCATAGAAATAAGTCTTCCTTCATTTCCTAACTCAATAATGTATCCTTCTATCTCTTCAACTATTCTCATTACCATTTCAGTTCTCTGTATAGCTGTAGTTACATCAAAAAGAGTTGCCAAGTCTTGAAACTCAAGTATATTAAGATTATTTGTTACTCTTTCAAGTACAGCTACATACTTTTCTAATGTTTGTATAGCCTGATTTGCTTTACTTAATATAACAGCACTATCTCTTAAGACATATTTTATGTCTCCTTTATAAACAGTAATTATATTTCTTCTTTGTGATATAGCTATTACTATTTTATTTGTTTGCTTTGCAACCCTTTGAGCAGTTCTATGTCTTGTTCCTGTTTCAAATGTACTTATAGATTGATTTGGCATAAGCTGAGCATTTGCGTAGAGTATTCTTTTTCTATCTGAAGTAAGTACTAATGCTCCATCCATTTTAGCAAGCTCATATATATATGCCGGACTATATTCAGAATTTATATTAAATCCACCATCTACTAAATCTAATATTTCTTCATTATCTCCTAATACTATAAGTCCTCCTGTTTTGGCTCTAAGTATATTATCTAATCCTTCCCTTAAAGAAGTACCTGGGCTCATTATTTTTAATATTTTTTTTAACTCATCATCATGTACAGTTCTCATTTACTCACACCTATCCATCTTAAAATATCTTTCCTATTGCTTCCCTTACAGTTTTTACCCCTATAAGATTTAATTTACTTCCCTTTAATTTTTCTAAACTTCTATAAGGAACAACTGCATTTAAAAATCCCATTTTTTCTGCTTCATTTAATATTCTGTCACAATTTGATATTGGTCTTATTTCACCTGTTAACCCAACCTCACCTACAACAACTAATTTTTCTAAGCTAGTTGCTTTACCTTTAACAGAGGATACAAGTGAAATAGCAATTCCTAAGTCTGCTGTAGTACCTTCTATTTCAAGTCCTCCTACTACATTTACATAAACATCAGTATTGTAAAAAGGAACTCTTAATTTTTTTTCTAATACAGCTAATATTAAACTTAACCTTGAATTTTCTACTCCCACAGAGGTTCTTCTAGGCATAACTGCTTTTGTTTCAGATGCTAATGATTGTATTTCTACAAGAATAGGTCTAGTTCCTTCCATGACTCCAATTACAACTGACCCTTCTTGATTAAAACTAGTGTCCTCTAAAAACATACTAGATGGATCATAAACTTGCATCAATCCTTCTCCACGCATTTCAAAAACACCTATTTCAGCTGTAGTACCAAATCTATTTTTCATGGTCCTTAATATTCTAAATTCTTCAGTTCTTTCTCCTTCAAAGGATAGTACAGTATCCACCATGTGTTCTAATACTCTTGGTCCAGCTAAATCCCCTTGCTTAGTAACATGAGCAACTATAAATAAAGGAATATTTTTACCTTTAGCTATTCTCATCACAGCATTTGAGCACTCTTTAACCTGTGAAACACTTCCTGGCGCTGAAGAAACTGTTTCTCTATAAATTGTTTGTATTGAATCTATTATTATGAAAACTGGTTCAAGTTTATCTATATATGCTTCTATTACATCAAGATTAGTTTCGGAAACTATATAAAGTTCTTCTGCATCAACTTTTAACCTATCTCCTCTTATTTTTATTTGTTCTTCTGATTCTTCTCCAGAAACATATAAAACTTTACCATATTTTTTTGAAATATTATTTGCTGTCTGTAAAAGAAGTGTAGATTTACCTATTCCAGGATCACCAGATATAAGTGTAAGTGAACCCTTAACAAGCCCTCCACCTAACACTCTATTTAATTCACCAATTCCAGTATCATATCTTTCTTTTTCACCTGACTTAATTTCTTTTATCTTTTTAAGCTCACCAATTTGTCGTTCAATCTTAGGAGAAGATTGATTATTTTTAGTATCCCTAATCTCTTCCACTAAAGTATTCCAATTATTGCATTCTGGACATTTTCCCATCCATTTAGGTGTTTCATATCCGCAATTTTGACATACATATATGCTTCTAACCTTTACCACTTTACCAACTCCAAATTTCTTCATTTTACGTACAAATCTAATTATTTCCTAATATATCCTTAAATAATCATATCATATCATTATAACTAATCACATACTTATTTATTATTATTTTCTTAAAAAGATTCATTTAAAATATTTAATAATAATTGTTAAAATAATAATAAAAAAAACCGTTTGTAAATTCAAGCATTTAAATAACGCTTTTTATCTACAAACAGTCTTTTTATATATTAATCTAGGATAGTAATAACTATTTTAATAATTTAGCTGCATCTTCATCAACTATTAATACTACATCTCTATGCATTTGTAACATAGTAGCTGGAATTTCAGTTGTTATTTTTCCACTCATAATGGCCTCTACAACTTCAGCTTTTCCTTCTCCACTTGCTATAACCATTATTTTTTTAGCCTTCATTATTCCACCAAGCCCCATAGTTATAGCTTTTCTTGGTACATAATCAATTGAATCAAAGAATCTCGCATTTGCTTCTATAGTTGATTCTTTAAGGTCAGTTAAATGAGTTCCCACACTTAGCTCTTCTCCTGGTTCATTAAATCCTATGTGTCCATTTGCACCTAATCCTAATAATTGAAGGTCAATTCCTCCCATATTTTGAATTCTCTCATCATATACCCTGCACTCTTCTCCAATATTTTCTGCTAATCCATTAGGTACGAATGTATTATTTTTATCTATATTTATGTGATTAAATAAATTTGTATTCATAAAATATCTATAACTTTGATTATGATCTCCTGATAAACCAACATATTCATCTAAATTTATACTTTTAACTTTTGAGAAATCTAACTCTCCTTCATTGTACATTCTAATAAGCTCTTTATACATTCCTACTGGAGTTCCACCAGTAGCTAATCCTAAAACAATTTCAGGATTTCTTTTTATATCTTCAGCCATTTCTTTAGCTGAAACCTTACTCATTTCCTCATAATTCTTAGTAACGATTAATCTCATTTTAATTTCCCCTCTCTTTTAGAAATATTAATTTCTAATATATATTTATCTGATCTATAAATTGCATCTTCAACGTAAATTATTTCACCATCTGAATTTAAAGCTGTATTATGACTTTTTAAAAGAGGTACTTGTTTATCAACATTAAATAAAGCTTTTAACTCATCATCCATTATTAAGGCTATTAAAGCTGATTCTGTACTTTCTATAATATGTCCATTTTCTTCTAATAACTTAAATAATGATCTCTCTAAATCATTTCTAGTTACAAAGCCACAATATTCACAAGGAATATAAACAACCTCATTAGCAACAGCTTCACCATCAACTAATCTTAATCTATTTATTTTATATATTTTTTCCACATCAAAAGTATCTACTAATTCATCAGGTGTATTAATAACTTCAAAATCTATAACTTTAGTTATTAAACTTCTTCCTGCTTTTTTAATAATTTCTGAGAAACTCATCATATCTTCTTGCTTTACTTTAGGTTCACATACGAAGGTTCCTTTTCCTTTTTCTCTAACAAGAAGCCCTTCTTGTACTAGTTCTCCTAAAGCCTGTCTGACAGTCATCCTACTTACTCCATAAGTCTCTGTTAACTCTCTTTCACTTGCTATACACTGTCCTACTTGCCAAGTTCCATCTGCTATCTTTTCTTTTATCATCTCTTTTAATTGGTAATACACAGGTATAGGACTATTTTTATCTATCATGATTTCTCCTCCTAATTAAATTATACTCAACTGGCCTCAACTTGTCTAGACCACTATACATTTTTTTATAATAATTTCATATTTAGTCTATGTTATATTTTATCATTTATCATTAAATATTTTCCACTTTTATCAGTGCTAATGAATATATATTGAAATTTTATCAAATACTATAAATAAAAATTAGGAGGGATTCCATTGAACTTAAAGAATAAATTTAGTAATAACTCTATGGTTTATGAAAACCCATTGCATTCTTCTAATACCGTCCTAACTAGTCTATCTTCCTTTAACAATAATAATGAAGATACAATGCATAATTTAATCTTTAATGATCATTTAAATGACGGTCAAATTAAATAATTATTTTTTATTGATTTAAATCACATATTTTATACACTTTTAATACTTAAAATAAATATATATAAAATTAATTGGCATAGGAGATGATAATATGGTAAAGGTTTATTCAACAAACTCTTGTCCATGGTGCGTTAAAGCAAAACAATATCTTAAATCAAAAAATATTGAATTTGAAGATTTAAACGTACAAACAGATATGGTTGCTAGAGAAGATATGCTTAAAAAGAGTAAACAAATGGGTGTTCCTGTTTTAGATATAAATGGAACTATTATAGTTGGTTTCGATAAAAATGCTATAGATAAAGCTTTAAATGAATAGGAACATAAAAATAGAGAGATGTTTTTTACATCTCTCTATTTTTTTGCAATAAAAAAGACTACAAATAGAAAATTTACTTGTAGCCTTTTAGGTATAGATTGAAATAAATAATAGTTCTAAAGCTATTATCTTATTGTAATTACTGTTGCTTTAGGTCTAGACATTGCTTCTATAGAATATCTTATACCTTGAGTTCCCATACCAGAAGATTTTACTCCTAAGAATGGGAAGTGATCTGGTCCTCTTTCAGTCTTGTTATTAACATGAACAGTACCAACTTCTAATTTATTAGCTATATAAAATGCTTCATTTATATCTTTAGTAAATACTGATGATTGTAATCCATATTTAGATGCATTAGCTATTTTTATAGCTTCCTCCTTATCATTTACTCTTATGATAGGTAAAACTGGACCAAAAGGCTCTTCCCATGCTAATCTCATCTCTGTAGTAACATTATCAAATAAAGTGGCTTCTATTAAGTTACCTTCTCTGTGTCCTCCACAAACTAAGGTAGCACCTTTTTCTTTTGCCTCATCAATAAGTTCCATAACAAAATCAGCAGCTTTATTATCTATAAGCGGAACTATTGTTACATCCTCGACCTCTAATGGATTTCCCATTTTTAAATTTCCTATTTTTTCTTTTAATTTTTCTACTAATTTATCTGCAACTGAATTCATTACTAATATTCTTTTTACTGCAGTACATCTTTGTCCTGAGTAAGAATATCCACCAGCAATTATATTGTTAACAGTTAAATCTAAATCTGCATCCTCTAAAACTATAGCAGCATCTTTACCACCTAATTCCATAAGAAGTGGCTTCATAACTGTTATTTCTGAAATTCTTCTTCCTACTTCTGTACTTCCAGTGAAGTTTATAAAGTCTATTTTATTATGAGTTACACAATAGTCTCCTATTTCACTTCCTCTTCCAGTAATAGTATTTAAAACTCCACCTGGAAGACCAGCATCATGGAATATTTTAGCTAAGAATAAGGCTGATAAACTTCCTTGAGTAGCAGGTTTAAGAACAACACTATTTCCAGCTACTATAGCAGGTGCTATTTTTGATGCTGATAAATTTACTGGATAGTTAAAAGGGGATATTGCTAATACAACCCCTAAAGGTTCTCTTGTTACCACAGATATTTTGCTTCTATTAAATCCTGGGAAGTTATCTGAAGGTATACTTTCTCCATCCATGCTCTTTGCAGCATCAGCTGTAAATCTTATATAGTCAGCTGTTCTACTAACTTCTGATAAAGCACTCTTTTTGTCCTTAGCAACCTCTCTTATCATTATGTTTGCTAATTCCTCTTTATGCTCTTCTAATAAGTCTGCAGTTTTATAAAGCACATGTGCTCTTTCATTTAAAGGAACTTCATTCCATGCTTTTTGTGCTTCTTCTGCATTATCAATAATTATATCTACATCTTCTTTAGAAAGACTTTGTATTCTTCCAACTAAACTACCATCTAAAGGTGATTTTATATCTATTAATTTATCTGATTTATTTTCATAGAAATGGCCACCCATAAAGTTATAAAAAATATTTTCTTTAGTACTCATTAAGAATCACCTTCTACTATCTTATTTTTTCTATTGCAGCATCAATTTTCTGCTTATCAAAACCAACTATAACATCTTCTCCTATAACAGCTACTGGAACTGATCTTTGTCCTGAAACTTCTAAAACTTCATTTCTATCTTCCTTACCATCTGCAACTGTTATTGTTTCATATTGAACACCTAATTTTTCTAAATACTTTTTTAATTTATTACATGGTCCACACCATTCAACTGAGTATACTTTTACCATAATTATCTCTCCTTTATTTCTGAAATATATTTTTCTGCATGTAATGCTGCTATAGTCCCATCTGAAACAGCAGTAGTTATTTGTCTAAACATTTTTTCTCTAACATCTCCAGCTACATAAACCCCCTCAACATTAGTTCTCATGTTTTCATCGCCTTCTATATAACCATTCTCTTTAATATTTATATATTCTCTAAACATAGATGTCTTAGGTTCTGTTCCTATATATCCAAAGACTCCATTTATAGAAATTTCTTTTTCTTCTCCAGTTTTAGTATTTTTTATTCTTGCAGCTTCAACAAACTCACCACCTAGAACATCAACTAAATCCCAGTTATACATTATTTCAATATTTTCCTTATTACTCGCAGCCTCTAATGTCTTAGCTTCTGCACGGAAATAATCATATCTTCTTATAACTATTACTTTTTTAACTATATTAGATAGATATAAAGCCTCTTCTAAAGCAGCATTTCCTCCACCTACAACTGCAACTACCTCATCTTGATAAACTGCACCATCACATACTGCGCAGTAATGTATACCCTTACCTAAATATTTACTTTCACTTGGAATTGGTAATTTTTTAGGTGTAGCTCCTGTAGCTATTATTACAGCCTTAGGCTTATATATATAATCTCCAGTCTCTATGATTTTTTCATCATCTTTTAATGAAACATTTTCTATAAAATCAAACTCATCTATTATAGCTCCACAAGCTTCTGCCTGGGCTTGAATTCTATCAGCAAGTTCATTCCCTGTTATTTCTGTAAATCCAGGATAATTTTCAACTGTATAAGTTGATCTTACTTGCCCTCCAACTAAATTATCTTCTAGAACTAAAGTACTTAATTTTGCTCTTGAAGCATATATTGCAGATGTTAATCCTGCTGGCCCAGCTCCAATTATGATTAAATCTATTTCTTTTATTTCTTTATCCATACTAACACTCCTTACTGAGGTTAAATTTATTATTTGTATTATATGATATATTATTCCATGTACCCCCTCAGGGTACCTTTTTTATTAATTATACTCCTTGTAAAAAAATTTTTCAATAATAATTATTATTAATTATTTTTTATTTGTTTTATTTTTTATTCTAACAAAAAACTCTATTATATTATGAAATTTAAGATACAATAGATAAACACTTAATAAAAAAAATAAGGTCATATATATTTAACCATATATAACCTTATTTAATCTTATAATCAAACAGTTTTTTTGAATTTTACAACATCATCTTCTAAGAAAACATCTACCTGTGATCCTCTTAATATATTCCCACTTAAAAGTTCTTCGCTTAAACTATCTTCAATATATTTAGTTATAACTCTTCTAAGTGGACGTGCTCCATATTTTAATTCAGTTCCCTTTTTAACTAAAAATTCTTTACACTCTTGAGAAAAGTTCAAAGAAAGTTGTAAATCATTTAATCTTTCTTTTAAGGAACATATCATAAGATCAACGATTTTTAAAAGATGATCTTTTTCTAGACTATGAAACACAACTATGTCATCTAATCTATTTACAAATTCTGGTTTGAAATTCTGTTTAAGCTCTTCTATCATAATTCCTTTCATTTTATCATAATCTCTTTCCTTATCCTCTTTAGCACTAAATCCAACTGCATTTTTCTTATCTAATTTATCTGCACCAATATTTGATGTCATTATTATTATTGTATTCTTAAAATCTACAGTTTTACCTTTTCCATCT
This sequence comes from Clostridium sp., assembly GCF_029258205.1. Classification (GTDB taxonomy): domain Bacteria; phylum Bacillota; class Clostridia; order Clostridiales; family Clostridiaceae; genus Sarcina. Next base: position 18,337 of record NZ_JARHZJ010000014.1, read on the forward strand.
GTAAGAACACCATCTTCTAATATTTGAAGAAGAACATTAAATATATCTGGATGTGCTTTCTCTATTTCATCAAAAAGTATCACTGAATAAGGATTTCTTCTTACCTTTTCTGTAAGCTGCCCCCCCTCTTCATATCCTACATATCCTGGTGGAGCTCCAATAAGTCTAGATACACCATGCTTTTCCATATATTCAGACATATCAAGCCTAATAAATTTATTCTCGTCACCAAACATAGCTTCTGCTAAAGCCTTGCAAAGCTCTGTTTTTCCTACCCCAGTAGGTCCTAAAAAAGCAAAGGATCCAATAGGTCTCTTAGGATCTTTAAGACCTACCCTCGATCTCCTTACAGCCTTAGATATTGTTCTTATTGCTTCTAATTGTCCTATAACTCTTTTACTAAGCTTTTCTTCTAGCTTAAGTAGCCTACTTGATTCTTTCTCTGTAAGCCTTTCTACTGGTATCTGAGTCCACTTTGAAACAACCTTTGCAATATGTTCTTTATTAACTTCGTAGATTTTATTATAATTTTCTTCTCTCCAAAGTTCTTTATCTCTCTCAAGTTCTTCCTTTAAAATTAATTCTTCATCTCTTAACTTTGCAGCTAATTCAAAATCCTGTAATTTTATAGCTTCTTCTTTTTCAACTTTCAGGTTAGCTATTAATTCTTCCTGTTTAAAAAGTCTAGGCTGAACAATCATACTTTCTATTCTTACTTTTGCCGCAGCCTCATCTATTAAATCTATTGCCTTATCAGGTAGAAATCTATCTGTTATATATCTGCTTGATAAATTAACAGCCGCCTCTATAGCTTCATCTGTTAATTTTACATTATGATGTACTTCATACTTTTCTCTTAATCCCTTTAGTATTTGCACACAATCTTCTTTATTAGGTTCTTTTACAACCACTGGTTGAAATCTTCTCTCAAAAGCAGAATCCTTTTCTATATTTTTTCTATATTCATCAGTTGTTGTAGCACCTATGCATTGTATTTCACCCCTTGCTAAAGCAGGTTTCAATATATTTGATGCATCTATAGCACCTTCTGCTCCACCAGCACCAACAATATTATGAATTTCATCTATAAAGAGTATTATATCATCTGAATCTTTTACCTCATTTAGAACCTTTTTAAGTCTTTCCTCAAATTCTCCCCTATATTTAGCTCCAGCTAGCATAGAAGTAACATCTAAGGTAAATATTCTTTTATCTTTAATAATATCTGGTACTTCACCTAATAAGATCCTTTGTGCTAACCCTTCCACAACAGCGGTTTTTCCTACTCCAGGTTCTCCTATTAAACAAGGATTGTTTTTCATTCTTCTACAAAGTATTTCTAGAAGTCTTTGAGTCTCATCTTTTCTTCCTATTACAGGATCAAGTTTATTTTTATCTGCCTTTTCTATTAAATTTATACCATAAAGATTTAATGTGGGCGTATCTTTTCTTTTTTGTTTATCTTTTTCTTTAATATTCCTACTTTCCTTACTTGGAATTCTACCTAGTATGTTATTTAACTTATCACTTATATTTTTTATATCATTTTTTACTATTTTAGTTAAAATTAAATTAGCTACACCTTCTTTTTCTTTTATTAATGCTGATAATATGTGCTCTGGTCTTGAAATACTATGACCAGATTCCTTAGCAATTTCAACACTTTTCTCTAAAATCTTTTTGCATCTAGGTGTAAAAGGCACCTCATCTAAACTATAATTTACCTCTCCAATTCCAACATATAGCTTAATAAAACTAAGCACCTTTTCTTCAGTTACATTGCTCTCTTCCAAAATTTTAGAACATTGTCCATTTTCATTAATTAATCCTATTAATAAATGCTCTGTTCCCATATAGCCATGTTTTAGCATTAAAGAACTTTCTTTTCCCTTATTGATTACTATTTTGGAATTTTCATTAAAATTATCAAGACGCATCTTTTACCTCCCAATACCCTATAATTATGTGTTTAAAGCATTTCTAATAATTTTGGCTCTTTCTATTTTTAAACTTTTTGTATCTGTCTTTTTACTTGATGAGTTATTTATAATAACAGGTTGAATTTCAATCATAGCAGAATTTACTGATTTCAAATTAACATCTTCTATAACGCCTAACTCAACTCCCAATCGCACATAAGATAAATATTTTAAAGCTTCATCATTATCTATAGAATAGGTACTTCTTAAAATTCCTAAAGATCTTAAAATAGTATCTTTTAATTCAATATACTCATACTCTGAAAGATTATCTCTTTGGTTTTTCTCTCTTAAAATTAATTTATTAGTAATAGATATAAGAGAATCTAAAATATCTTTTTCCGACATTCCTAAAGTCTGCATATTAGATAATTCATAGATATTCCCAATATCTTTGTTTCCTAAATTATATATACTCTTTAGATCAATTCCTTCTTCCTTTAAATTATTTTTTATTATTCTTATTAATTTTTTTGAACTTAAAAGTGGTAAGTGTATAAATACTTTTGCTCTTAAAGTTGTTCCTAAATTTTTTATATTTGATGTTAAGTATCCTAAATCAGAATCAAAGGAATAGTTTATTTTTTCTTCAATTAAGTCATCTAATTTATCTATCTTAGAATACACCTCTCTTAAACTTAATCCACTATTTATACATTCTATCCCAATATGCTCTTCTTCATTCAGTAATATCTTAAATTCTCCATTTTTATTCATTACTAAAATAACATTATCCTTATTTTTAAATTCTTTTATTAAGCCAAAATTTTCTTTATAATAATCTACCATTTTTTCTTCATGGTCTTTTAATCTAACTACATAACATTTATTCAAAATATCAATATCTTTCAAGTATTCTAAAACCAAACTTGAAAGATTATTAAATTCATCTTTATTTAATAATTTAGTGAATTTAATTCCTTTTATGTTTCTTAAGATTTTAACTTTTGATGCAATCACTATACTATTATTCTGAGGGCTAATCCACTGAACCACTATTACTATCCTCCCTTATAATTTCTTTTAAATCATGTATTTTTTTCCTAGTAATAATAGCTTCTTCATATTCCTCTTTAAGTATATTAATCTTAAATTTTTCTTGTAAATTTAATATTTCTAATTTTTTTAAATCTTTTTTTATTGTTTTAGGTTGTTTTCCTTTATGCTTTATGTTTGATTCTTGTGAATTTAATAAAAATCCTACTCTATTTTTAAATACTTCATAGCATTTTTCACACCCTAGTAAATTATCATCTTCAAAATCAACAAATCTTGTTCCACAATTACTACAAACTAATTCTTTATCCTTAGCTATTTCTTCAATAAAATCTATATAAGTATTTAAATCTATTAAAAAATCTTCTAAACTTATATCATCATTTTCTAATGCAAAGCTCATTATCTCAATTACACATTTATCGCAAAGCATTAAACTTTCTTTCTTACCATTAATACTTTTTAATAATTGTATTGTTGCACTATTTTTATTACATCTCTCACAAAGCAAATTTCTCAACTCCCATAAATTACTTAAGTAATACCATAAGCAAAGCCTTAAAAATATCTGCCCTTGTTTTATTTATATTCTTAGAACTCTGAAGGGTTCTATCATTTATCGCAATTTTAGTAATATTTGCTACTTTCTCATCTATAATATTATGTTCAAGTAAATTATCTATAATAGCAACTGCATTATGGTATGTAATACCTGTCCCTATCTCATCATAAATTAAATCTCTTCTATCAGCATGAACTTCATGAATTACTTTTTTTATTACAATGTATCCACCACCACCTCTTCTACTTTCAATCAAATACCCTTTTTCATAAGTAAATCTAGTTGTTAAAACATAATTTATCTGTGATGGTGCACACTTAAACTTATCAGCTAACTCATTTCTTCTTATTATTAAATTGTTATCTTCTGTTTTATCTAATAAATCCTTTATAAAATATTCTATTGAATCTGATAATTTAGCCATATATATCACTCCTCAAACTTTGACCTTTACTGACCTTAATACACAATATATATTAATACATTTGACCCACTTAATCAATGTAATACATCTATTAATATATTATTTTTTCTTTAAATTTATTTAAATAATTTTAATTAAAATAAATTTATTTAAAATAAATTTATTTAAAATTAAATTTTTCTTACATTTTATGTTTATTTATATTATATGTGTCAATAATATAAATAATTTTTATAGGAGGCTTTTTAATGAATATTTATTGGTTAGGTCATTCTTGCTTTTTAATAAAAACTAATATTGGGAAACGTATATTAATGGATCCATTTGATATAGATATAGGTTATATTCCCTATAAGGGTGATGTGGATTTAGTTACTATAAGCCATATGCACTTTGATCATAATTGTACAAAATACATTAGTAGTCAATCAAAGGTCTTAACTGACTTAGTTGATTACAAAAATACCTTTTGTAAAGTTAAATCATATCAATCTTTTCATGATGATTGCTTTGGATTAAAACGTGATAAAAACTTCATATTTAAAATTTATTGTGACGACATAACACTTTGTCATTTAGGAGATTTAGGGCATATACTTTCTTCTAAAGTTATAAATCAACTAGGTCATATAGATATATTATTTGTTCCAGTAGGAGAACATTTAACTATTTCTGTAGAAAAACTAAAAAAGGTAATCATAGATATAAATCCTCGTTATATTATCCCAATGCATTATAAAACTGCCAAATTAAGCTTTTATTTAAATACTGTAGATAAATTTCTAATGGAAATGAAAGGTTATAAAATAACTCACGATAAGGTTCTATCAGTAAATTCTGAGTCACTCCCTGAAAATACTACAATAAAAATATTAGAACTAATTTCTGAAGATATGATATAAAATACTATATACAAATATATTTTCTAAACCAACTCCTAAATTTACTTTAAAATAAAAAAAGCAGCGTAAAGATACAAAAAAAAAAGATCATCCTAAGATGATCTTTAATAATATTATTCTTGAACTGGTGCACCTACTGGACAAACATTAGCGCAGTTTCCGCATTCGATACAAGTATCTGCATCTATAACGAATTGAGTATCTCCTTGTGATATTGCATCTACAGGACACTCAGCAGCGCATGCTCCACAGCTTACACATGTGTCTAATATTTTGTATGCCATAATAAAACACCTCCTAAAATGTTGGTATAAAAATACCATATTTATATTATCATATTTCCTCTAATTTTTAAAGTATTTAATATCTATTTTAAGCATATTTAACTTATTCTAGTAAAATTATAATTACTATGCTAAAGAATACCCCTATACCGTATTAAAATTTTATTTTTTAGTTATCTTTTATTAGATTTTTAATTAATGCTTTATCAGATTCATCAGTAATTTCTAATCTGATATTTGTATCCTCAATTTCACCTTCATAACTACCAGAGACTAATTTTACATCATACATTTTGAAATCTTGTATAATTTCTTCATTTTTTCTTGGTAATTTAACCCTTACTAATTCCTTTAATACGTTATTACCTACTACTTCACCTTTTCCAAGTTCAGTCTCAACTATAGATCCAACTCTAGGAAGTTCTTTTCTTATTTCTTCATATGTGCTTTGTTCATAATTTAAACAACACATAAGCCTTCCACATATCCCTGATATCTTAGTTGGATTTAGTGATAAACTTTGTTCTTTAGCCATCTTTATCGAAACTGAAGCAAAGTCTCCCAAGAATGTAGAGCAACAAAGAGGTCTTCCACATGGTCCAAGTCCACCTATCATTTTCGCCTCATCTCTAACCCCTATTTGTCTAAGCTCTATTCTAGTTTTAAATATAGTTGCTAAATCTTTTACTAATTCTCTAAAGTCAACTCTACCCTCTGCAGTAAAGTAAAATATAACCTTATTATTATCAAATGTATACTCTACATCTATTAGTTTCATTATTAAATTATGTTCTTCTATCTTCTTTAAGCATATTTCAAAAGCCTCTAACTCTTTAGCTTTATTCTCCTTATGCTTATTTATATCTTCTTCTGTAGCTAATCTTAGTACAGATTTTAATGGTGCAACGACATCCTCTTCACTAATTTTTCTTATACCAATTACACATTCTCCAAATTCTATACCTCTAGCAGTTTCAACAATTACGTTTTGCCCCTTTTTTATATCTATATCATTAGGACCAAAGTAATATATTTTACCAGCTTTTTTAAATCTGACTCCTATTACTTCTATCATTTTTTATTCCTCCAATATACTAATTAGCATACTATCTAAAGTTAGCCACAAATTAGTATTACTTTTTAAATTATTTCTGGCATTATTAGCTACTTTTATTATCCTATTTAATTTATTGTAGGATAAATTACTAGCTATTTCTCTAATATCATCTATTTTATCTCCATTTATTATGGATAAGTTATTTTCTATTTCCTTAAATATAATCGAATCTCTTGCAAAAATAGTTATGGTTTCTAAAATTTCCTCTTCATTACCCTTCATACTATAAAATTTATCAGAATATTTTATAGGAACTTCTATTTTTCCATGCCCAATATCTTTTAACATCTCTATAACTGTATTTCTTATCTTCTTAAAAATATCATCATTCATGAATTTATCAACTCTTCCCGGAATACCTTCACTAAAAGATATAAGAGTTCTATTTAATTCATTGTCTATTTCATTATACTTTTTAGATATATATAAATTAATTTCCTCTTTACTAAGAGGTGCTAACCTATGTATTTGGCATCTAGATCTTATAGTTTCTAATATAGAATCAATATTACTACTTAAAATTATTATAAAAATACCTGCAAGAGGTTCTTCTATTGTCTTTAATAAAGCATTCTGTGCTGCAACCGTAAGTTTTTCTCCGTTATGAATTATTATAACCTTTCTATCACATTCATAAGGTTTTTTATTTGCTTCAGCTATAATATTTCTTACTAAATCAACACCAAAAGATGTCTTTTCAGATTTATAATGAACAATGTCTACATGTTCTCTCTGTGATGGTATTCCTAAAATCTTATAAGCAAATTCATCTGCTAAAAGACTTTTCCCTATTCCATCATCACCAATAATTAAATGAGCATGAGAAAGCGCATTTTTACTTACACTTTTATTAAATCTATCTATAACTTTATTGTGACCTATCATTTATGCACTTTCCTTTCTATTTTAAATCTTTATAAATTTATCTACGTCAACAACAAATATTGTAGCTCCTCCAACCTGCACTTCCATAGGATATGGTATATATACTCCACCTGGCTCTGAAACACTTGCAGTTGAACTTACAACACCCTTTCTTGTTTCACATATATTTTTTATTATACTTATAACATCATCAACTTTTTCTTTTTGAACCCCAGCTAAAAGTGTAGTATTTCCTGATTTTAAAAATCCACCTGTTGTGGCTAATTTAGTTACACTATAACCCTTCTCATTTAACGCATCAACTAAATCTAAAGCATCATCATCCTGAACTATAGATATTACTAATTTCATAACACGTCCTCCTTACCTCTCTACCATAAATTCAAATTTATGTTTTAAATAATTATATCATTATTTAAAGCCCTTAACCAAACCTTCTTACTACTTTAATTTTATAAGTTATATAATTTACTTTTTATTTTAAATTAATATTTTTCATAGTTGATTTATTTTATGCTCTTTATACCAAAACCAGCTAAAATAACTCCTACTATAGTAAAAACTTTATTTACTCCATATGTATCTATGTCAGAAACAGCTAAGTATATTCCTACTAATATTATTAGAAATCCAATAAAAGTTAACTTTAATGCATTTTTCATATTGTTTTCCTCCAGATTATTTAGAAGCTTTTCTTATTACACAACATATTTCACTTATACACTGTTCTAAATTATAATTATTATATTTCTTAATTATATTATTATTAAGTAATTTATCTTCGCTAAAATCTTCATTATCTGCTAAAAATCTTCTGCACATCTCATTGTAATTAGGACTTTTTTGTTCTCTCTCTCTTTTTAATGCTCTTTCAAGTCTAAAGCCATCATCTAATTCTATGTAAAGTGGTACTAATTTATCATCTCCAAAATATTTTCTAAACTCAGAATAAGCCTCTAAAGTCACAATAACTATATAATTATCTTTTTCTAAGTCTATTTGTCCATCATCTACAGTTAAATAATACCATTTTCCGTGAACAGTATCATAAACTCTACATTCTATTATCTTACCTTCTCTATTAAAATCATCTAACTTTTCCTTATCTATAAAAAAATATTCCACTCCATCTATTTCATTATTTCTTTTAGGTCTAGTTGTATATGTAACTATAGTTTTTAAATTTAAATCTTTAACCTTATTTATCCCTTTTAAAATAGTATCCTTACCAGAACCACTTTTTCCTATTATGCAAAATATTTTACCCATAACTACTCCAATCTATATAAACACGTTTTTCTCTTAAAAAAATATATTAAATAAACTCTATAAAACTTTATAAAAAGTCTTATGTAATGATTTTAATACAAAGATTATTATATCAAATAATATTCTAATCGTTTATTTAAAAATTAAAGAGGTTGTACCAAAATTTTATAAATAAAAAATAATTATCACTACTAACTTCGATACAACCTAATTAATATATTCTTTAAATATTTACTTATTCTTTATTACCTTAACCTTTTTATCATTTACTCCTATTAAATTTACTTTATTTTTTATATACTCATTAAGCAATTTAATATGTCTTTCTCCTATTACTTCACCCATTATAAGCATAGGTACTCCTGGTGGATATGGAACTATATTTTCTGCTACTATTTTACCTAGAGCATCATTTATATTAATTCTTTCATATTCTAAATCCAAAACTTCAAAAGGTTCTAATTTTTTCTCTGGTAAATCTGTTAAATAAAAATCTACTTCTTCATCTTTAAGACAATTTATGTCACAAGATTTTAAAGCATTTTTTAAAATTTTAAAATCTTCTTCAGTATTAAATGGTGACGGTATTAAAACAACATTTTTATTATCACTCATTTCACATTGTATATTTTCACTTCTTAAATAATCTAATAGTTTATTACCATTTAAATTTTCATTTAAATTTATTACTATTCTACTATTATCTATCTTAATGTCATTTATCTTAATATTTTTTTCTAACCCATTAATTAAAAATTCTTTATCTAATATTTTAAAATATGATAACTCTTTAATATCATTTTTAAAATCATCTATAATTTTAAATAAGTTATTATACGCCTCTTCACCATGCTCTTCTAAAAAATTTCTTGCATAATCTAAACTCATCATAAACATATATGAAGGGCTAGTACTCATAAAGATATTTTTATAAAATTCTGTTTTATCAATAAAATCTTCATCATTAACATGCATCCAAGCAGTCTGTGTTAAGCTTGGTAAAGTTTTATGAGCACTCATTATAACTATATCAGCATTTAATTCTTGTACACTTTTAGGCAATAACTTGTTAAATCCAAAATGTGCTCCATGAGCTGAATCTATTGCAACTTTTAAATTTGCTTCTCTTGCTATTTTTATAGTTTCGTCTATATTAACTCCTATACCATAGTAATTAGGATAAGTTAATATTATTCCTTTTAAATCTCCATTTAAACTTATTTGCTCTTTTAAATGATTTAAATTAATTCCTACTGGCGCCTTTAATTTTGAATGGAATATATTGTTTATAAAAACTGGCTTTAACTTTCTCATTATTATTCCATTCATTATACTTTTGTGACAATTTCTTTCTACTAAAACTTTATCTCCTTCTTTAAATAAAGAAAATATCATTATTAAATTTCCACAAGTGCTTCCATTAACTAAAAAATAACTTTTTTTACTTTCATATAAATTAGAAAGTTTATCCTCAGCTTCTTTAATTATTCCTTCTGGATGTTGTAAGTTATCTAATCCCTCAACTTCAGTTAAATCACCTCGTAAAAGTATTTCTTCAAATCCTTTAAAACCTCGTGCCATCTTATGACCTGGCATTGAAAAAGGTACTACTTCTTCTCTTAAGTACATTGATATCCCATTAATTATAGGAATATTTTTCAAAGTTATCCACTCCTTTGTTATCCTAATTTTTTCTTATAAACTTCTTCTTTTAATCTATTTTTATAAAACTCATAAAATTCACTATTAACATCACAACTTATAGCTTTTTTCTCACATTCTGTGCATATTAATTTTCCTCTTATCATTATACCATGACCTTCTTTTCCACAAATTATACAAATTGACTTATTCATAGATAACACTCCTTAAATTCACTTTTTTCCTATAATTTTTACCACATAATATTTTTCTATACATAATATAGTAAGGAAAAATATTTAAGTAAATAAAAAATTAATAATTTTTCTATTGTAGCACAAACTAATCCTATAAATATTTAGGAGGTTTTTTCAATGAGACAGGAAGTTATTTCTTATTTATCTACAGAAAAAGAAGCTCTATTTAATCTTTGTAAATTTCTGCATGATAATCCTGAAGAAAGTTATAAAGAATATGATGCTTGCAAATATATATGTAATTTCCTAAGAGATAGAGATTTTGAAGTAATAGAAAATTTTTTAGATTTAGATACTGCTTTCTATGCTAAAAAAGGAAATGGATACCCTAAAATATGCTTTTTATGCGAATATGATGCTATTAAATCTAAAGGAGGACATATAACAGGTCATAATCTTCTTACTACTATATCAGTTACAAGCGCCTTAGGCTTAAGCAAGGTAATTGAGAAGTCTTGTGGAACAGTAATATTAATAGGATGTCCTGGAGAGTATTTAGGTGGAACTAAGTCTACTTTTGTTAGACAAGGTATTTTTGATGATATAGATGTGGTACTAACAGTTCACCCAGATATAGTAACCTCTGAAAGTGGTACTTCAAAGGCAATTATACCACTAAAAGTAACTTTTAAAGGAAATGACGGATTAAGCTTTTTAGATTTTGATAGTTTCACTTCATTAGATGGTACTATGTTAACTTTCAATGTTATAAACTCTTTGTCTAAAGGATTCAGTAAGAAAGCTAATATACACACTATTTTATCTCAAGGCGGTGTTACTCCTCTTCTAAGGCCTACTAAATCAGAAGGAAAACTATATATAAGATCAGAAAGTACAAAAACTGCAAAATGTATAGAAAATAAGATAAGAAACATTGTTACTTGTATTTCTGACACAATGAACTTAGAAAGTTGTGTTGAACTTTATGAACCACCTAATGAAGAACTCTTATCTAATCAAACATTAAATAGACTATATAGTCATAATTTAAAAGAAAACGGAATAATAAACATAGGAAAACCAAGAGATATAGATGCTGGTCTTTCATTAGGAACTGTAAGTCATAAGGTTCCTTGTATTCATCCTTATATAAACATAGTTGATAATGTAAATATTGATTATGGAACTAAAGAATTTGCAGATGCAACAATATCATCATTTGCTCAAGAACAATCACTTAAAGCTTCTTATGCTCTTATTTCAACAGCCTTAGATCTCATAGAAAGTAATTTTCTACTTTCAGAGGTTAAAGAAACCTTCAATATGTCTAAAGAAAATTTATATTAAAAAGAGAGTCTTAAGACTCTCTTTTTCTTAGATAACTAAGTTCTTTTCTAATTTATCAACAAGTATTTTACTTGGTTTAAAATAAAATTTATTATATCTATCACCATTTTTATATATACAACAATAATGATCTGTTCTATCTAATAAACTACACACATATTTCTTGCAAGAAGAAGTTTTAAACTCCTTTGATTCTTTAGAATAATCTTTACCTAAATACACAATATTATTTAACTTTATGTTTTCTAAAGTTGATTGTTTATTAGCTTTTACCTTATGAATCATTAATTGATTAGCTACTATGGAATATTTGTAACTTGTCTTACATTTTCTATACTCTCTAAAAAATATAACTAATGTTAAAACTAGAAATATTGGATCTGTTATTGTCGCTGCATTAAAAAACTCAAATTTAAAACTACTAAAAAAATTAGATAAACTTATAGCTATACTCATAAAAACTATACTAATTACAATAGCTACATCTCTTCTTTTTTTGACTACTTCTTTATGCATAGTGCCCATTTAAAAATCCCCCGACTTTTATATTTAATAAACAAATCACATTATACTAACTTTTAAAAATTAATTCTACCTATATAAGTATAAAATTTTATTGATTTCAATCTTAATTGCTCATATTTAAAGCTTATAGTGATTGTGTTGCTTGTATCTCTCTTTTTCTATCACTTTCTTTATTATATATAAGCTAATTATAAAAATTATCTTGATTTTATTTGAAATAACTTGTTTAATGATAATTGAAACAAAATATAACTTAATTCTTTGGGAGGGATAAAATGATTCAGATATATAAATCTTTAAGTGAAAATGATGGGACTTTAAAGAAAATTGCTTCCCTTGAACCAGGTTGTTGGGTTAATATAATAGCGCCTTCTCAGGAAGAGTTACTTCTTATTTCTAAAAAAACAGGAGTTCCTTTAGAATTTTTAAGAGCACCTTTAGATGATGAAGAAACTTCTCGTATAGAAATTGAAGGAGATTTTATATTAATAATAGTCGATATTCCTTTTACAGAAATGGAGGATAACTCCTTAACATATGATACCTATCCATTAGCAATAATTCATACAAAAAATGAATTAATTACTATATGCTTAAAAAATAGTAAGGTATTAACCGACTTCTCTTCAAACAAAGTTCGTAATTTTTACTCATTTAAAAAATCAAGATTTATTTTACAAATTCTAAACAGAGTTTCTACATATTACCTTCTATACTTAAGACAGATAGATAAGAAAAGTATTATGATAGAAAAACGTCTTCATAAATCAATGAAGAATAGAGAGTTAGTACAGTTGCACTCATTAAGCAAATCCTTAGTATATTTCTCAACATCTTTAAAATCTAATGAAATCACATTAGAAAAGATGTTAAAACTTGATGTTATCCAAAAATATGAAGAAGATAAAGATGTTTTAGAAGATGTAATAATAGAGAATAAACAAGCTATTGAGATGACTGATATTTACAGTAACATTCTAGGTAGCACAATGGACTTCTTTGCTTCTGTTATTTCTAATAACCTAAACATAGTGATGAAAGTCTTAGCTTCAGTTACAATACTTATGTCTATCCTTACAGTTATCTCTGGTATATACGGAATGAACTTTGACTATTTACCACTATTACACCATCCATATGGTTTCCATATAATAATGACTTTATCTGTAATACTTTGTGGTATAATAGCATTTATATTATATAAAAAAGATATGTTTTAAATTTATCTGTAACCATAAAAATATTTTTGCATATAATTAACTAAAAGATTATTGAGAGCAATTTATGCTCTCTATTTTTTTAGGAGGTTTTATGTCTAAATTTCAAAAGTTAAAAACTGGTGATACTATAGGTGTTGTTTCCCCTGCCAGTGGAGATAGCACTGATGTAATAAACTATAATATATCTTCATTTAAAAATCTAGGATTTAAAATTAAAGAAGGAAAATATTTAAGGAAAAAAAATGATTATCTAGCTGCCTCTGATCAAGAAAGAGCTGAAGATTTAATGGAAATGTTTAAAGATAAAGAAGTTAAAGCAATAATAGCTTATAGAGGTGGTTATGGATGTATAAGAATGTTGCCATATTTAGATATTGGAGTAATAAAAAAAAATCATAAAATTTTATGCGGTTATAGTGACTTAACAGTTCTTTTAAATTACTTATCTCAAAAGACAGGATTAATAACATTTCATGGCCCTATGATAAATTCAAAAATTGGTTCAGATCTAAGAACTCAAAATAGCTTCTTGTCAATACTTACCGATGAAAGAAATTTAATTAACATATCTACAAAAAATTTAAATGTGGAAAATAAGGAGCTTTTTAGAGGTATTCTTTGTGGTGGAAACCTAACTATGATATGTAGCACTTTAGGGACTCCTTATGAAATAAATACTAGAAATAAAATTCTCATGATTGAAGATATAAATGAAGAGAATTATGTCATAGATAGATTATTAATACAATTAAAATTTTCAGGTAAACTAGATTCTTGTAAAGCTTTCTTAATAGGCCATTTTACACCATATAACCCTAAAACAATTAATACTATCCTTTCCATACTATTACCATATAAAAAACCAATTATATATAATATTCCTTTTGGTCATGACTATCCTAATATAACTTTACCAATAGGATCATCCATACTTTTTGATCCAACTAAAGATAAACTAATAATAAAATATTAAATAAATTTAAAAAGGAGTTATATCAAAATATAATAAAAAAACTTATTTTGATACATGCATCTTTTAATATTTAATGAAAAAAGTGGATTTATAAAACATAAATCCACTTTTTCTTAGTGTTTGGAATAAAATTTAGTGTGTATATGTAAATTTCTGCAAAGCAAAAACCTCAGTAAATTTACTGAGGTTTTTTATGGAGGCGCCACCCGGATTTGAACCGGGGAATAAAGGTTTTGCAGACCTCTGCCTTACCACTTGGCTATAGCGCCACATGGTGGCTCGAGCAGGAATCGAACCAGCGACACGAGGATTTTCAGTCCTCTGCTCTACCGACTGAGCTATCGAGCCTTACCACTAAAGAGCATTTGCTCTTCACAAGTATTAATTATATACATATATATCTAATCTGTCAATATATTTTATTAAAAATTTTATTATTTTTTTATAAAAATATATTTCTTAGATTAATATATAGTAAAAAATACATTATGAAGTGGTTAAAATCTCCTTTTTCTAATCATATTAGTAATTTAACTTAATAATATGATTTTTATATGATAAATACTAGCTCATTAAAGTAATTAATAAATTCACTATCTTTCAAGTATAATCTACTGTTTATCAATTTAATTTATAACTATAATTCAATATTTTAATTTCAACTACACTATATTATATTCTTATAAATCAAAATTGTTCCTTAATTCAACTTATTTTTATTAGAAAATTTTTAAATTATACACAAGCAAAAGAAGAAAGAATTTATCAACAAGAATTTATAAGATTGATAATATTACAAATAATACAGACATCATAAAAAAGTATTAAAGATACTAAAACTCAAAAAATATTATTGCTATAGGACAAGCATTACAACTCAAAAGTTATCCACAAAAATATTTTATATTTTCATTTTATAAATTCTGTGGATAATTTTCAAAACAAAAATATCCACAGAAAAATCTAATTTTAAAAATCAAATCTTTCATGTGAATATTTTAAAATTACAAAATAAAAAAAGCTTGAATTAAAATTCAAGCTTTATCTTACCTAGCGACCATCTACTCTCCCACACAGTCTCCCGTGCAGTACCATCGACCGTTAAAGGCTTAACCGTCGTGTTCGGAATGGAAACGGGTGTTACCCTTAAACGCATCATCACTAGATTTGGCTCCTCGAAGAGGACTCGAACCTCCAGCCTATCGGTTAACAGCCGAGTGCTCCACCATTGAGCTATCGAGGAATATTTAACCTGGCGACCACCTACTCTCCCACACAGTCTCCCGTGCAGTACCATCGGCTTCTAAAGGCTTAACCGTCGTGTTCGGAATGGAAACGGGTGTTACCCTAAAGAACATCATCACCAGATGATTAGAAAGATTATTCTTTCAAAATTGCACATAATTAATACTATATTTTGGTCAAGCCCTCGATCTATTAGTATCGGTCAGCTGAACATGTTACCATGCTTACACCCCCGACCTATCAACCTTGTGTTCTTCAAGGGATCTTACTAGCTTATGCTATGGGAAATCTCATCTTGAGGTTGGCTTCACGCTTAGATGCTTTCAGCGTTTATCCATTCCCGACTTAGCTACCCAGCTGTGCTCCTGGCGGAACAACTGGTACACCAGAGGTCAGTCCATCCCGGTCCTCTCGTACT
>NZ_JARHZJ010000025.1 GCF_029258205.1 Clostridium sp.
ATATTTTATAGATGTGAAGAGGTGAATAGTTCCAATGGAAGGAAATTTATTAGTTATAGATAAAAGAGTATTGCCAGAAGTTTTTGAAAAGGTAATAAACGCTAAAAGACTTTTAAAAGAAGGAAAAGTTAAAGAGATAACAGAAGCTGTGAAGCAAGTTGGTATTAGTAGAAGTGTTTATTATAAGTATAAAGACTATATATTTGAATTTGTAGAGACTATTCAAGGTAGAAAAGTTATATTTAATATGGTGGTTACTCATGAAAAGGGAGTTTTATCATCAGTTTTAAATATATTATCAGATGTTGGGGGAAACATACTTACAATAGATCAAGGGCTACCTATACATGGATTAGCTCATGTAAGTTTCACAATAGACATATCAACTATGAAGTGTGATATAAAAGAAATGTTAAACGAAATAGAATTAGTTCATGGTGTTGAAAAGGTAGAATTTGTTGCCATGGAATAAAAAGGGAGTGTATCAAAATAGCTTTATTACTATATTTTGATACAACCCCTTTTGTTTTTAGGAGGAGTTATTATGGATAGAAATATTGAAAAAAGTATAGGAAAAATATTTAGACACTTTAAAGGTGATTTTTACTTAGTAGAGGGTGTAGTTACTAATTCAGAAAGTGGAGAAAAAATGGTATTATATAGAGCTTTATATGGAGATTGTGGTCAATTTGTAAGACCGTATGATATGTTTTTAGAGAAAGTTCCAAAGGAAAAAGAAAATCCTACAGGACAAAAATATAGATTTCAAGAATTTGAAGTTGAAAGCTTAAATAGAAAATAATAATTTTAGAATTTATTATTAGTAGAACTTTGAAGTAGAAACGTAATAGCTCAGAAATTTCTGAGCTATCTTAATGAATAAGAGGTTACAGCAAATTAGCTATAACGAAAAATGAGTTTAGAGAAATTTAAAACCCTAAAATAATAACGCGTACATTTTAGAATGTAGTTTTAAATTTAATCTCTAAAGTAGAGAAATATTATATGAAAACAGCTGTATAGATTAAATAACTCTACAGCTAATATTATTATCAAATATATTAATTTCTATACAACTTTAAAAATTATTTTTAATTAATAAAGGCTTTAGGTTTAATATAATGATTAATAACAGGCACAAGTAAATTTTAGGGTCAAAAATTTTGTGATTTTATACTTAGTAAGTTCTTCATCATAAGCTGTATGAAGTCATTTTTAAAAGGTAAAAAGACTCATTGATACACACCATTTTACATAAAATTTATATTTTAATACTATGTATAAAATTTTTAATAAAATACATATTTTAATTAATAAGATTTTATATTAAAAGAATAAAACTATTGTTATGAGGAGTGGATAATGTTTACAATGATATTTTAAAAAATAATTTAAAATTGAAGTTTAATTAAATTTGAATCTGCAAAAACATAAGAGTATAATAAATATGTTAATAAAATGTTAAGTGTAAGGAGGTGGAATCTTTGAGTAATGAGAGTACAGAAAAAATACTGTCACATAGAAAGGATTTAAGATTTAAATTAGTTCTAGAAGGTGCTGCCATAGGACTTTTATGTTCTTTAATTTTAGTACTAAATAGAATTATTGTTAATTATTTATTTCCGCTTTTTAAAAAGCTTTATGAATGGGCAGCATTAAGTGTAACTAACATGATTATAGTTTTAGTTGTATTAGCTATTTTAGGAGCTCTTGTTGGGTTTATGGTTAGAAGAGAACCTATGATTTCAGGAAGTGGTATTCCTCAAGTTGAAGGAGAATTAATTGGTAAACTTAAAATGAACTGGCTAAAGATTTTAATTTATAAGTTCTTAGGAGGAGTAATTTCCTTAGGAGCTGGATTGTCTTTAGGTAGAGAAGGTCCATCAGTACAAATGGGAGCTGCTGTAGGAGAAGGATTTAGTAATAGTCTAAAAAGAATAAATGTAGAGAAAAAATATTTAATAACATCAGGTGCTTCAGCAGGTTTAGCTGGAGCATTTAATGCGCCTCTATCAGGGGTAATATTTGCTTTAGAAGAGGTACATAAGAGTTTCTCACCTTTAGTTTTAGTATCTGCAATGGCTGCATCCTTAGTATCTGATTTTGTCTCAAAACAATTTTTAGGAATGAATCCTAGCTTAGGTATTGAGAAGGTTCCTGTATTACCTTTAAAATATTATTGGGTGCTAATAATATTAGGAGTACTTTTAGGTATAGGAGGTGCAATATTCTCAAAGGGAATTTTAAAAGTACAAAGTTTATATGGAAATTTCAAAAAGGTTCCTGTAGAAGTTAAGGTAATGATTCCTTTCTTATTAACAGGTATATTAGGTATTTTTGCACCAATAATACTAGGTGGTGGACATGAACTTATAATGGATTTAACAACTAAGAACTTTCCAATAAAAATTCTTTTAGTTGTACTTTTGGTTAAATTTTTGTTAACTATTATAAGTTTCGGTGCAGGTACACCAGGTGGTATATTCTTTCCACTATTACTTTTAGGTGCAGTATTAGGTAATATAGTTGGAATAGTAAGTTGTAATGCATTTGGAGTTCCAAATCAATATATAATAGATTTTATAATATTAGCCATGGCAGGTAACTTTGCTTCAATAGTAAAGGCTCCGATTACAGGTATAATACTTATTACAGAGATGACAGGCTCTTTTGAACATATGCTATCTTTATCTGTAGTTGTAATAATTTCATATGTAACATCTGACTTGCTAAAGAGTGAACCAATATATGAATCTTTATTAGAAAGATGGATAGAAAAGGCTGGTTCAGAAGTAGAAGAACCTTCTAATAATAAAACTCTACTAGAGGTTGGAATAGAACTTGGTAGCGAAGCTGAGGGAAAAGAAATAAAAGATGTTAATTGGCCAAAATCAGCTCTTTTAGTTGCAATAAAAAGAGGAAATAACGAAATAATACCTAAGGGTTCTATTGAAATACAAAGTGGAGATTATTTAGTAGTTATGGTTGATGAGAGTAGAGCAAGCTCTGTTTTAGAAGAAATTCAATTCTTAACATCTGCTAAAGAAGAATTTTAATTATACATATGAAAAGATAGTAATAAACGTTGTAAAGAGTGTTAAGAAGCATATATAAAAATTTAAAAAAGACACTAGGGAATTTTTTAAAACCAATTTCCTAGTGTCTTTTTTGAATATTTAGTTAGAATACTATCTTGATTTTTTCTTTTTCTTAATTGAATAACCAAAAGAGCCTAGTGGTTTAGAATTAAGACCAAAATATTCTCCGTGACTATATGCTAATAGATTAGCTTTATTAAAATGAATTTTTCCTTTTTCATCTATAAGACTTTCATCAACTTTTACATTAACAACCTCAAATAAAAACATATCATGTGTACCTAAAGGTGTTATTGATTTAAGTTTACATTCTAAAGCTACAGGTGCTTTTTCAATAGAAGGAGTACTTATAGCAATTCCTTTATTAAGAGTATATCCAAAGTGTTTAATTTTATCAACTTTTCTTCCAGATTTAACACCGCAAAAATCAACAAATTTAACCATATCTCTACATGGTAAATTTATAACACATTCCTCACTTTCTTTTATATACTCATGAGATAATCTTTCCGGTCTTATTCCCATGGCAATCATTGGAGGTTTAGTGCAAACTGTGCTAACCCAGCCAACAGTAAAAGCATTTACTTTATCTTCCTTATTTTTAGAAGTAATAAGAACTACTGGAGTAGGATTTAACATTACACTTCCTTTAAAATTAACTTTTTTCATATGTATCTCCTTTAATTTATATTAAATTCTTTATTAGACATAATTTAAGACTTTAAAATTATAACATGAAAAATTTATATGTAAAACTACAGTAGATAATATTTTTTAGAGTTTAGATAAATACTATTTATTATTTAAACACTAGAAAGGATTTTTATTATGAAAAAGAGATGTATATTTTTATTGGGAATTTTTCTTTTGGTAAACGTAGTTATTACTAATTTACTAGTAAAGAATGTTTTAGGAAAAGAAAAAGAAGAGATTACTATATGTATTGATGCAGGTCATCAAGAAAAAGGAGATAGTAAGCTTGAACCTATAGCACCTTGGTCTAATCAAAAAAAGCCTAGAGTATCTTCAGGAACAGCTGGAGTTGGTACAAAAAATACAGAGTATGAAATAAATTTACAAGTAGCTATGATTTTAAAAGAACTTTTAAATAAAGAAGGCTATAAAGTAATTATGACAAGAGAAAAAAACCAGGTTAGCTTAAGTAATAGAGAAAGGGCAGAAATAGGAAATGAATCAAAGGCAGATATTTCAATAAAACTTCACTGTGATGGTTCAAATAATTCAGGGAAAAGAGGAGCTTCAATTTTAATTCCTTCTTCTGAAACAAAGGAGTTAAAAGGTATATATGAAGAAAGTAAAAAATATGGAGAAATTTTAAATGAAACTTTGAAAGATGGTGGAGTAAAAGTTAATGGAGTTTTTGAAAGAAAAGATATGACAGGATTTAACTGGTCACAAAGACCTGTAATAATTTTAGAGATGGGATTTATGAGCAATTGGGAAGATGATGCTTTGCTAGGAGATAAGTTATATCAACAGAAAATAGCTGATTTAATAGTTAAGTCATTAGAAAAATATAGATTAGAACTATAGTTAAAAAATGATATGTATTAAAACTTGAACATAAAACTTATAAATAAGTATGAGTAGAATATCTGAATAATTCTAAAAAATTATTTATAAGTTTTATTTTTTCGTTATTTTTATACATATCATTTTTATATATAAATTAATAATAAACATCTACTAGGTGAAAACTTATATTGTCATTGCTCCAACCTAAATCGAAAGGAACAAGAAGTCTATCTGTGTTATGGCAAGTTACTAGAGGATAACCTTTACTATCTAAGCCTGTAACTGTTGAAATATGAGTTATTCGTCCATTTTTTTCATAAGCTACAAAATCACCAGGTCTTAAATTATATGCAGCTTTATATATTTCTGAATATTTACCTTTAGCAATATAGGAAGCACGTCCACTATTAACCATGTAATTTTTAAATGCTTGAGCATTTACCCAAGCTTTAGAACCGTCACCATTAGAATAGTTCCATGTTGAATTTTTCTTAAATCCACCACCTTCAAAAAGAATTTGAGAGGCAAAGTTTGCACAGTCTCC
This sequence comes from Clostridium sp., assembly GCF_029258205.1. Classification (GTDB taxonomy): domain Bacteria; phylum Bacillota; class Clostridia; order Clostridiales; family Clostridiaceae; genus Sarcina. The sequence goes on from NZ_JARHZJ010000025.1 coordinate 5,179, forward strand.
CCCTTGAGGGTTAAAGTCTGTATATTTTTTATTATAGTTAAAACCAAGTTCATCATCTGCGGCAGCGCCACAATAGTTGTGTGCATAGTCTATAGCATTTTTTGTTCTTTCATCAGGTGAATAAGATGGACTAGAACTATTTAATATATAGGATTTAATTTCATCAGATTTTATATTATTTAAATCTAGAGAATCAGCAAAGGGATCAGTATACCATTCCTTAGTGATAATATATCTGTCTCCTTCATTTTTTAAATTTAAATAGTGATAAGTACCTAATCTAAATGTATTAGTTTTAAGTGGATCATTAAGATAATAATATGTAAATTCACTTGAAACAACACATATTATTCCGTATAGGTCCTTTTCTCTTTCTCTAGCTTTTCTTATTTCAGTTTTTGATTTTATTTCATTAAATACAACTCCTTGCTTTTGAGACCAGTTATTTAAATACTTAACTTTTTTACTTTCACTTTCATATGCCCAAAGGCTAGGTTTTTTTTGTAAATCATAAAATTTCTTTAATTCATCTAGGTCATTGTTTAATATAGCTATATTTGTATTTTTAAATAAATCCTGAAGTACTTCTTCAAATTTTGCCTTTAATTCATCATCTTCCTTCTTCTCAGGTTCTTTTAATAAATTTATGGCTTCTGAAAATTCAGCGGGTTTCTTTTTATTTAAGTATGAATGTATGGATAAGATTAATAATACTACTATTAGAAATAAAGAAGTTACTAATAATATTGTTTGTTTTTTTTTCATTAAGTTCCTCCTATTTTTAATACATAATTCAATAATGTATATGATTAATAACTAAAAAAAATAATAAATAAAAGTAAATATTAACTTAATAAGAGATATATGCTTTTAAATTTTTTAAAATGTTGATAAAATTAATATGTAATAAGAGAGTAAAGGAGAATTACATAAGATGAAATTAGTAAAAGGAAAAATTCCATTTATAAGAAGTATTTTTGGATGCTTTATTTTTCCACTTGTAATTGGATACTTTTATACATATCTTAATCCAGAATGGTTTACAACAAATCAATGGGTTGGTGTTGTAGCAGGAAGTTTACTTATAGCTAGAGGAATATTTGAAAAAGTTATGGCTAATAACGAAAGAAATGCAAAGGTTAGTTTTTTGGGTGGGGGAGCAATAATTCTATATGTTATTGCTAGATATTTTGGAATACTATAAAAATTATTATATATAATTTTTAGTTCAATATTTTAAAAAGGAATATTAGTAAATTTAATAAAATTTAATTAACCACTAAGAATAATCTTAAGCTAAAAGAGAAATGATATAGATTTAGTTATATCATTTCTTTTTATAAAATTAAATAAATAAAAAGATATTTGGAAATAAATATATATATATACTAGCAAACTTTTTAATATAGGGTAATTGTGGTACAATTATTAAAATAAATATATTAACAAAATACATTTCCATAGGAGTGTGAAAAATGAATTTTAAAGAGAATAATATTTATAGTGGATTTAAACTTTTAAACATAGAAAATTTAAATCAAATAGGTGGAGTAGGTTTAAGGTTTGAGCATGAAAAAACTAAGGCTAAGCTTATAAAAATCATAAGTGAAGATGATAATAAGTGCTTTGCAATAGGTTTTAGAACTCCACCAGATAATAGTACAGGAGTACCTCACATTTTAGAGCATTCAGTTTTATGTGGTTCTAGAAAATTTAATACTAAGGAACCATTCGTAGAACTTTTAAAAGGGTCTTTAAATACATTCTTAAATGCTATGACATATCCAGATAAAACAATATATCCAGTAGCATCAAGAAATGAAAAAGATTTTATGAATCTTATGGATGTTTATTTAGATGCTGTATTATATCCAAATATATATAAGCATAAGGAAATATTCATGCAAGAAGGATGGCATTATTATATAGAAAATAAGGATGATGAATTAAAGTATAATGGTGTTGTTTATAATGAGATGAAGGGAGCATACTCATCTCCAGATTCTATACTTTATAGAAAAATACCACAAACAATATATCCAGATACTTGCTATGCCTTATCTTCAGGAGGGGATCCTGATGAAATACCAAATTTAACTTATGAAGAGTTTTTAGAATTTCATAAGAAATATTATCATCCTTCAAACTCATATATTTTCTTATATGGTAATGGAGATACTGAGAAAGAATTAGAATTTATAAATGAAGAGTATTTAAAGAATTTTGAATATAAAGAGATAGATTCAGAAATAAAAGAACAAAAATCTTTTGAGAATATGAAAGAAGAAAGCTTTACTTATGGAATAGCTGAAAGTGAAGATTTAAATCATAAAAGTTACTATAGCTTAAACTTTGTAATTGGAGATGCCACAGATGGTGAAAAAGGCTTAGCTTTTGATGTTTTAGCATATCTTCTAACAAGAAGTACAGCAGCTCCATTAAAGAAAGCATTAATAGATGCAGGAATAGGGAAAGCTGTATCAGGAGACTTTGATAACTCAACTAAACAATCAGCCTTTACTGTTTTAGTTAAGAATGCAGAGCTAAACAAAGAAGAAGAATTTAAAAAAGTAGTAATGAACACTTTGAAGGATTTAGTTGAAAATGGCATAGATAAAGAACTTATAGAAGCTTCTATAAATAGAGTTGAATTTGAATTAAGGGAAGGAGATTATGGCTCTTATCCTAATGGATTAATTTATTATTTAAAAGTTATGGATAGCTGGCTTTATGATGGTGATCCATATGCTCATTTAGAATATGAAAAAAATCTTGAAAAAATAAAATCTGCTTTAACAAGTAATTATTTTGAAGATTTAATTGAAAAATATATGATAAATAATACTCACTCTTCACTTGTTTCTCTTAATCCTGAAAAAGGAATAAATGAGAAAAAGTCTGCTGAATTAAAGAAGAAGTTAGAAGAGATTAAAAATAGTTTTGATGAAAAGACTTTAAATGAAATAATTGATAATTGTAAAAAGTTAAAAGAAAGACAAAGTACACCTGATAAGAAAGAAGATTTAGAAAGTATTCCTATGTTATCTTTAGAGGATATAGATAAAGAAGCAACTAAAATTCCTACAGAAAAAAAGGATATAGATGGAATTACAACATTACACCATGATTTTCATACTAATAAAATAGACTATGTTAATTTCTTCTTTAATACAAATAGTGTTCCTCAAGATTTAATACCTTATATTGGATTACTATGTGATATATTAGGTAAGTGTGGAACAAAAGATTATGATTATTCTAAATTATCAAATGCTATAAATATAAATACAGGTGGAATAAGCTTTGGTGCTATAACTTTTGCTAATCTAAAGAAAAATAATGAGTTTAGTCCATATTTAGAAATTTCATATAAAGCATTAAGTAGTAAGACTAATAAAGCTATAGAGTTAGTTTCTGAGATTGTAAATCACACTGACTTAGATGATATGGATAGAATTATGCAAATAATCAGAGAAAAAAGAGCTAGATTAGAAGGAGCTATATTTGATAGTGGTCATAGAATAGCTATGAAAAAAGTTTTATCATATTGCACAAATAGAGGAGCTTATGATGAAAAAATAAGTGGATTAGATTATTATGATTTCTTAGTAAATATAGATAAGGAAGATAAAAAATCCATAATATCAGATAATTTAAAAAAGGTAAGAGACTTAATCTTTAATAAGCAAAATATGCTTATAAGTTATTCAGGAAAAGAAGATGAATATAAAAACTTTAAGAAAAAAGTAAAATATTTAATAAGCAAAATAAATAATAATAATTTTGAAAAAGAAGAATATAGATTTGAGTTAGTAAAGAAAAATGAAGGACTTTTAACTCAAGGCAATGTACAATATGTAGCTAAAGGTGGAAACTACAAAATTGATGGATATAAGTATTCTGGTGCCTTATCTTTATTAGAAAGTATTCTAGGGTTTGACTACTTATGGAATTCTGTAAGAGTTAAAGGTGGAGCTTATGGAGTGTTTTCTAACTTTAGAAGAGATGGTGGAGCATATATAGTTTCATATAGAGATCCTAATATAGTAAGTACATTAGAAGCTTATGATAATATACCTAACTATTTAAATGATTTTGAAGCTGATGAAAGAGAAATGACTAAATACATTATAGGTACAATAAGAAAATATGATCAACCTATAAGCAATGGTATAAAAGGTGATATAGCAGTTTCATACTATTTAAGTAACTTTACTTATGAAGATCTTCAAAAAGAAAGAGAAGAAATTATAAATGCAGATGTAGAAAAAATTAAGAGTTTTGCACCTATGATTAAAGATCTAATGAAGGAAGACTACATCTGTGTACTAGGTAATGAAGAAAAGATAAAAGAGAATAAAGAGATATTTAATAATATTAAAAGTGTAATTAAATAGACTTTTAATTTGATTTTAAAATTTTTTGTTTAAGAAGTAAGTTTACTTTTAGAGTTTTTTAATTATAAATATAAAGTGAAATCTATAAATACAACTTAAAAATAGTCTTAAAGCAGAAATTTAGACCTTACTGTAGAAATATTTTATTTCTACAGTAAGGTCTTTTTATTTTAAATTAAAATAATAAAATAAAATGTGATATAATATTGTTTATTGTTACATAGAAAGGGAGAAAGACATAAATGGATTTTGTTGCAATAGACTTCGAAACTGCTAATGAGAAAAGAAATAGTGCTTGTTCTATTGGGTTGACTGTTGTTAAAAATAATAAAATTGTTGAGGAAAAATATTTTTTAATAAAGCCTTGTGAAATGAGATTTCAGCCTATGAATATATGGATACATGGAATTAGGCCAGAGGATGTTGAAAATGAGAGAACTTTTAATAAAATATGGGAAGAAATAAAATGTTACATAGATGGGAATTTAGTAATAGCTCATAATGCAGCTTTTGATATTAGCGTTCTTAGAAAAACTTTAGATTTTTATGATATACCTTATCCAGATTTTGAATATGCCTGTACAGTAGTTATGGCAAAGAATTATTATAAATCATTACCAAATCATAAATTAGGAACTGTAAGTGAAGCTTTAGGTTTTGAATTTTCTCATCACCATGCAGGGGAAGATGCAAGGGCATGTGCTAATATATTACTTAATATATGCAAAGACTTAGAGATAGAATCAGTTGAAGAACTTTCAGATAAGCTTGCCATAAGAATAGGTGCTGTTTATAAAAATGGATATAAATCTTCTGGAAAAAAGGGTGAATGTAAATATTCAAGCAATTTAAGGCTTAAAGAAAAGAAGAAAGAGGAAGAAAGATCTTTAAAGTGTAAAAATGTAGTTTTTACAGGGCCTTTAAGCTCTATGTCTAGAGGAGAAGCCATAGGGAATGTAATAAGATGTGGAGGGTTTGTCTCAAGCTCTGTAAGTAAAAAGACAAATTACTTAATTACAGGAATTAGAGATTTAAATAAATTAAAAGAAAACGAAAAGAGTATTAAATTAAAAAAAGCAGAAAATTTAATAAAAGAAAATTTTGATATTAAGATAATAAATGAAGAAGAGTTCTTATCTATAATAGAATAAATAAACTTTTGTTTTAAATATAAATATTAAAAAATAGCTCATTTAGTGGCTATTTTTGCTCTTGTTAACAATAAATTATTTACAATAATATTTATTATGCTAAAATAAGTTGGTAAAATTAATTTATGTAATACTAGAATTAGTTAGTAAATTTTAGTTAGGAAATTAGAGGTGGTTAAATGGATAAATTATTTACTATAAGTGGAGTGGATTTTTTAGCAGAGGATTTTCAAGATGATATAAGTGAATTTCAAGATATAATACCTATATTACAAGATTTTCAAGAAGAATTAAAATTAGAGAAAATAAAGTGTACAGATGAGAATGATTGCTGTTTTAAAACTAAAGAAAATTATATATGCGAATTAGTAGGAGCTTTAACTGAAGATGATGAATTTTATTCATTAAAAGAGTTAAGAAGTGATTATAATAGATTTAAAGATGAAATACTATATCCTTTTGGAATACAAGTTTATAAATGTACATCCTGTAATAAGTGGATTATAAATTTACTAGAGGAGTAAGCTTTAACATATGGATAAATTGAAAGAGATTATTGCAGGGATAGGTCATAACATTTGTAGCTTTTATAAAAGAGTAAAAAATAAAATTATAAAAGAAAAGGATCCTAAGGTGATATTAATTTGTATTATTGCTTTAGCTTTAATTATAGTATTTCTATATGGTAATGTCAGTAGTAAAAAGAGAGATGTAATTGAACAATTATCTAATTCATTAAGTAAAGGAAATGAAAGAGCCTTGATGAATTTAATAGAAAAAGGAAATAAAAGTTCAGCAATAACAAAAGAACAGTTAATACCATATATTGATTTTTTTAAATCAGATAAAAGTAGAATTAATAAATTAGTATCTTCTTTAGAAAATGGTGATGAGGTATATTCTACAAAGTTAGAGTCTAAAAAAAGTTTTTGGGGAGAAAAATGGTATGTTGTAATACAAAAAAAGAAGCTTGTTGTATTATCTAATTTTCCAGAAGCTAGTGTATATTTAAATGGTAATTTTATAGGGACAACTAATACTAGTAGAAGTTTAGAAATACCTAATTTAATACCGGGAGTATATGATGTTAAAATTGAGAAAAAAGCATATAATTCTAATTTAGTAGAAGAAAAAAATATAATTTTCATGGATAATAATAAGATAAATATACCCTTAAATGGAATGTTAGTTACAGTTAAGAGTAGTTTTGAGGATAGTAATGTATATATAAATGGAGAGGACTCAGGTATAAAGGTAAAAGATTTTAAGGATGTTGGACCTTTCCCTAAGGATGGTTCAACATATTTAACTATAAAATGCAATACTCCTTGGGGAGAAATAGATAGCCAAAAGGTTTATATAGAAGACCATCCAGAAATAAATATAGAACTAGATTTAAAAGATACAATTATAAAAGATGATGTTGAAAAAGTTGTAAAAGAATTTTATAATAGCGTATTTCAGGCTTTAAATTCAGAGGATAAAAATGATATAAAAAATGCTAAAGATGAAGTTAAGAATAATATATATAATACATTAAGTCAAAAATATTTTCTTTTAAAGAATGGCTATGATATAAGTGATCTTCAAATTAAGATGGAAAATAGTTCGATAGAACGTAATCATGGTGTTTATGAAGCGAGGATTGTGGTTAATGTTTCTTATAAGATAAAAAAGAAAATATTGGGAATAGATGTTAAAAGTGAATCAATGGAAAAAAACTTTTTCACAAATATGAAGTATGAAAATGGAAAGTGGATAGTTTATAATGTACAAGACTTTTCATTACCAGGTTTAGAAGAAGATAAGAATAATTAATAAATAAAAAACAGATTGAATAATCAATCTGTTTTTTATTTTATAAAGTTATGGCAGTATCAAGAGCAACTTCCATCATCTTTGTGAATGTAGTTTGGCGCTCTTCAGCAGTGGTTTCTTCAGCAGTAATTAAATGATCACTTATAGTAAGTATTGTTAAGGCATTAACACCATACTTAGATGCTAAGGTATATAAAGCAGCAGTTTCCATTTCAACAGCTAAAGTACCAAATTTAGCCCATTGTTTCCATGCTTCAGGATTATCATTATAGAAACTATCAGCTGTGAATACGCTACCAACTTTAGGAGAATATCCTTTTTCAACAGCAGTATCGTAAGCAGCCTTTAAAATTTTAAATGATGCTGTAGGAGCAAAATCTAAACCATTAAATCTAACTTTATTTATTGCAGAATCAGTATGAGATGACATAGCTAAAACTAAGTCTCTAACTTTTATATCTTCTTGCATACCGCCAGCTGTCCCTACTCTTATTAAATTTTTAACTCCATAATCTCTTATAAGTTCATTAACGTAAATAGAAATTGAAGGAACACCCATACCAGTACCTTGAACTGATATTCTTTTTCCTTTATATGTTCCTGTATATCCTAACATTCCTCTAACTTCATTGTAACAAACTGGATTTTCTAAAAATGTTTCAGCTATAAATTTAGCTCTTAAAGGATCTCCAGGCAATAAAATTGTTTCAGCTATTTGACCTTCTTTTGCACCTATATGAATACTCATAGTGTACCTCCTAATAATGTAAATGTTTTATAAGTAAATTTTATCATAAATAAATAAAAAATGCTAAAAATTATAAAAATTAAAATTTTAATTTAAGTAGTTAAAGTTTATTTAGTATGTTATATTAATAAGTAATACAAAATAATAGTTTATTAATTTGGTATTTATAAGAAAATGAGGTGATAATTTTGTTAAATATAGATAGAAATGAAATTAAAGATACGCCTGAGTATGAAAGCTTTGGTGAAAATGAATTTCCACTGAAATACTTAAGTGAAGAAGAGTTAGAAGAGTTAGGATTCAAAAAAAGTTGCTGTGGAAATAGAGGAGCATGTTCTAAAAAATCAAATGGAAATTGTGCAGGGTGTTCCTCAAGTGGATGTAGATGTTCAAAGGGTTCTAGCTATTGTAAGAATAAATAAAAAAGACATACTCATATGAGTATGTCTTTTTGTATTATTTTCTTTTTTTTGCAACTTCTATATTAACAGTTCTTCTATTAAGTTTTTTGCCCATTGATTTTTTCATTATATTATTTACTACATCAGCATCAACGTTAGCAAAGCAGAAGTTTTCTTTTATGTCTATATCTCCAACTTGTTTAGGGCTTATTCTAGCAGTTTCTTTTAAGAAATTAACAAGAGATTTAGGAGTTATACCATCTCTTCTTCCGACAGACATAAATAGTCTAGTTTCATCCATTACAGGAGCTTCTATAGAATTTGAAGTGTAATCAAAAGAAGATTCTTTATCAAATACTATTTTTAAAAGAGCAGCTGCAACATCTACTAAGCTATAATCTTCATCTAATTGAGTAGCTATTGGAATAAACTTTTGGAAATCTTCAGAAGCTTCTTCTATAGTAGATTTTACATTGTTTATTATGTTATTATGTTTATTTTGGAATATTTCATCAACTGTAGGTACAGCTTTTCTTATTATTTTACTCTTAGTATGCTTTTGAATTTGCTTAAGCATCATATATTCTTTTGGAGTAACTAAAGAATAAGCAACTCCTTCTCTGTTAGCTCTACCTGTTCTTCCGATTCTATGTACATAACTTTCATTGTCTTGTGGTAGATCATAGTTTATAACGTGAGTTACGCTTTCAACGTCTATTCCTCTAGCTGCAACGTCAGTAGCAACTAAGAAGTCTAAGCTTCCTTCTTTAAATTTTCTTAAAGTTTGAAGTCTATGGTTTTGGCTCATATCTCCGTGCATACCTTCAACCATGTATCCTCTAGCTTGCATTTTTTCTACAACTTCGTCAACACCTTTTTTGGTTTTGCAGAAAATTATTGCAGCATTTGGTTCATCAAAATCTAAAACTCTACAAAGTGTTTCAAATCTATCTCTATGTTTTATTTCAAAATAAAATTGTTCTATTTTTGAAACTGTTAAAGAACTTTTCTTTATTGCGATGTGCTTAGTATCTTTTTTCATGTAATTTTTAGCTAATTTTTTTATTTGTGGAGGCATAGTAGCAGAGAATAAAAGTGTTTGTCTATCAGTTTTTAATGATTTAACAATTTCTTCTAAATCATCAATGAATCCCATGTTTAACATTTCATCAGCTTCATCTAACACTAGGAATCCTATATCGTTAAGAGGTAAACTCTTTCTTCTTATTAAGTCTAATACTCTACCAGGTGTTCCAACAACTATATCAACACCATTTTTTAAAGCTCTAATTTGTCTATCTATTGGTTGACCACCGTATATTGGTAAAACAGAAAGTTTTTCGTGTTTTCCAAGTTTTACAAGTTCTTCGTTAACTTGTATAGCAAGCTCTCTAGTTGGTGCTAAAATAAGTGCTTTTGGAGTTTTCTTTTTTCCTGAAAAATTAGCATTATTTATTATAGCACATCCAAAAGCAGCTGTTTTACCAGTACCGGTTTGAGCTTGACCGATTATATCGTGTCCTTCTAGGGCTACAGGAATACTTTCAGCTTGAATTTGAGATGGTTCTTCAAATCCCATATCTTTTATAGCTTTAAGTAAGCTTTCCTTAAGACCTAAGTCATCAAATTTTATATTATTCATTCTTTATCCTCTTTCTTTTTGTATATTTTTAGTTTTTAAAATTTATTTTATTTTTAAAATTCTCACAATCAAACAAAGCTTATCATAACATAGTATCTTCATATAATCAAATAGTATTATTTAAAATGAAGATTAAAAAATTTATTTAAATGTTTACTATAAGTTATAATAATTAGGAGTTAAAAATGAATGAGAGAAATTAATTTGGAAGTTGGGATTTCTTAAGCATGTTTTTATCCAGATTTTGAATTGAAAAAATCAATTAAGATAATGAAAGAATTGGATTTAGATACAGGAGAATTATTTTTAAATACTTATAGTGATTATTTTGTAAAGAAACTAATTGAAGAAAAAGAGAAAAATAACTTTAATATAAAATCAGTAAATTTTTTTCATCTATAAATGAACCTTAATTTGATAAAGATGAGAGAAGAAAAGATTCTTTAGAGCTTTTAAAAAGTATATGCAAAGCTACTAATAAATTAGGAGTTTAATTATACAACTTTTATGGTATGAAAAAACAAGATTTTAATACTATTATAAAAAGGAAATTTTAGATATATAATGAATTAGCTCACATAGAAAGAGAAATAATATATATTTATCTCAAGAAAAAATGTTTATTGGTATATGTCTTAAGATATAGAATTTTTGAAGTATTTAAAAGATAACATAAAATATGATATTAAATTTACTTGTTATATAAAACAAGAATATAAAATTACTACATAGTCATGGAAAAGTAAATTATAAACCTATAATTAATAAACTAAAAAGTTTAGCCTATAAAGCTCCATTAATAATAGAAGTTTATAGGGATAATTTTAAAACTTGCGAAGAATTAAAAGATGTTAAAGATTTTATAGAAAAAAAACTACTAGTATGATAAAATGTATAAATGTAAGAATAAAATAATAAAGAAATATTTGATAAAAAAAGAAATTATATGTTATAATTGGCTGAGTTCATTCATAAAACATGAATTTTAAAGGCTATTTACAGGAGGAATATACAATGGAATCTAAAATGAACAAAATAGACACAAATGTTGTAGAATTAGAAATTAAAGTTGATGCTAAGGACTTTAACGAGGCGTTAAAAAAGTCTTATAATAAAAACTCAAAGAAGTTTAACATACCAGGATTCAGAAAAGGAAAAGTTCCAATGAACATGGTTAAAAAATTCTATGGAGTTGAAGTTTTATTTGATGATGCAATAAACGCTTGTATAGATAAAACTTATGGAGTTGCTTTAGAAGAAAACAACGTAAGACCAGTTGATTATCCACAAATCGAAGTAGTAGAAGTTGGAGAAGGAAAAGACTTAGTTTACAAAGCTAAAGTTACTACTTACCCAGAAGTTACTTTAGGAGATTACAAAGGATTAAAAGTTGAAGAAGTATCTTACGAAGTAAAAGATGAAGATATAGAAAAACAATTAGCTGATATGCAAGCAAGAAATGCTAGAGTTGAAACTAAGAAAGAAGGAACAGTTGAAAATGGAAACATAGCTGTTATAGATTTCAAAGGATTCATAGATGGAGTAGCATTTGAAGGTGGAGAAGGAAAAGATTATCCATTAGAAATAGGTTCAGGAAGCTTCATAGATAACTTTGAAGAGCAATTAGTTGGATTAAAAGTTGGAGAAAGTAAAGATGTTAATGTAACATTCCCAGAAGCTTATGGAAAAGAAGACTTAAATGGAAAACCAGCTAAATTCGAAGTAACTGTAAAAGAAATAAAAGTTAAAGAATTACCAGCTTTAGATGATGAGTTTGCTAAAGAAGTTTCAGAATTTGATACTTTAGAAGAATTAAAAGCTGACTTAAAAGAAAAAGCTGTAAAAGCTAACGAATTAAGAGCTAAAAGAGAAATGGAAGAAAAAGTTATAAACGCTGTAGTTGATAACGCAAAAGTAGAAATTCCAGAAGCTATGATCAACAGAGAAGTTGAAAATATGGTAAGAGATTTAGAAATGAGATTAGGACAACAAGGACTAAGCTTAGAGCAATACTATGAGTTTACTGGAAGCACTGAAGATAAGATGAAATCTTACATGAAAGAAAATGCTGAGAGAAAAGTAAAAACTGATTTAGTTATAAGTGCTGTAACTGAAGCAGAAGCTATAGAAGCTACTGAAGAAGAATTAAAAGCAAAAGCAGAAGAAGTTGCTAAAATGTACTCAAATGGAGCAGAAACTGAGAAAATGGTTGATTTATTATTAAATGCTCAAAGAGATGCTTTAGAGTTAGATGTTAAGAGAGAAAAAACTTTAAAAATGTTATTTGAATCTTTAAAATAATAAATAAATAAACTTTCAGATAATTGCCAGGAAGTATTTCTTGGCAATTATTTTAAAATTAAAAGTTTGTTTAGAAAAAGATTAATTAACAAATAGATATTTTTTTTATATAATAATTATGATAATGTATGTTTTTATAATATATATGTCAATATTATAATTAGAGTTTTTTAAAAAAAGGAGGGAATTTAATGAGTAATTTAGTACCTATGGTAGTTGAACAAACAAGTAAAGGCGAAAGAAGTTACGATATATTCTCAAGATTATTAAAAGATAGAATAATAATGTTAAGTGGAGAGGTTAATGATGTAACTGCTAATCTTGTTGTTGCACAATTATTATTCTTAGAAAGTGAAGATCCAGATAAAGATATACATCTTTACATAAATTCGCCAGGAGGTTCAATAACTTCAGGAATGGCAATTTATGATACTATGCAATATATAAAGCCTGATGTATCTACAATCTGTATTGGAATGGCCGCTTCTATGGGAGCATTCTTATTATCTTCAGGAGCAAAAGGAAAGAGATTTGCATTGCCAAATGCTGAAATAATGATACACCAACCTTTAGGTGGATTCCAAGGGCAAGCGACTGATATAGATATTCATGCTAAGAGAATACTAAAGATAAAAGATAAATTAAATCAAATCTTAAGTGAAAATACAAATCAACCTCTTGAAAAAATAAAAATAGATGTTGAGAGAGATTATTTCATGGAAGCATCAGAAGCAGTAGAATACGGATTAATAGATAAAGTTATAGAAAGAAAATAATCTACAACTTAAGTCTCATTGAAAGTTGAGGTGGATGAAATGGGAAAATTTGAAGATAAAAAGCAATTAAGATGTTCTTTTTGTGGTAAAAGTCAGGAACAGGTTAAGAGATTAATCGCAGGTCCTGGTGTTTATATATGTGATGAGTGTATAGAGCTTTGTTCAGAGATCATAGAAGATGAATTTGAAGGAAATACACAATCATCACCATTAGAAGCTAGCAATCTTCCAAAGCCACAAGAAATCAAGGATTATTTAGATCAATATGTTGTTGGTCAAGATAGAGCTAAGAAATCTTTAGCAGTAGCTGTTTATAATCATTATAAGAGAATAAATGCTAATAAGGCAGAAGATGATGTTGAATTACAAAAAAGTAACATACTTTTAGTAGGACCTACAGGTTCAGGTAAGACACTACTTGCACAAACTCTTGCTAAAATGTTAAATGTTCCATTTGCTATAGCAGATGCTACAACATTAACAGAGGCAGGATATGTTGGTGAAGATGTTGAAAATATACTTTTAAAGCTAATTCAAAATGCAGATTATGATGTTGAAAGAGCTGAAAAAGGTATAATATATATAGATGAGATAGATAAGATTGCTAGAAAATCAGAAAATCCATCTATTACAAGAGATGTTTCTGGAGAGGGTGTTCAACAAGCCTTATTAAAAATATTAGAGGGTACAACAGCTTCAGTACCACCACAAGGTGGAAGAAAGCATCCACATCAAGAGTTTATACAAATTAACACTTCAAATATTTTATTTATTTGTGGTGGAGCTTTTGATGGAATAGATAAAATAATAGAAAAAAGAGAAACTAAGAGTTCTATAGGTTTTGGTGCTGAGGTTAAAGGAAAAAGCGAAAAGAATGTTGGAGAGCTTTTAAAGGATATAATGCCTGGAGATTTATTAAAATTCGGTTTAATACCAGAATTTATTGGTAGATTACCAGTTTTAGTAACTTTAGAAGCTTTAGATAACGAAGCTTTAGTAAGTATTTTAACTAAGCCAAAGAACGCTCTAGTTAAACAATACAAAAAGTTATTTGAGCTTGATAATGTAAAACTAGATTTTACAGAGGATGCTTTAAAAGCTATTGCAGATGAAGCAATAAATAGAAAAACTGGTGCAAGAGGATTAAGATCCATAGTAGAAGAAACTATGATGGATATAATGTTTGATATACCATCAGAGGAGAATATTGTAAAAGCTACTATAACTGAAGAGACAATAAAAGATAGAAAAGGTCCAGAGCTTGAAAAGCTTCCAGAAGGAGAAGTTAGACCGAATTTAAGAACTGAGAAGAAAAATAAAGCTAGGAAAGATATAGAAACTGCTTAATAAAAAAGATGCATATTATTTATGCATCTTTTTTTGATTTTATGAATTTGTTGGAATATTATCACAAAAATAGGTAAATACTAACCTTATATAACGGGAGGTATTAGAGATGAATAGTTATACATTTATAATGTTTTTACAATTACTTATATCAATTTTATTCTATATATATATGAGCAAGTCATTTGCCAATAAGAAGAAAGATAATAGTATATTAGAAAAAGAAAATGAAAAACAAATGGAAAAATTAAATAAATTAAGAATGATAAAACTGACAGAACCTTTAACAGAAAAAAGTAGACCAATTGATTTAGAAGAAATAATAGGACAGGAAAAGGGGATAAAAGCGCTTAAAGCAGCACTTTGTGGTCCAAATCCACAACATGTAATAATATATGGACCACCAGGGGTAGGAAAAACTGCAGCTGCCAGGATAATTTTAGAAGAGGCTAAGAAAATGGTAGCATCACCTTTTAATAATGAATCTAAATTTGTTGAAATAGATGCCACAACTTTGAGATTTGATGAGAGGGGGATAGCCGATCCATTAATAGGTTCTGTTCATGACCCAATATATCAAGGAGCAGGATCCTTAGGGATTGCAGGGGTACCTCAGCCTAAACCAGGTGCTGTAACAAAAGCTCATGGAGGAATACTTTTTATAGATGAAATAGGAGAATTACATCCTATTGAATTAAATAAACTTCTCAAAGTGTTAGAGGATAGAAAAGTTTTTTTAGACTCAGCTTATTATAGTTCAGAAGATCCAAATACTCCTAGATATATAAAAGAAATATTTGATAATGGATTACCAGCAGACTTTAGATTGATTGGCGCTACTACAAGGAGTCCAGAAGAAATAGTTCCAGCTATAAGGTCAAGATGCGTAGAAATATTTTTTAGGGGATTAACAGTTGAAGAGATTAGAAAAATTGCTTTAAATGCCATAAATAAGGTTGGCTATAAAATAAGTGATGAAGGGTTAGACATAGTATCTAGATATTGTACTAATGGAAGAGAAGTTATAAACTTGGTACAATTATGTTCTGGCCTTGCAATAAATGAAAATAGAGATTATATAAAAGAGAGTGATATTTATTGGGTCATTGAAAATGGTCAATACAATCCTAGAATGGAAAGGGTGATAAATGATAAACCTGAAATTGGATATGTAAATGGGTTAGCTATATATGGAGCTAATAATGGAGCTTTAATGGAAATAGAAGCTACTGCAAAGCTATCAAGTAATAGTATAGGTAGTATAAAAATTACTGGAATAGTTGATGATGAAGAACTAGGAGGTAGAGAGAAGAAAATAAAGAGAAAAAGTACATCATATTGTTCTGTACAGAATGTATTAACAGTATTAGATAACATATTTAATTTAAATTCAAAATCCTATGATATACATGTGAATTTTCCTGGAGGAATACCAGTAGATGGCCCATCGGCTGGAATAAGTATAGCTACAGCTATATATAGTGCTATAAAAGGAGTTCCTGTAAATAATAGAGTAGCTATGACTGGTGAGATATCAATAAAAGGAAAGGTAAAACCAATAGGAGGAGTAAATGCAAAGATATTAGCAGCAAAGAGAGCAGGAGTAGAATTAGTAATTGTTCCAAAGGAAAATTTAAGTAGTATAACTAGGGACATTGATGGAATAAAAATAGTTGGAGTTAAAGTGGTTGAAGAGGTATTAAATATTGCACTTTGTGAAGAAGAATGTATAGAAAAAGATAGCTTAACACTAAAAGATAATACATCATTTTTTGGTACCAGTGCTTTAAATGCAGAATCTCTAAAGAAAGCTAATACTTAAAGTGTTAGTTTTCTTTTATGAAATTAAATAAGCTTGAAAAAAACTTGTAATATGTGTATACTTGTTAAAGGCTATATATTTATATAATATGTGGTTATTAATTTTTTTGGAGGGGATATTTATGAAAGAAGATAAATTAATTCTTCCTTTAATTCCTCTAAGAGGTTTAACTGTATTTCCTAATATGGTTATATACTTTGACGTTGGTAGGGAAAAGTCAATAGAAGCTGTTGAAAAAGCTATGGCAGGAGATCAAAAGATATTTTTAGCAGCTCAAAAAGATATAGAGATTGACAATCCAAGTGAAGATGACATCTTTAAGACAGGTACAATATGTGAAATAAAGCAAATTGTAAAAATGCCAAAAAACACTATAAGGGTTTTAGTAGAAGGTATTGAAAGAGCAAAGATGGATGAATTCTTTGATAAAGAGGAATTACTTGAAGCATCAATAGAAAAAATAGAGATTGATAATGAAATTGACCATGAATTTGAAGCTTTATCAAGAAAGTTAAAGGATGACTTTTTTGAGTTTTTAGATATTACAGCAAGTAGTGGAATAAATGGTGTTGATTTATTTGATAATCTAGAAGAAGAAAAAGATTTAAATAAGGTTACAGATTTAATTTCTTCATATGCTCTTATAAAACAAGAGGACAAGCAGGATATTCTTCAAACTTTAGATTTAAAGAAAAGAATAGAAAAATTAATATTTTACGTGAAACAAGAGATTGAAGTAGCTAAAATAGAAAAGAGAATTGGAACTAAGGTTAAGAAGAATTTGGATAAAGGACAAAGAGAATATTATTTAAGAGAGCAAATGAAGGTAATACAAGAAGAACTTGGAGAAGATGATGATAATAAGAAAGCTGTAATTGAGTTTGAAAAAGTTATAAATGAGAAAAAATTACCAAATCAGGTTAAAGAAAAAGCTGAATATGAAATTTCAAAGCTTAAGTCTTCATCTTCATATTCTCAAGATAGCGGAGTTACAAGAACTTACTTAGAAAATTTATTAGACATGCCTTGGGGAGAATTTACTAAGGATACTTTAAATATAAAAGATGCTAGAAAAGTATTAGATAAAGATCATTATGGATTAAAGGATGTAAAGGATAGAATTCTTGAATATTTAGCTGTAAAGCAAATAAGTAATTCATTAAGAGGTCCTATTCTTTGTTTAGTTGGACCTCCTGGGGTAGGTAAAACTTCTATAGCTAAAAGTGTTGCAACTTCATTAAATAGACATTTTGTAAGAATGTCTTTAGGCGGAGTTAGAGATGAAGCAGATATAAGAGGACATAGAAGAACTTATGTTGGAGCAATTCCAGGAAGAATAGTTACTGGATTAAAGGAAGCTAAAAGTATGAATCCGGTATTTTTACTAGATGAAATTGACAAGTTAGGAATGGATTTTAAAGGAAATCCAGCTGATGCTTTACTAGAAGTTTTTGATAATGAACAAAATAAAACTTTTAGAGACCATTATTTAGAGGTAGATGTTGATTTATCAGAGGTTATGTTTATAACAACAGCAAACTCTTTAGATGGAATTCCAAGACCTCTTTTAGACAGAATGGAATTAATAGAAGTATCAGGATACACTTATGAAGAAAAATTCAGAATAGCTAAGAAATATTTAGTACCAAAGGTATTAAAAGAACATGGTGTTGATAATAAAATAATTACTATATCTGATTCTGCTTTAAAACTTATTATAGATAGCTATACAAGAGAATCTGGAGTAAGAAATCTTCAAAGACAAATAGCTAATGTTATAAGAAAAGGAATAAAGGATATAATAGAAAAAGATAAGAAAAATTTAAATGTATCTACTAAGTTAGTTGAAAAATACTTAGGTCCAAAAATCTTTAGCTATGAAAAAATTGATAAAGAAGATAAGGTTGGAGTAGTTACAGGAATGGCTTGGACTGCTTATGGTGGAGATACTTTACCAGTAGAAGTAATGGTTATGGATGGTAAGGGTAGATTAGATCTTACTGGACAACTTGGAGATGTAATGAAGGAATCTGCAAGAGCTGCATATTCTTATGTGAGAGCTCATATGAAAGAATTAGGAATAAAGGATGAATTTTATTCTAAAAAAGATATTCATATACATGCTCCAGAAGGTGCAGTTCCAAAGGACGGTCCTTCTGCAGGGGTTACTATGACTACTGCCTTAGTATCAGCATTAACTGGTAAAAAGGTTAAACATAATGTTGCTATGACTGGAGAAATAACTTTAACTGGAAAAGTTTTAGCTATTGGTGGTTTAAAAGAAAAATGCTTGGCAGCAAGAAGAGTAGGGATTGATACAGTTATAGTTCCTAAGGAAAATGAAAAGGACGTAATTAAACTTCCTAAAACAGTTAAGGATAGTTTAAATATAATACTTGCAGATAAAATTGATGATGTATTAGAAAATGCATTGGTTGGAGTTGAAAAATAATGAAAATAAAAAGTTCGGAATTTATAATATCAGCGGTTAAGAGAGAACAATATCCTGATGATAATCTACCAGAAATAGCTTTTGTTGGTAGATCAAACGTTGGAAAATCTTCTATAATTAATTCATTAACTAATAGAAGAGGATTAGCAAAGGTAAGTCAAACTCCAGGAAAAACTAGATTAATAAATTTCTTCTTATTAAATAAGGATTTTTATTTAGTAGATTTACCTGGTTATGGATACGCAAAAGTATCTAAAAAAGAGAAAGCATCTTGGGGTGCTACAATAGAAAGATATTTATTAAATAGAGGTCCTCTAAAGAAGGTTGTTTTATTAGTAGATTGTAGACATAAGCCTACTGCTGATGATATTCAAATGTATGAATGGATAAAGCATTATGGATATGAAGTTGAAGTTATTGCAACAAAGAGTGATAAGATATCTAATAACCAAATGGGAAAAAGCGAAAAGCTTATAAAAGAAACTCTAGGATTGCCTAAGGATTATAAACTTAAGTTCTTCTCTTCATTAAATAAAAAAGGAAAAGATGAGCTTGTAGATTATCTTTTTGATAATTTAGTTCAAGAAATTTAATTGCATAAATTAAAATATAAAATTAAATTTTTAGATGTTTCTAGAATATATTATTAAAGAAGCTGTGAAGATTTTATCTTCACAGCTTCTTTTTTGAAGTATATGCACTTTTATTAATTTTTATTACAAAAAGTAGAAAATATTCCATAAATATGTGTCAAAAGTTTGTAAAGGGAATACTATATAGTATAAAGAAAATATATGGAGGTAACATTTATGGACTTAAATGAAATCTTAGAAGGAATGTCAAATGACAATTATGGTAATTCAGGATACTGTAATACTTCAGGTGTTGGAAATTCTTTTGATAATTGTGGACAATCTATAGGAGGAGTTAATAATTTTAACGGATTAGGAAATAATTCTTGTGGTGGATTTGGAAACAATTGTGGTGGATTTGGAAATAACTGTGGCTTTGGCTTCGGAGGCGGAATATGGACATTAATTTGGTTATTATTGCTATGTGGTGGCGGATACGGCGGATATGGTAATAATAGATGTTGTTGCTGCTGTGAAGATGAATGTTGCTGTGGAGGCGGAAATTACGGATTTGGATGTAACTCTATAATATGGATAATTATTTTAGCAACTTTATGTGGTGGATTCGGAAATAATTGTGGAAACAATAATTGTAATGGATTATTAGGAAATTGTGGATGTTAATAAATGTTTAGAAAATAGAAAAGGAGTAAAGAGAAATGAGTAGAAAGAAAAAATGTTGCTGTAATAGTCATGATAACTATGATAGACATAGTAGACATGGCGGATGTACAGGAATGGATGCTTGTACAGTACTACCAACTCTTTTAGTTTTACAATGTTCAGGTTTATTATGTAACGATAGAGCATATATTTTAATTTTATTATCATTACTATGTGGTGGATTTAATGCTTGTGGATGCAATAATAGATGTTGCTAATAGAAAAGGAGTGAATTTTTATGAGTAGAAAGAAATGCTGCAAATGCAGATGTAAATGCCAATGCCAATGCAAATGCAAGCATAAAAAACATGATTGTTGCTGCAGTCAAAGTAGAAACACTGGTTGTTCAGGATTTAATGCTTGTACAACATTACCAACATTGCTAATACTTTGTCAATCAGGTTTATTATGCAATGATAGAGCATATATCTTATTCTTATTATTCTGGCTATGTGGTGGTGTAAACGCAAATAGCTGCGGCTATGATTGTTGTTAGAATAATTTTTGGAGGGTTTTTTAACCCTCCTAAAAAATAAAAAATTATAATACATATATATAAATTTATTGAGGAGGATAGGAGATGTCAAAGCGTAGACGTAAAAATAAAGTTAGCGAAAATTCAAATCAAGGAAATTTTATGGGAGGATTAAATCCTCAGATGTTAGACATGTTAGGACTTGGAAATGTTGATGTTAACAAAGTATCAGAAGTTTTATCTTCCATGGGCAATGATGGATTTGATATGAATTCCATAAATTCTATTTTAAATAATAATGATGGAGTGAAAAATAATTATTCAAAGAATAAAGGTAGCGAGAATGGAAATATGAACAACAAGAATAATCCTTTATCAGATATAATGGGAAGTGGAAACCCTATGGGGGATTTAGGTTCACTTATGGGATTATTAGGTAGTGGATCTCCAGCAATGAATCAAATGGGAAACATGGGGGGATTAGGAGCTCTTGCTAACATGATGAGCGGAAATATGGGAGGAGGAAATTTAGGAGCATCAAATAATGTTAGTGGTGATGTAAGTATGGATCCAATAGTTACTATGATACTTTCACTTAGAAATTTTGTTGATCCTCAAAGAGCTAGATTTTTAGATAAGGTTTTAAAGATGTATAAGGAAGGAAAAATAACTTATTAGATTATATATATTTTAGTAAAAAGGGAAGTTATCAAAATTATATGGACCTAATAAAGTAGAAATAACTAAAAAAAGCTACATTATTTTAAGCCGCACTTAGGTATTCAACTGAAGTGCGTTTTTTTTAGTTTCGATTGAAATCTATCGGTATTGTAGCAAGATATATTTCTATATCATTAAACAATTCCTATTTGTAATCATATCTCCATAAAAAATCACCCAGTTAAGTAGAGTTTAATCTTTTATGCCGTGTCTACTTAACGTGGTGCACCTCATTATTATACAGTCTATTTTTTATTTGTTAAGGTTTAAATTTATTGAACTTATTAAAAATATATCATTAATTTTTTCTAATTGAATTATTAAATTAACTTGTGATTTATTATTAGTGTTTTCTTTGGGAATTTTATTAAAGTTTAAGGTCCAAGAGCAATTAGTAACTTCTCCAGTATTATTCCAATCTATATCCTTAAAAAAAGCATCTTGAAAGTCATAATAATAAGATTCTTTTTCTAATCTCCATATTTGAGATAGATCTTCTTTGGATATATAACTTGCAAATATATTTGGAAGTTCAGATATTTCATAATTTAGAGATATTATGTCTATAAAAGAAGTTATAGAATATAGACCAGGTGGTTCAACCGTATCATAGGATATGTTTTTAAGCTTTTTATTTAAAAGCATATATTTTTGAATATCTTCTTTACTGTTACTTAAGGAAAAAGAAAGTATCTTAGGAGTTTTTCCATTATTTGAATCTACAATCCCTAATATATTGTTTGTAGAGCAGAATATATCTTCAAATCCATTTTCAGTCCACTTAAATAAATGTTGTATAGAATTGTTTTCTTCAAAAGATTGAACAATTATCTCTGGAATAGTATTCCTGTCTAAATCTAATAAGTTTAATTTTATAGGACAATTAGGTGAAAAGTTACCTAGAGAATTAATCGTTTTATTTGGAGTTAACTCATAGCTTTTTTCATTAATATTTGCATGGAGCATATATTTATTTTCACTTCCTAATTCTATATATAAATAATCTATTTTCCCATCACCATTTAAATCTGACTTTACAGTTTCTTTAATAGTATTTTGATTAATAACAGATTTAGTAGAATTATATTTTAAGGTAAATATTAAAATAAAAGAAATTAAAATAAAAGAAATTAAAATAATGGTAATAAAACTAATCTGTTTTATTAAATTATTTTTGTTTTTTAAAGTCATAAAATCACCTCAAATAAATTATATGCATATAATTTATTTTTTATTATTATTGTAATTTTTTTATACTTTGAATAAAATATACTAAATAATTCAGTTGATAGATATATTTTAGAGTCTATAGAAGAAAATGATAAAAGACAAGTATTAAAATAAAACTACAATAATTTTTAATAATTGAAACAAATATTACATATTATTATAAAAAGGATAAATGGGAGGAACTTAGTATGATAATATTTGCAAAGAGGATTAATATAAAGGGAGTTATATATAATTTGATGAATTATAATGAGTATAATAAAAGAAAATATAGCTCTTTTTATAGATAAAGGTGATAAAGCTTAGATTGTTATTTTAGTATTATAGGTATTGGAGATTATAGATTACATTAACCTTAGATTTTTTATAATATTATTAATAAGGTATAAACTTGAAAAAAGTATAACTTAGTATATACTTAAAAGTATAAATATATACTTTAAGATTTATTTAAAGTTTTTATAAGGAGACAGTAAAATGAGAATAAATAGAAATGATTTATGTTGGTGCAATAGTGGTAAGAAATATAAAAAATGTCATATGGAGTTTGATGAGAGAATAGAAAATTTAGCTAGAGAAGGATTTGAAGTTCCTACTAGAGATATAATAAAAAATGAAGAACAAATAGAAGGTATAAGAAAAAGTGCAGAAATAAACAATGCTGTTTTAGATTTAGTTGAAGAAAAAATAAAAGCAGGAATGAGTACTGAAGATATAAATAAAATAGTGCATGATTATACTGTAAGTAGAGGAGCTATTCCAGCGCCCCTTAACTATGGTGGATTTCCTAAAAGTGTGTGTACATCTATAAATGATGAGGTTTGTCATGGAATTCCTGATGAAAATATAATTCTTAAAGAAGGAGATATAATAAACGTTGATGTATCTACTATATATAATGGATATTATTCGGATGCTTCAAGAATGTTTATTATTGGAGAAGCTAGTGAAAATGCAAAAAGATTAGTTAAAGTAGCGAAAGAATGTTTAGAAAAAGGTATTGAAGCAGTTAAACCTTGGGGATTCTTGGGTGATATAGGAGAGGCAATTCAAAAGCATGCAGAAAAGAATGGATATTCAGTGGTAAGAGATTTTGGAGGCCATGGAGTAGGATTAAAATTTCATGAGGATCCATTTGTATACCATTATGGAGACGCTGGAGAAGGTATGGTATTAGTACCAGGTATGATCTTTACAATAGAGCCTATGATAAATGAAGGGAAATATGATGTGTTTGTAGATGCAGAAAATGATTGGACTGCTTTAACTATGGATGGATCACTTTCAGCTCAATGGGAACATACAATATTAGTGACAGAGGATGGAATTGAAATAATAGCTAAATAATAAAATTTTTAAAGCCTTCTAATTAAATTTAGAGGGCTTTAAAAATACATGCTTATTGGTGCTATTAGTATTGCTGGTGATTTAACTTTAGTTTCTGGACATTTAGGGATTGGTATATTTAGATTTTTGAATAAATCTAAATAGGGATGAATTAACTTTAATAAATCAATATAATAATTTTCCTGTGTAAGTTTTCTTAATAAATTTATACAATCATTATTATTTGTACATACTTTTATAACTTTTCCTAAAACATTGCAATTACAATTACATTTATCAAAAACGTAACAATCACCATTTAAAAAGTATTTTGAATTAGTATTAAGTATTGCAGTATAGCTAGAACAATTCATAATTATATCTTCAGTTGAATTTAAAGAGAGTTTATCTTTAATTGATTTTAGTAAATTTAATATTATAGAAAAGTTTAATTTACCTAAGTTTTTGTCTTTTAAAAGGGAATCTAATATGTCTAATGGAAAACATTCTATTAAGCTTATTATTGAATCTAAGTAAGCAGAGAGTGAAGTTTCCGTTATGCGTCCTTTTGTTGTTATAAAATCTCCTTCAGAAATATTAGAATCAACTAAATGTGAATTCTCAAGGTTCTTAAGAACTTTTGATGTAGTCATTCTTTTAAGCATAGTATGGTGTATTTCAAAAGAGGTATAGATTCTTTTGATTTCTTCTTCAGTTCTTCCGAATAGTCTATTTTCTATACTTTTATCATTTCCATAAAAATTTGTTTCATTAAAGTCATTTGATCTGTTACTAGTTTTAAAGCCTTTATTATATATTCGACTTTTTCCATCACTACAGAATATTTTATTATTTTCATCTAAATGAATTCTTCCTGCTAAGGTGTTGTCACAAATTCTTTTAGAAGTACGTATATCTATATATCCATTTAGATATACAGAAGATAGACTTTTTATTAAGTATTCATCTATGTATATAAATAGGTTTAAAAGATCATTCATTATTATTCTCCTAAATTAAAATTATGATATTATAATTTATATTATAAATATTTCCATGCTATGAATATTAAAGATAAAAGTATAATAAACTTAATAAATTTAATAGTATTTTTAATATTAAAATTTAAAGTTTATATATGGAAGAATATGTATTGACATAGAGGTACAATTGATATATAATGAAAATGTTCAAGCCGAAGTGGCGGAATTGGCAGACGCAGCGGACTCAAAATCCGCCGGGCTAACACTCGTACGGGTTCGAGTCCCGTCTTCGGCACCAAATATCTGAGAATTATCAGATGTTTTTTTATTAATAAGACATAGAGATTATAATTGTTGCTATTTATTTAATCTTAGTGAATTTGCTTTCAGTAGGATTATACTTAATTTATTGTACGAGAGTTATAATACTATTTAAAATTAATCTTATCTTTAAAACAGATAGATACATAAGAAGTATATTAAAAGATGCGAAATAAATCAAAAGTACTAAAAGTTAAAATCTTTTAGTACTTTTTTAAGTAATTTTAAACTTTGCTAAATTTTAATCAAATATATGATTTTAATTTATTGTATATTTAGAAGTAAGTAAATATTGTTATAATAATAATCTTACATTAGAAGAATTATATAATGAATTGGATATAGTAAAATAATATATTAAATATAAGATTTTAAAGGAGACAGGTTATGTATGTGATTAACTTTATAAGAGGGTTCTTAATGGCTCTGGCAGATAGTGTTCCAGGAGTTTCGGGTGGTACTATAGCTTTTATAATGGGATTTTATAATAAGTTTATAAGTTCATTAAATGCTTTAACATCTGCAAAAAAAACTGACGTAAGCAAAAAAGATGCTATAATATTTCTATTAAAATTAGGAATAGGTTGGATAACTGGTATGATTTTATCAATACTATTTATAGCATCAATATTTGATAAAGAAATATATAAAATCAGTTCTTTATTTACTGGATTTATAATATTTTCTATACCAATAATAATTAGTGAAGATAAAGAATCATTAAAGAAAAACTATGGGTACATAATATATTCTATTTTAGGAATGGCTATTGTAGCTGCAATAACATATTTTAATCCAGCTACAGGAAGTGCTGAAGGAACAAGCTTAGTATTAAATGAATTTTCATTACCACTTGCATTATATGTTTTCTTTGCTGGAATGATTGCTATATCAGCAATGGTTTTACCAGGTATATCAGGTTCAACATTACTTTTAATATTTGGTCTTTATGCACCAGTAATAAATGGAGTTAAAGAAGTTCTAACATTTAATTTTAGTTATTTACCTATGCTTATAATTTTTGGAATAGGAGTAATTGTAGGAATAATAACTACAATAAGATTAATAAAATTCTTACTTTCAAATTATAGATCTCAAATGATTTATTTTATAATAGGATTAATGATTGGATCTATATATGCAGTTTTTATGGGACCAACTACACTAAAGATTCCAAAGGCTGCTATGAATTTAAGTAATTTTAATTTCTTATTCTTTATTATAGGTGGAGCTTTAATTTTAGGTCTACAACAGTTAAAAGGATACCTTGAGAGGAAAGAAAAAAGTTTATAAGTATATAATAAAATATCTTACTGTGTATTTTATTATATAGATAGTTTTTTAAATATAACTTATACAATTCGAATAATTAATAAAATGTATAGATTTAATAATAAAGCCAGTAGAAAAATTAAAATTCTACTGGTTATTTTTTATTGGGAATTTCCTTGATAATTTCACCAAATTATAGTTTTAATACAACTTAATTTCTTTAACATTGTAGATTTTTAGAATATAATAAGGGAAATAGAGTATTTTAGTCGTTTATTAATTGAAAATTAACTATAAAGACTTTGTTATACTAAATTTTTTATAGTATATTATTAATAAGCTAAAATTTATTTGTATGGAGGGATAAGCAATGTTTTTAAAAGAATTAAATAAAGAACAAGGATTAGCGCTTATAAATTTAGTAACTGAATTTGCTGTAGCTGATGAGAATATCAAAAAAGAAGAAGAAGATTTAATTCGTACATATATGAAGGAATTAGGTTTAGAAGAAGAGGAATTAGGAAATCTTTCATATGAAGAATCAATAGAAATAATAAAAAAATCATCAGAAAAGGTTAAAAATATTGTTTATTTTGAACTTGTTAGAATAGGGCTTGTTGATGAGGATTGTGATATAGAAGAAGTTGATTTCTTAGAAAAAATAAGTAAAGATTTAAATATATCAAGAGCTAAAAAAATACAAGTAGCTAATTGTTTCTATAACTTCTCAGAAAAAGATGGAGAAGCAAAATTAGAGGAAATGGCAAAAGATATAATAGGATAATAAAAAATCTAGAATGGGCTGTATCAAAATATAATAACAAAAGTTATTTTGATATAAGCCTTTTTATTTTATATTTTTGAGTAAGAAAATGAAAGTATAATGGAGAGTAAGTATTTTTTTAGAAAATGTGAGAAATGCAAGATTTGATGAAGGTAAAAAATTTCAAGTGAATTACAAACAGATAGATATAAGTCTATCTATAAAGAACTTAAAGAGTTATTAAAATATTGAGTAATATGAAATTTATTATTGACATATAAGATACAATAATTAAAATAGTTTAATAGGAACAGGAGATGATAAGAAAAATGAATAATAAATACATGGTGGTAATATCTTTAGATGCAGTATCTTCAAAAGACATTGAAATAATGAAGGAATTACCTAATATATCTAAACTAATGAAGGAAGGTGCCCTTATAAAGAATGTAGAAACAATATATCCTTCTTTGACATATCCGGCTCATGTATCTATTGTAACTGGAAAATATCCAGTTAATCATGGAATCACAAATAATATAGTATTGAATTTTAAGGACGAAAATCCAAATTGGAACTGGTACGGAAATAAAATAAAGGGAGAAACTCTTTTTGAATTAGCTAAGAAAAATGGACTTACAACAGCTTCAGTAGTTTGGCCAGTTACAGGAAAAATGAAAATAGATTATAATATGCCAGAAATATTTGAGACAAAACCTTGGCATAATCAAATAATTATGTCTGCTTTAGCTGGAAGCAAAATCTATCAATTTAATATGAATAAAAAGTTTAGTTCTCTTAGAAAAGGTACAAAAGAGCCTTATTTAGATAATTTTGTTACAGCATGTGCTAAAGAAACAATAAAAAAATACAAGCCTAATTTAACTATGGTTCATCTAATAGATGTGGATTCTCATAGGCATGATTATGGATATGAAAGTTTGGAGGCATTAGAGGCTTTGAAGAGACATGATATTAGAGTAGGAGAAATAATAGAGTGTTTAAAAGATGCAGGAATATATGAAAATACAACATTGGTTTTGCTAGGAGACCATAGTGCAATAGATACTGATAAGGTAATAAGGTTTAACAGTGCTCTTAGGAAAGCTGGTTTAATAGAATTAAAAGATGGAAAACTTAAAAGTTTTAAAGCAATGGCTAGAGAATGTGGAGGCTCAGCTTATATTTATTTAAATGATAAAAACCCAAAAGATAAGGAAAAATGTTTAGAGGTTTTAGAGGATCTTAAGGAAAAAGGAGTTTTAGAGTATATATTAAATAGAGAAGAAGCTATAAAAGCTGGAGCTAATGATAAATGTGATTTTATGGTAGAGGCTACTAGAGGATATTATTTTTCAAATGAATATGAAGGAAAAGTTATTGAGGAAACTAAAGATATAAGGAATAAACATACTTACAAAGCTGTTCATGGATATTCACCTAGAAAAAAAGATTATGGAACATTTTTTTTAGCTTTTGGAAGAGGAGTAAAATCAGGTTTTGTTTTAGATGAAGGTAAGCTTATAAATCATGGACCAACTTTAGGAAAAATATTAGGCTTTACTTTTCAAAATGCAGATGGAATAGTTGAAGAAAGGATATTGAATTTATAATAATTTTCTATAATTTTGAATAAAATAATTAATTAAATAAAATTGTTGAAATTGTCGCAAAATTATGATATTTTAAAATAGTAGAAAAAGTATTGCCAAAAATTATTTCACAATGTAGATATGTAATTAATTAAAAGAACGCTTAAAATAGCGTTTTTTTTACTTTTAAATAATAATTTAGAGAAAGTTTTATGAGAGAAATTTACTAAATGTATAATTAAAGGCTTATATAAAAGGTAATATTAATTTACATAATATACTTCATAGATTAATTTTGGTTAAAAATAAAATTTAACTTTACTATTTTAAATAGATAAAATAAGAATAAAATGTTAAAATTTTAATAAAAGTGATATAATTATCTTTGGTAAAAATTATTTTATATATGGAGGACTAAAGATGAAAATACTAAAATGGCTTTTAATATTCATACCTATAAGTATTATAGGTGAATTTATGCATTTTTCTCCAACTCTTATGTTTATATTATCTGCATTGGCAATAATTCCTTTAGCGGGTCTTATGGGAGAGGCAACAGAGGAAATATCATTTTATACTGGGCCAAAATTAGGTGGTTTTTTAAATGCTACCTTTGGAAATGCTACAGAACTTATAATATCATTTTTTGCGTTAAAAGATGGTTTGTTTGATGTGGTTAAAGCTTCTATCGCAGGATCTGTAATAGGAAACATATTATTAGTATTAGGCGCTAGTATGTTAGCGGGAGGATTAAAATATAAAACACAAAGTTTCAATAAAAAAGTAATGGAAACTAGTTCAAGTATGTTATTATTTGCTGTTATTGGACTAACAATTCCTGCTATATTTATGCATACAATAAAATCAGAATTTTTAAATACAAAGTATGAAAGTATAAGTGTAATAGTTGCTGTAGTAATGTTTGCTATATACATATTAAGCTTAATATTCTCATTTTTTACTCATAAGGATATATATGCAGTAGAACAAGATGAAGAAGATGGAGAAGCTAAGTGGTCATTAAAAAAAGCCATAACAGTACTTATTGTAGCTACAGTAATAATTGCCATAGAGAGTGAGTTCTTAGTTGGAGCAGTTGAACCAATGACAGATACTCTTGGATTAAGTAAACTTTTTGTAGGTATAATATTAATTCCTATAATAGGTAATGCTGCAGAACATAGTACAGCAATAATAATGGCAATGAAAAATAAAATGGATGTTTCAATAGAAATAGCCATAGGATCAAGTTTACAAGTTATTTTATTTGTGGCTCCAGTTTTAATATTTTTAAGTCTTATATTTAAGCCTATGAGTATAATATTTAATGCTTTTGAATTGGTAGCTTTAATAGTTTCAGTACTTATAGCTAATAGAGTTGTTAATGATGGAGAATCAAATTGGCTTGAAGGAGTTCAACTTTTAGCTGTTTATATAATAATAGCAGCTATGTTTATGATTGTTTAAATTAAAAGATCAATTAAATAAACTAGGTAATTTTTAAAAAGTAATTATAATATTAAATAAAAATAGGTTATACTTTCAAAATAAAGAGGTTGCATATATAATTAATAATAAAATTATATATGCAACTTCTTTTTATATTAAATTATAAAAAGAAATTTTTAAGATTTTCTAGAAGAAGTTTATTATCCTCAGGTTTTAAGACACAAACTCTAAAGAAATATTCATTTAAACCTTCAAAAGAAGAACAATTTCTTATTATCAATCCTTTTTCTAAAAGCTTATTATAAAGTTCTGTAGAAGTAAATTTTTTAGATGTAATTTTACAAAGTATAAAGTTACTATAACTTTCATATACTTTTAAGTCTTTTATTGAACTTAATTCTCTAAATAGATGATCTCTTTCATTTTTTAATTTTGATGTGTTTGATAGTATATACTCTTTATCTTTAAACATAATTTCTCCCATTGTTGTAGCAAAGATATTTATGTTCCATAAATCAAGTTTTTCAAGCATTGACTTTTTAATTTCTTTATTAGAAATTAGTCCATAACCTAATCTTATACCAGGAGTTGAGAAAAATTTAGAAGTTCCTCTAATTACAAATAGATTGTTAAATATATCTACAAGTGGAGTAGAGGAGTAAATTTCAGGTTCTGTAAACTCAACATAAGTTTCATCAACCATGAATATTGGTGAAGTATTTTTTAATAATAGAGAAATTTCATCCTTTGAAAAAGCAAATCCAGTAGGATTATTAGGATTACAAATTATAACTAAATCAAATTTTGAAGAGTTTATGTTTTCTATTAAATTGTTAACATCTATTTTAAAGTTATTTTCTTCCTTTGAAAAAAACTTAGTTATTTTGCAATTTATTTTTTTTAGTTCACTTTCATATTCTGAATATGATGGAGAAAGCAATAAAGCTTTTTTAGGATTAATAATGCTTATAAAAGAGGAGATTAGTTCTGTAGCTCCACTACCAACTATAATATTCTCTTTTTTGCAATGACAATATTGAGAGATTGATTTCTTTAAGTCTGTATATTTAGGATCTGGATATATAGAAACAATATCAATATTATTTAAAATTGAATTTTTAGCTTTTTTAGATGCTCCAAAGGGATTTATATTTGAACTAAAATCTTTAATATCTGTTTTATTTAGACCTAATTCATTTGACAAATCAAATAAATTAGCACCGTGATTAATACTCATAAGTACCTCCTAAGTTTATATAACTTTTTATCTCTTAACTATAGTATAATTCTTTAATTAAAAAATAAAAAGGCCTAGATTTTAATGAAATCTAGACCTTACTTTATTTTAAGCTGCGTATTTATTTATTACGCTTTTAGAACTTATAGCTTTAATAAGTCTATTAACAGGTAAAATGCCTAAAAGCACTACACATATTAAACCATCAGCACCTATTAAAGAACCATTTACTAAAAATGAATATAGAATTGGAGACATTCCTTCAGGAGCAAAGGATCCAAAGAAAACAACTCCTGAAATAAAGTGAGCTAAAAATTTTAAAAATATTGCTACTACAGCTCCGAAAATTCTATGGTTATTAAAGAATCCTGCTACTCCTAAAGCCATATATGGTATAGGATAATCAAATAGTACTTGTACAGGATGAAGTATGTATGGATCTATGAATAAGGAAATTATACCAAATAAAAATCCAGTAAGCATTCCAACTAATGGACCATAAGCATAAGCAATAAGTATTATAGGAATCATACTACCTAAAGTTATTCCACCACCTTGAGGAAATTTATATATCTTTAGCATGTTTAATACAGCAGTAAGTGCTAAAGCAATTCCTATTGTTGTAAGCATTTTTGCATCAAATTTGATGTCTTTACTCTTTATAAGTAAAACTAATATTATTAGGACTCCTATTAAAGTAAGAATTGTTAGTGGATTAGTTACAATTTCCTTAAAATTTCCTCCTAAATTAATTGATGAAAAACTTTGAATAAAATCATTTATTATTTGTGAAAATGACATCATAGTTTTTACTCCCTCCTTAAACTTTAAGTGTGCTCAGAGAGTCTAAAGAATGTAAATAAAAAAACCGAATCTAAATATAGATCCGGTTTTAATACAGCCCTAAACGCTTCCCTACGCTGGAATTAACCAGATCAGGTGTTGAGGGTTAATGATAATTAATCATCTCTCAGCCTAAAGGCACCCCTAGCACATGAAATAATTCTAAGTTTATTTTATATGCTAATAATAATTAGGTCAAGCAATATTCTTCTAAATATTATAAATAATGTTTAAATTAATATTTTTAGCTAAATCTTAAAATATATAAATTGTTTTGTATAGATGTATTAATTAATATAATCCTTATTTTATCATTTAGTATTTATATGAAAATTAATTTTTTTAACATAAATTTCACTTAACACCATTAAATGTGGCATATAAAAAGCAAATGAAAGATAAATATTAATAACTTTTAAATAGAAAAATGTTAACAGAAAATTCTTTGACTTTTTCTGTTGAATAAAATAAAATTATTCCACGATAAGTAATCAACAATCTTTAAAGAAGATAATTTACAAATGA
Source organism: Clostridium sp. (assembly GCF_029258205.1). Taxonomy (GTDB): domain Bacteria; phylum Bacillota; class Clostridia; order Clostridiales; family Clostridiaceae; genus Sarcina. The sequence continues at coordinate 38,065 of NZ_JARHZJ010000025.1, forward strand.
AACTTTATCTAATTAAATCTATTTTATTATTAATATTTAAAGGAGATATGAACATGGGGTGAAGTTTTGATTTAATTTTTGAATAAAACATTATTTTAAATTAATTTATTATAAGAGGTAAAAAGAGGAATGAAAATAAGATTAATAGAAGAACATGAATTAAACAAGGTTAAAAATATTTATGATAATGTTGTAAAAGAAATGAATTTAAGAGGACTTTATAATTGGAATGAAAGTTATCCTAATACTGAAATAATATTTAAAGATATCTCCAATAAACATCTCTATGGAATAGAAGCATCTGGAGAAATAGTAGCTGTTGCAACTATTAATGATTATGCTTATGATGTTTATAATGATATTGAATGGAAAGTTGATGGACCATTTTTATCATTTCATAGAATAGCTGTTTCACCATCTCATAGGAGAAAAGGATATGGAAGAAAAATGATAGATTTTGTAGAAGAAATGGCAAAGGAAAAAAAATGCAATTCTATAAGAATTAGTGCTTATCATAAAAATGAAAATGCAGTTAATTTATATAAAAACTTAGGATATGTACATGTAGGAGAAATGATGTCTATGAGAGATATAGTAGAACCTTTCTTATGTCTTGAAAAATCAATAATGTGATTATGATATGAATCAATTTATAGTTTTATATAGACTATGAATTGGTTTTTTTATTGTTAAAATTGCACTAAGGTTATGTAAAATTAGAAATAATATAAAAATATATATACTTTATAAGTTGAATTTAAAAAAGTTTAAAAAACCTTTAAAATCAGTGATATAATATGATAGTATAAAAATCTAGACATTACTAATTGAGAATATTTAATAATAAATGAGGAGGACAAGAATGAGTAAACAAAAGAAAGAGTTTCTTATGATTGGAATTGGATTAATAGGATTATCTATAATTTTACATTATGTGCATTATCTTATATTTAAAGATTTACATCATACATTAATATTTCTTTTTGCAGATATAGCCTTTATACCTATGGAAGTATTCTTCACTACTTTAGTAATTGATAAATTACTTGAAAAAAGGGAAAAAGAGCATTTAAGGGATAAGCTAAGTATGCTTATAGGAGTATTTTTTAGTGAACTAGGAACAGATATTTTAAATATATTTGTTTATGCAGATGATAATACTGAAATAATTGCTAAAGAGGCTTTAGTAACTAAGGAATGGAATAAAAATGAATTTAAAAATTTAGAAAAATTAGTAGATCAATATGAGTATGATATAAATATTAAAAAAGTTAATTTAATAGCTTTAGAAAAGAAATTAAATGCTCAAAAAGATTTGGTTATAAACTTAATAACTAATCCAATGTTAATAGAGCACGAAGAGTTTTCAGATATGCTTATGTCAATACTACATTTAAGAGAAGAGTTAAGTAGTAGATGTTCTCATGAATTAGAAGATTACGAAATTCAACATTTAGCAAAAGATATAAATGTTGCTTATAGGTATTTAACCTTTGAATGGATTCAATATATGAAACAATTAAAATCTAATTATCCACAGTTATTCTTAAAAGCATTAATTACAAATCCTTTTGATAAAAGATCATTAAAAGAAAAAGAATGTAGTTATTTATAAAAAGTATGATATATCCTCTTAAAGGTTATATCATACTTTTTTTATTGAAAATTATTGATTATTTGATATGTAGTTTTTTACGTTTTTTAAAACTTCATCTTCTCCAACATACATTATTATATCATCAGCCATTATTTTGAAGTAAGGTCCTGGAGAAAGGAACATTTCTCCTTTTCTTTTAACTCCTATTATAGTTGCCTTTGTATTCTGCCAAAAATCTAGATCACCAATACTTTTTCCAACAGCAAAGCTTTCACTTTCAACAATGCTCTCAAAGGGGATAACAGTTCCTACATTTCTAAGTTGCGTAGCAAATTCTATTATATTTTCTATATTTTTCTCAAGTTGTTTATCTAATTCATTCTTAGCTTTTAATATTTTATAAGTATCATTACTTAGTGTTGTAAAGTCAGATTGAGCTTTAAACTTACTTAAAAAGTCCTTGGCATTTTCTTTGCTATTTATGATTATTCCACTTTTTTCATTAACAGATACTACGTTCATATCCTTAAGTAAGGCTAATGAGCGTCTTATAGTTTCAGGTGAAACTTTATATATGCTAACTAGGGTTGTACGACCTGTAATTTTACTTCCTTCTTTAAAATCATTATTTAAAACTCTATTAGCTATATCAATAGCTATTTTTATGTAGTTTGGCGTTTTTGTACGTTTAGCCATTATAATATCACGCTCCATATGATTAATATATTGCACTAAATTGATTTTATCACTTAGATAATGTATTTGTAAATTATATTAGATTGGTTTTTAATTTTTTGATAAATCTTTTAATAGGGATATTTTATTAACTTGCATTGCTACAAAAACAATTATTTACTTTACTAAGTTATAGATGTTATATATAATATTTGTAATTACAAAAATATATTATAAAAAAGAGAGGTTATTATGGTGTTAAAAAATAAAGTAGCATTGGTTACAGCATCAACTAGAGGAATTGGACTTGAATGTGTAAAACGCTTTGCAAAAGAAGGTGCGATTGTTTACATGGCAGCAAGAAATTTAGAGCGTGCTAATGAGAGAGCAAAAGAATTAAATGATAAAGGATTTAATGTAAAAGTTGTTTATAATGATGCTTCAAAAAAAGAAACTTATATTTCTATGGTAGATGAAGTTATAAAAAAAGAAGGAAAAATTGATATTTTAGTTAATAATTTTGGAACATCAGATCCAAAAAAAGATTTAGATATAAAAAATACAAGTTATGAAGAGTATATAAAAACTATTGATATAAATCTTGCAAGTGTATTTATAACTTCACAAGCTGTTATACCACATATGGCATCAAATGGTGGTGGTAGTATTATAAATATATCTTCTATTGGAGGTTTATATCCAGATATTTCGCAAATTGCATATGGGACAAGTAAGGCATCAATAAATTATTTAACAAAGTTAATAGCAGTACAATGTGCTAGAGAGAATATTCGTTGCAATGCAGTATTACCTGGAATGACAGCAACAGATGCAGTAAATGATAAATTAACTGATGAATTTAAAGAGTTTTTCTTAAAACACACTCCTATTAAGAGAATGGGAAAACCAGAAGAAATTGCAGGAACAGTATTATATTTTGCAAGTGATGACTCTAAATTTACTACAGGACAAATTATTGATGTATCAGGTGGATTTGGAATGCC
>NZ_JARHZJ010000072.1 GCF_029258205.1 Clostridium sp.
GCATTAAGTTATAAAGATCAAAAATTACCATTTAAAATATTACAATTAGTAGGAGATATAAATAATCCTAAGTTTGAGTATAAAGAATTTAATGTTAAGTCTCAGAATAATATTCCTTTAGTTAATAATATAAAAATCGATTATAGGAATTATAAAAATGATATTGTAGAAGGATTTAACGATATAAATATATTTATTTTAGAAAATAAAGTTGATTTTCTAGACAAACTAAATATTTTCAAAGATATTAAAGTTAGACAACTTATGAGAAATACCTATGAATATAGTAAAATTTTAGAGTATTCAAGTCATCCTAAATATACCAGCAATATGCAAGCATTTGAAAAAACATTATATACACTATGGAATAGTGTACATTTAAACAAATCTATGGTTACATCTGAAATAGAAGATATGATACTTGATGATATACCTATATTTAACACTATTACAACAAGTAAAGATTTGATTGATTCAAGAAATAATATAATAAAAGATTATTTTAAAACTTCAGGATTTGAATATGTTATTAATAAAATTAATAATTTTAATTATGATATTTTAAATAAACAAATTGATTATTTAAATATCTCTTTGAATAATTCGAAATATTTAGCTAATGAGCTAAATAGAAAAAACAATGATTTATTCAATATAACTTTATATAATAATTTTAATTTAAATTTCAATTTAGATTTAGAACATTTAGCAATTGAAGTTTATAAGTTGATAGAAGAAAAATCTATAATATACAATGATGAATGTATAATTGAACATTATTTTGAAAGTAGTATTCAACTTAATTTTAATTATAGAAATGGATTAGCTGGAACATTAAAGTACTTATTTGAACTAAATAAAATTACAAAGGATCCTATAAATATTTTAGAAAAAATTATAAAAACACTTTTAAATAAAAAAGTATTGCTATCACCACAGTTTAAATCAATAGAAGATTCTATTGATGTTATAGATGTATTAATAAATAATAGTTATATCTATGATGATAATGTATTAGAATGTTTAAATATATTTATAAATAATTTAAAAAATGATATTGAATATAAACAATTAAATTTAAAGGAGATAATTAAAGCAATAGATTTAATAAAAAAATTATACCAAAAAGATAAATTATATAAATATAAATTAATATTAGAATCTTTAAAAGATTTATTAGAGTTTGAAATATTAAAAATAGGATTGAATTCATTTAATGAAATGTCAGATATTAGTCCAGCTAAGTTATTAAGTACTATTAATGATTTATATGATATAAATATTACAAGTATGAAAAATGATTTTAAAGCAGAATTAAATTTAATAAATTCTAATATCATTTCAAAACTTTATAAAAATGACAGTGATTTAATATATGATTTTAATCAGCTAAAGAATATATTTTTATTTTTGAATTGTAATCTGATAAATAAAAATATTGAATTTTTAAAATTAAAGAAAATATTATTAAATATAATTAAATATAATGATTTATATGACAATCTAGCTTTAACATCTGATATTTTAATAAATTTTTTAAATAATCAATATGATCAAGAATTAGAAGAATTATTAACTGAAAAAATATTTAAACTAGCCAATTATAAACTTATTACCAATGAATATCCAATAAAAAGTTTAAACTACTTTAAAGATTTATCAATTGAAACTGGTTTAGTAGGTATAGGATATGAATTTTTAAGATACAGAAATAGAGATATATCTAGTATATTAGAATTGCTATAACAAAAGCATATTTGGGGAGGCACTATGAAAAAGATATTAGCAATAGTAGGTAGTAGAAAAGGTAAATTATCTAATACGTATAAAATTACAAAAATATTATTAGAAAGATTAGTTAATGAATCAAATGATATAACATATAAAATAATAACAACTAATGATTATAATATATCTAATTGTTTAAGCTGTAATAATTGTTTTAAAAATGGGGTATGTGTACAAGATATAAATGATGATATGTATAAAATTAAAACAATGATTGAAGAATCAGATTTTATAATTCTAGGGAGTCCTGTTTTTGCCCACAATGTTAGTGGTGATATGAAAACTTTAATTGATAGACTTAGTTATTGGCTTCATATATATAAATTAAACAATAAATTTTCAGGTACTATAACAAGTGCTACAAGCAATGGAAATTCTTATGTTAATAACTACTTAAAGAAAATATTAACCCTTATGGGGACTCATAATGTATTTGATATTGAATTTACAACAGTAGAACCTAATTTATTAGAAGATAAAAATTTCATGATAAATGAATTAAATAATTATACAGAATTAATAAAATTCCATTTAGATAAATTAGAATTTAAATCAAATGTTATGCAAGAAAGTGCTTTTCATCAGTTAAAAGCATCTATTCAGAATTATCCTGCTAATAATGCTGAACATAAATATTGGAAGGAAAATAAAATATTCGAGTGCAATTCATACCAAGAATATTTATTAAAAAGTAAATAATGAAAAAGCTAATAGAAATTTTTAAATTTACTACTAAATATTTTAAAAAAAATAAATTGAAATTAAGTATATTTTTATTAATTTCTTTGTTTGTATGGGGTATTTCTATAATCCTACCATTAGTAAATGGTAGGATTATAGATATGTTAGTTTTAAAAGAATTCAACGAAAATTTAATAAAGATGATTCTTATAATATTATTTTTAAATATATTTAGTGTAATTTTTACTTTTACATCAGAAATTATATATGCAAATTTGCTATCAGTAATAACTTTTAAAATACAATATAGTGTTTTAAATCATATAAAATTGTTACCATTACATTTTTTTAACAAAAATAATTCAGCATATTTAAATCAACAAATAGGGATAGATTCAAATACACTTTCAACTTTTATTATTAGTAATATAAAAGAGTTTTTATTTAACATAATAAATTTAATTATTAGTACAATAATATTATTTAATATAAGCTTTAAAGTAACTTTTTCATTAATATTTTTAATTCCTCTATATATATCATTATATAAAATTTTCAAAAAAAAATTATATAGTGCTAATTATATTTATAAAGATAATCAGAGTGAACTATTTAATGAAATGAACACACATATACAAAATATTAAATTTATAAAGATAAATGCTATTAGTGATATTTTAAATATAAGATTGAAAAAATTATTTAATAAGCTATTAAATAGTTGTATGAATTTAACTAAAATTAATAGTATTTTTTCGAATTCGGGTATGTTAATAAATGTATTAGCCAATATATTAATACTTTTAATAGGAATATATGAAATTATGAATGAAAATATGACAATTGGTGAATTTACTATCATTGGGACCTATTTTGGGATATTTTTAAATAGTATGAGCTATTTCTTAACATGTTCAAAGAGCTATCAAAGTTTGCTGGTTTCTTATGATAGAATTATGAATTTATTTAATATTCAAGCTGAATTAAATGGGAGCTTGTTAATAAATGATATTTCTAAAATAGAATTAAAAAATGTAAATTTTTCATATGATAATAATATTATTGTTTTAAAAGATTTTAGTTATACTTTTAATAAAGGAAAAATTTATAAAATTATTGGTGAAAATGGAAAAGGGAAAAGTTCATTGATAAATGTTATAATTGGATTATATAATAACTATACTGGAAATATTAATTATAATGATATCAATATAAAAAATATAGATATTATAGATCTTAGAAAAAATTTTATATCAGTAGTAGAGCAAGAACCAGTATTGATGAATGATACAATTTATAATAATTTAACTTACAATATTCAACACTCAAAAGAAAACCTTCTAAATTTAACTCTCAAAGAATTAAATTTAGACACCTTTATAAATAGTTTAGAAAATGGTATGGATACTATTATTAGTGAAAAAAATTACAATTTATCAGGTGGACAAAAGCAGAAATTAAGTGTGACTAGATCGTTACTAAAGCAACCTAAATTATTAATTTTAGATGAAGCTAATTCAGCCATGGATAAGGAAAGTGTTGAAAAATTAAATACATTATTAAAAAATATAAAAAAAGATATGATTATAATTATTATAACTCATACAGAAACATTTAATGAAATTATAGATGAGACAATAGTTCTTTAGTAATAACATGTACATCATTAGAAAGTTTAATTGCTTATATTAGTTTAACTAATTAAAATAATAAGCCTAAGAGCATTTAATACTAACTGCTCTTAGGCTTTTATTTTAAAATTCTATTTAACAATGGATTTTCACTCAATGTTTTAAAAGATTATGCTTACCACTTGAAATCAATAAAGAGAGAAGAGCTAAGGCTCTTCTTTTTATTTTATTTGTTTTTTGAAGCTTCAGCCTATCATATCTACGCTAAAATTGTAAAGCCATTCCACAAGTTTTTTTATCGGCCATTCATTATATTCATAGCAGCTAAAAAAATTTGCTCCATTTTCCTTTACAATTCACTCCGATATGAAGTCTTAGGCTCAACAAAAAAAACAACACGGGGGGGATTGGTATGCAACAAGAATTAATAAGAAAAAAGATTATCGAGTTTTTACAATGGAATGATAAGAATGGATATTATACAGATGAAAGATGTGATTTAGAAGAAGTTCCAAGAATGACATACAAAGAGAGTATAAAGTATTTTTTTGGGGTTATAAATGGAGATTTTTATAATTCAAAAGCAGATAATATTTTTGAGTTAACTTATGAAGAAGTGATAAGGTTATCTAAAGAGAATAATTTTTATGAAGATACTAAAAGCAAACTTAAAAGATTAATTAAAGGAAATATAAAATATAATGAGATAGTATAATTTAAATCGGGAGCAATATAATTAAGTTGTTCCTTTTTTTATTTTTTATAATTTATACTCATTTATGTTATACTCATTTACGAGTATAACATAAATGAGTATAAATTATAAAAAGAATAAACTTAGTATTCATGCAATTCTTAGCCTACTATCGTTGGCCAAGAATCCTATTTTCAAAATTAAAAACCAAGTATTTATCAGCTTTATATAAATTTAAAAGTCCAGGATAATTTTATTAAACACCAGTTTAAAACTCCTGGACTTTTTCTCTTTTATTCACTTACTACTATCTTATACATATTCATACCTGATACTCTTTTTACTGAAGCTTTTATATTAAATTTCTCTTTAGTTATTTTATTTATTCCATTTTTTATTTGACTATCACTTACTATACTATCATCCATCCATTCAAATGTAGCTATATCTACACCATTTAAATTTTCATCATATATTTTCCCTTCATCTTTCCCAAATTGAATGTATCTGTTTTTTACATTTTCTAATATTTTATTTGAACTTTCATCCTTTATTTTATCTTCAGCTTTTTTATCTTTTGTTGAATCATTTAATTCACTTCCTTTACTTTCTGTTGAATTTACAGATTTCAATTCACTTTCTAACTTAGAAATACTTGAATTAAGATAGTCTATTTTTTGATTTTTAAGAGAAATGCTTGTTTGTAAAAACAAAATTATTAATACTAAAATAATTATCACTATACTTATTTTTTTATTTCTTTTAACTTTTTCAATTAATTTACTAAACATATTACTTTCCTTTCAAAAAAGAAGAACTATTAAAAATAGTTCTTCTATAATATCCTTATAGTTCCATAGGTTTATTTTTTATTTTAACTTCTTTTACAGTCTTTTCAATTTCAATAGTTTTTTCTTTTTTTAAAGGCACAATTTCTATATCATTGCCCTCACAAAATTCTAAAAGATCTGTATATGTCCAACTTTTAACTTCCTTTTCCATTTTAGTTATTTCTTCTTCAGAAACTTCAAAACCACTTAATTCAGGTACTAATAGATCAATAGCATAATCTCTAAATTCTTCTATAGATTTTATAACTTTTAATTCATCAGGATTAGAATTATAGTAAACCTCAACCCCATTAGATAGAGAAGCTGAAAATAAATCATCTAAATCTTTCTTCAAGTTTACTTTTTCTTCACTTAAATCAAATCCAATCCTTTCATTGATACCAGCTCTATATAAAATATCTATTTGTTTATTTAATTTTTCTTCTAAATTCTTAGTAAAGTCTTTATAAAGTAAAACTTCCAATGAATTAAATCCATCAATAGATGAATTATATTCCTTTACATATTCATTTATTCTCTCTATACAACTGTAATAAGTTTTTGCATTGTTATATACTATTGGCATTGATTTAAAGTTCAATATGTTTAAAAATGTACTTTTATCATCATTAGCAAGTTCATTCATAGTCTTTGCACATGATTTTTCTAATTCCATTACTTCTGCTAAACTTTGTCTTTCTAAATTAATATCAACATTTAACATAGCTCTATTAGGTTCTATTCCTATTTCTTTATAGTCAGAATTTGATATATGAAAACTAGGTTTAAAACTATTATCAATGTTATTTTCAGGTTCAATGCCAAACATATCTGCTAACCTATATATAGAATCCTTAGCACTTATACCTTCAGCTTTAGATACAAACTTAATTCCATCTCCACCTTCAGGTTGTCCTCCAAAATCATAAAAGTAATTTTTATCTATATTTATACAACAAGAAGCTGTTTTTTCTCCTCTTAAATTACACCATAGTTTATTACCTCTTTTAACTGTATCTATTCCAAGTTTATCAACAATATTTCCTATTGGAATTTCTTTTAATTTATTTATATCATAAAAAGGCTCTACTTCCTTTTTAAACGCTTTTTCTTTGTTATCCAATGTATTACGTAAATCTTCATATCGAGCCGATTTTAGCTCTTTATTAATCAATTCTTTCAGATCATTTACATATCCATCTCCTATATCAAAATGTAAAGGTATTACCTTCTCTGGTGCATAGTGTAGTTTTAATTTAGTTTTAGCATATGGATAATACTCCTCCCTTTGCTCTGCTTCTATTTTTAATTCTCTAACTTTTAACTCTGCTTCCTTAAATCTTTCATTTGCTTCTTTAAGGTCAATTACTTCACCTTTTTTAAAAAAATTCTCTTCGCAAAAATCAACTGTTATATATGGCTCTTTAAAGACTCCTTTCTCATTCAACTCTCTGTTTTCATCACTTATAAATTTATCTGAAGATAAATTTATATCTTTTTCATATTCCATACTTAAAACCTCACTCTCATTTTTTTTATAAAAAAAAGAGTTATTAGTCTTTTCAACTTCTAACTCTTTTTTAAGTCTATATAAATTTTTATTATCATCAACATATATCAAATTTTCTAAATTATAAGTTTTCCCTACATAAATATCTCTATATGAATCATCTTTTTTTAATAACATAACATGATTTTTACCAGTAAAATCTTTAGAATCTATTTCTTTATTTCCATCAATTTTAAACCAAGTATAAGAATTGTTTTTATCTATCAGTTCCTCCAATTCAGTTTTACTTAATTCATTTATTTTGATTTTATCTTTCCCTAAAAACTCTTTTACTGCTTCATCTTCAATTAGTATTTCTTTCTCTTTTATATTTAAAAGAGAACTTTCAATAGTTTCTATAAACTCTTTTGTAGTTTCTTTTACTTCTTTCAAAAGCCTTTCTTTATCTTTAAAATCTCTATCCTTAGTCCAAGATTTTAAATATATAAGAGAATATTCTTCAGTATCTATATTAAAATAACTACTTACTGAAAAAGCGACCATTTCTGCTTGAAACTCTTTTTCAGCCTGAGTATAATTTGAAAAAGTTTCACTTGTATGCAATTTAGCATGAGCTAACTCATGGATTAATGTTTTTATATTTTGTATCTCTGAATTTCTAGGATTTAATGCTACTTCATTAGTAAATGTATAACTTACTCCTTTTACTTGACCTAATTCACTTTTAGGCTCAATAATCTTAATTCCAATTTTATCTGCTAAATTTTCTAAAGAATTAAAAAATCCTTTATAGTTCTCAACTGTTCCTTCTAGCCATCTATTTGGAAACAATTTAGGTATTTCTTCTAAAGGTACATTAGTTTGACTTACATCAAAAACATATCCTTGTTTAAATAAAGTTTTTCCGGGAATAAACTCTAATTTCTTTTCTTTTATTAAGACTTTCTCCCTTTCAGTTGCTTTACTTACAAGTTTAATTGTTCCATCTTCTGCTTCAAATCTGTCACCTAATTTTGTTGGTACTAAAATTTTTATTCCCTTTTCTCCTTTATTAACCACATACCCTTTCTCTTTCCAAAATGCAAAACTACCTACTGCTCTAGCTCCTCTAAACTGTTCTTCTATAAGTATTGAATTCTTAAAAGAATAGTTGTAAAACTTAGACATAAAAGAAAGATATTCTTTTATATCTTCAGGTGAATTAAAAACCTTATCTATTTTTTTATTTGCTTGTTCTACGAGCAAATCTACTTCTTTTTTC
>NZ_JARHZJ010000086.1 GCF_029258205.1 Clostridium sp.
TTAAGTGGAAACTCAAAGGTAACGATAATAGGAGAAGAAGGAGCATTCTATAAAATAGAATACAATGGTTCACATGGATATGTAGCTAAGGAATATATAAAAGATGTTACTGAAAGTAATAATAGTAACCAAGATACACAAATACCAGAAAAACCAAGTAAACCAGAAAATACTAAAAAAACTGGTACTGTAACTGCATCTAACGGATTAAATGTAAGAAAAGAAGCTAATATTTCATCTCAAATTGTTGGGATATTAAATAATGGGGAAAACGTTGAAATACTAGGAGAAGAAAAAGAATTTTATAAAATAAGTTATAAAGGGAAAGAAGCTTATGCATCTAAAAACTATATAAATATTTTTGCTGGTAACTCAAATGTTAATCCAGGATTAGATATAGAAAATGCTTCAAAAACCAATTATGGAGTATCACTTAATGAATATATAACTTTACAACAAAGAAATAATCCTTCAAATTATTCATATTCAGAGTTTGAAAAATATATAAATCCAGCTAAGGCTACTAATAAACTGCAGTTCTTAAGAATAGATAAGTTTAGATCAGTTAATGTAGGTGTGTTAAGTAGTAGATTAAATAATAAAGGTGTTTTAACAGGTCAAGGACAAGCTTTTGTAAATGCGGCTAGGGCTTTTAATATAGATCCTTTATATTTAGTTGCTCAATGTCTACACGAAACAGGTAATGGATCAAGTAAACTTGCAAAAGGAGTAACAATTACTGAAATTGCAGATGAAAATAAACCTATATATAACAATAATGGTCAATTAGTAGGATATCATATGATTAAACTATCTAAGCCAGTAACAGTTTATAATTTATTTGGAGTAGGTGCTAAGGATAATTCATCAGTTTTTCCTAATAGAGCTCTAATATTAGGAACAACATATGCTTATAATAGAGGATGGACAAGTATTGATAATGCCATAAAGGGTGCTGCAGAATTTGTTTCATTAAATTATGTTCATAGTTCAAGATATAGTCAAAATACCCTTTATAAGATGAGATATAATCAAAATATATCGAATATTTGGCATCAATATGCTACAACTCCATGGTATGCATCAAGTATTGCTGATATTATGAGTAGTTATCAAGATTTATATTTAGAAAATAATTTTACATTTGATGTACCTGTATTTGCAGGATAATAATTATAGTAATTTACATTTTAATTAAAATGGGAGTCAAGTGACTCCTATTTTTTTATATTAATTATTCTATGCTTTATCTTAGGTTAAAATAATATACTTAAAAAATAAGGATATTATTGTAGAATTGCTTAAGTATTACAAGGCTTAGTTATCTAATAAAATAATAAAAATCTTAAATAAGTAAATGAATAATTAAAACTTTTATTAAGTAAAATAGTAGAGAAGTATTTTTAGGAGAATAGATTTTGGAACTTTTAGATTGGAAATTTATTTTTATTATAATAACTTTTGCTTTCATAGGATTATTATGTATAATTAAAAGATCAAAGGTTGGGCTAACCGCAGCCTCAGTGGGGATTATTGGAAGTTTAATTTTGTGGGGATTTTTTAAAGTAAGTACTAAAGTTAGAAATTTTTTAGATGGAGTAGGTTTAAGTTTTAAAGATTTATTAAATTTTTTATTTATAATTATTATTGCAATAATAGCATTTTTAGTGATTTTTCTTTTTTTAAAAGTATTTGATAATTTTGGAAGTAAAATAAGAAAAAGATAAGACGAAAAGTCTTATCTTTTTTACCATTCACCAGGATAAGCAATTATGTGTAATGTAACTTGACGTCTTCCCCAAGATGTACATTCAGCATGAGAATTCATATAAAGGTCAATAATATTTCCTTTTATAACTCCACCTGTATCTGATGCTATAGCATAACCATAACCAGGGATGTACACTTTTGATCCTAAGGGAATTACACTAGGGTCAACTGCTATTGTACTTATTCCATTAGGGTCTCTTACAGGTTTAAGACCCATAGCAGTTAACATTCCATCACTATATGCAGTGGCTTCCATAGAAAGTGTTTTCTTATATTTGCCATCGCTACTAGGTTGATTAGAACTATTATTTGATATATCTGAGGAATTAGCAGAATTGTTTTTTGCTGCTTCTTCAGCTTTTAATGATTCAATTTTATTTTTAGCAACTTGTACAGAATTATTTGCTGTATCTTTTACGGAATCAATATTAAGTTGTGGTATTAATTGATTCAATGTGCTTACTGCACTTTCAATTTCATTAATTGATGAAGATGAATTTATAACTGAAACTGAATAAGATATTAAAGAAATTTCATTTTCTTTAATTACTTCTAAAACAGCCTCCTTTTGTCTATTTAATTCATCAATTTTCTTTTGTTCTTCAAGCTTTTTGCTATCTAAAGTTTTAAGAGAGTCTTCAGTTGAAGCTTTCAATTCTTTAAGCTCAACTTGATCTCTTTCTAGTTTTTTAATATCACTATTAAGAGAATCTTTTTGTTCATCTAAACTTTTTATAAGGTTTTTATCTAAAGCTGAAACTCTTGCTAAGGCATCTAATCTTGTTATTAAATCTGATATGTCTTCAGATTTAAGTAAGAAAACTATTGGATTCATAGAATCCTTGCTTTTATACATAGCACGCATTCTTTTACCTAAAACAGATTGTTTTTCATCTATTTCAGTTTTTAAAGTGCTTACTTTACTTTCTGTTTCTTTTAAATTTTCTTCAGTATCTTTGATCTTAGCTTTATTATCTACTAACTTAGCATTTAATTCTTGTATTTCATTATTAAGCTTTGATACTTGAGAGTTAAGTGAAATAACTTCATTATCTAATTTTGAATATTTTACTTTGTTCTCCTGTATAGTAGATTTCTTATCATTTACTGTATCAGCAAAAACCACGTGAGTAGCTGAAAGACTAATTGCTATAGCAATTAAAGCTGATAAAATTCTTTTTTGCATAAACTACACTCCTTTAGTTAAACTGTCCACAACTTAAGTGCATTTCATCATATATTACTGAATTATAACATAAAAGTCAAATGTAATACAAATTTAACCTTTAAACATTTAAAATATGGTAAGAAAAATTAATGATTTAATTATAATATAAATATAAGAAATAAGAAATTCACCTTATATTGAAATAATTAAGATTATATATTATAATTAAAAAAAATAATATTGTATATTTTTAGGTTTGATTTTAATTAAAAGGGAAAGTGGTTAAAGTCCACTACAGCCCCCGCTACTGTGATAGGATACAAGTTTCTATTTGACCACTGATTATATAAATTGGGAAGGGAGAAATGAGGATAAGCCTTAAGTCAGGATACCTGCCTAAGAATCATGAACTAAGCTTCGGAGGGAAGAATTTAGTACTTATTTGTTCATAAATTTGAGGAATAATTACTTTTACTTGTAAGCATCTGTTCTTTTACACAGATGCTTTTTATTTTAAAAATTTTTAGAGGTGAAATATGAAAAAAGCTATATTAATAGTAAGTTTTGGAACAAGTCATTTAGATGCATTAAACAATTCTATAAAAAAAATAGAAGATTCAATACAAGAAAAATTCAAAGAATATGATATTTTTAGAAGCTTTACATCACATATGATAGTAAGAAAACTTAAAGAAAAATATAACATGGAAGTATTATTTCCGGAAGATGCTTTGAAAAACTTAGCAGAAGAAGGATATGAGGAAGTTATTGTTCAGCCACTTCATATTATTCCAGGAGAAGAGTTTGATTACATAAAGCATATGGTAAAGGAATATGAACCATGTTTTAAAAAAATAGAGATAGGAAGACCAATATTCTATTATGAAGGGTTTGAATCAGGTCCAGATGATTATTCACATTTTGTAGACGTAATGAAAGGTGTAATAGAAAATAATTCTCCATGTGTATTTGTTGGCCATGGTAGTGCTCATCCATCAAATGCTGTTTATGGATGTTTACAATCTGTTTTAATGGATAAAGACTATGAAGATGTTTTTGTAGGAACTGTAGAAGGATATCCTAATTTTTCAAATGTTTTAAAGAAAGCTAAGAAGAAAGATATAAAAGAAATAACAATAATTCCTTTAATGGTTGTAGCTGGGGATCACGCTAAAAATGATATGGCTTCAGATGAAGAAGATTCATGGAAGAGCAGATTTGAAAGTGAAGGAATAAAGGCTAATGTTGTGTTAAAAGGATTAGGGGAATACGAAGAGTTTGGAAATTTATACATAGAGAGAATTAATGATGTTATTAATGGTACATATAAAGGACTTGGAGAGACTAAAAAGAAGAAGCATAGAAGGGAAATGAAATAATGGATTATATGAAAAGCCCTATGGGAATTGAAAAAAGAAGTTTTGAAATTATAGGTTCTGAAATGCATGAAAATAATTTTTCAGAAGATGAATTACAAATAGTAAAAAGAGTTATACATACTACTGCAGACTTTGAGTATCAAGATTTAATAGAAATAAGTAGAGGAGCCATAGAAGCGGGAATTTCTGCATTAAAGTCTGGAGCTAAAATATATACTGATACAACAATGGCATTATCAGGAATGAATAAAAGAGCATTAAAAGAATTAAATGCATCAGTTGAATGTTATGTTGGATTGGAAGAGGTATTTAAATTAGCTAAAGAAAAAGAAATAACTAGATCAATGGCAGGTGTTGAACTTGCAGCAAAGGAAAATGTAGATATATTTGTTTTCGGAAATGCTCCAACTGCTCTATTTAAACTTAGAGAACTTATTAAGGAAGGGAAAGCTAATCCAAAGCTTATAATAGCAGTACCAGTTGGGTTTGTAGGAGCTAGTGAAAGTAAAGAGAATTTAGATGAACTTGGAATTCCTTACATAAGAGTTAAGGGAAGAAAAGGTGGAAGTACAGTAGCGGCTGCTATAATAAATGCATTACTTTATATGAATTATAAAAGAGATATGTAATAAAGAAGGTAATCTAAATGTTTGATATGTATATAGAAAGTGGTGGAAAGAAACTTAGATGTGGATACACTACAGGATCTTGTGCAGCAGCAGCTGCTAAAGCTGCCACTTATATGCTTTTTTATAAAAAATATATAAGTGTTGTAGAAATAGATACTCCTAAAAATATAAAACTTAATTTAGAAATACAAGATACACAGATTGAAAAAGACTCAATCTCTTGCTCTATATTAAAAGATGGTGGAGATGATATAGATGCTACCACAGGTCTTGAGATATTTGCTAAGGCAGAAGAAATTCAAGAAGGTTTTGAACTATGTGGAGGAGAAGGCGTTGGAGTAGTGACTAAAGAAGGGCTTTTTGTAGAAAAAGGACAACCTGCTATAAATCCAGTACCTAGAGAAATGATAAGAAAAGAAGTTTTAAGTGTTCTTCCTAATGATAAGGGAGTTAGAATAACAATTTTCGTTCCGAGAGGAAGAGAAATTGCTAAAAAAACATTTAACCCTAGGTTAGGAATAGTTGATGGAATATCAATACTTGGTACTACAGGAATAGTTTATCCAATGTCAGAAGAAGCATTAAAGGAATCTATTAGAATTGAAATAAGACAAAAAGCCTTAAATAATAAAGAGCTTGTATTTGTATTTGGAAATATGGGAGAAAGATTCTTAAGAGAAAGAGGATATAAAAAAGATAATATAGTTGTTATATCTAATTATGTAGGTTTTTCTATAGAGTGTGCCTTAGCTCAAGGAATAAAGGATTTAACTATAGTAGGTCATATAGGAAAGTTAAGTAAGATTGCCTTTGGATGTTTTAATACACATAGTAGAGTTTCAGATGTTAGACTAGAAGTTATAGCTTTAGAACTCACTTTAATGGGATATGATTTGGAACTAGTACAAAAAGTTTTAGATCAAAAAACAAGTGAAGGAGCCGTAAAACTTCTAGGAGATGATTTTAAGGAATTATATGAGAGAATTGGAGAAAAGATATTAAATAGATTAGATATATATGCTTATGATGAAGCAAAATTTAATATTCTTATGTACTATGGATCAAAGGAAATGAAATTACTATATGAATCTAAAAATTCAAAACTTGTTTGATTAAACTTAAATTAGAAAGGAATGAAGGCTATTGGTTAAAATATTAGGATTAGGACCAGGCCATGAAGACTATATAATTCCTAAAGTTATTAAAGAACTAGAAAAAAGTGATTATATAGTTGGTTTTGAAAGAGCAGTTTCTAGCTTAAAGTTTTTAAATAGTATAAATGATGAAAAATTTAAGATTGTAAAAGGGCTAAAAGAAATAATAGAATTTTTAAATGAAAATAAGGAAAATAGAGTTTCAATAGTTGCCTCAGGAGATCCAACCTTTTATGGAATTACAAATTATATATGTAAAAATTATGAGGGAGAAGTTTATATTGTTCCTGGAATAAGTTCTTTTCAATATTTAACATGTAAAGTTAATAAAACTTGGAATGATGCTTTTGTAGGAAGTATGCATGGAAGAGAAGAGAATTTTATAGAAGTTGTTAAAGAAAATAAACTTTCTATTTGGTTAACTGATAAAAAGAATACTCCAACTGAGCTAAGTAAAAGGTTAATAGAAAATTCTATAGAATGTACTATATATGTTGGAGAAAATCTTTCTTATGAAAATGAAAATATAACAATTGGAAACCCAAAAAAAATTTGTGAAAAGGATTATGGAGATTTATCTGTAATTATAATTGAAAGATAAATTTTCATTTGGAGGATATATGAAATTTATAAAAGACTCAGAATTTATAAGAGGAAAGTGTCCTATGACAAAAGAGGATATTAGAATTTTTACTATTAGTAAATTAGATTTAGATAAAGATTCTAATTTTTTAGATATAGGAAGTGGAACAGGCAGTATTACTATTCAAGCTTCTAAATTTATAGAAGAGGGAAAGGTATTTTCTATAGAAAGAGATGAGGAAGCCATAAGGGTAACTAAAGAGAATTTAAAAAAGTTTCAGTGTAAAAATGTTACTTTATTAGAGGGTGACGCTATAGAGCATATGCAATCACTTTCAAATGAAATTAAAAAAGAGAAAATTTCAAAATTTGATTCTATATTTATAGGAGGATCTGGTGGAGGTCTTGAAAAAATTATAAATATATCAGATGAAATCTTAAAAAAGGATGGAGTTTTAGTATTAAACTTTATAACCTTAAACAATGCATATAATGCAATAGAATTCTTAAAGAAATTAGAATATAAAACAGAAATTTCTTTGGTTAACATAAGTAAAAACAGAGAAAATACATACATGATGATTAGCAATAATCCAATTTTTATTGTTAAGGCGTTTAAGGAGGAAATTTAATGGCAATATTATATGGAATAGGTGTAGGTCCAGGAGATAGTGAACTATTAACAATAAAGGCAGTAAAGGCTATTGAAAATAGTGATGTTATAGTAGCTCCAAGTGCAGAAGAAGGTGGAGAGAGCATAGCATTAATAGCTGCTAAGGAATACATAAAAGAAGGAACAGAAGTAGTCGTTAAACATTTTCCAATGGGAAAGAAAAACAGAGCTTTAAAAGTTAAAGAGGCTTATGACTTTATTTTAGAAAAACTTAATGAAGGAAAAAATGTAAGTTTTTTAACTATAGGGGATCCTTATATTTATAGTACTTATATACATTTATTAAATTATGTAGAAGAACATGGTTTTAATGTAAAAACTATTCCTGGAATAACATCTTTTTGTGCAGCTGCTAGCATAGTTGATAGAACATTAGTTGTGGGTAATGAACCATTACTTGTCCTTCCAGCTGCTAGAGTACATGATATAAAAGATGAAAAGTTCGTTGTAATAATGAAAGTTTATAAAAAAGAAGAAGAAGTTCTAGATGTCTTAGAAGAAAAAGGATTTGATTATGTGCTAGTTAGTAGAGCTGGTAGAGAAGGAGAAAAAGTTTTAAAAACTAGAGAAGAAATTTTAAATCATAGAGATTACATGTCTTTAATACTAGCAAGCAAATAGAGAAAAAATTATTTTTTATTAGGAGGCAAAGGATAAGATGTTATATTTTATAGGTGCAGGTCCTGGAGCTGTTGATTTAATAACTATTAGAGGAAGAAATTTATTAGAAAAAGCGGATGTTGTAATATATGCAGGATCTTTAGTAAGCAAAGAACATTTAGATGTTTGTAAAGAGGGAGTTAAAATATATAACTCAGCTTCAATGACTTTAGAGGATGTAGTTGAAGTTATAAAAGAAAATGATGGGGAAGATAAAGTAATAGTAAGGCTTCACACTGGAGATCCATCAATATATGGAGCTATTAAGGAGCAAATGGATGAACTAGACAAATTTAATATAAAATATGAGGTTGTACCAGGAGTAAGTTCCTTTACAGCAGCAGCTTCAGCTATAAAGAAAGAATTTACTCTTCCATCAGTAACTCAAACTGTTATATTAACTAGAGTTGAAGGAAGAACACCAGTACCAGAGACAGAAGATTTAGAAAAGTTAGCTTCAATAGGGGCTTCTATGGCATTATTCCTTTCTATATCAATGATTGATAAGGTAGTTGAAAAATTAAAGAGAGGATATGGAAGAGAAGATGTTCCTATAGCTGTAATTTCTAGAGCAACATGGGATGATCAAGAAATAATCATAGGAACACTAGAAAATATATCAGAAAAGGTTAAGGAAGCTGGTATAAATAAATGCGCTCAAATATTAGTTGGAGATTTCATTGACTGTAACTATGAGAAGAGTCTTCTTTATGATAAGCATTTTACTCATATGTTCAGAAAAGGAATTGAATAAATATGATTGGAATAATAAGTGTTACTGAAAAAGGAGACTTTATAGGGGATAAGCTTAAGAATTTTTTTGAAGAAAATAATATTAGTTTCAAAGAAATTTATAAAAGTAAATGTGAAGATTTTTCTTTAAAAGGAGCCACAAAGGAAATGTTTCAAGCTTGTAAGAATATTATTTTTATAAGTTCAACAGGTATTGCAGTAAGAGCTATAACTCCTTTTATAGTAAAAAAAGATAAGGATCCAGGGATTGTTGTGGTTGATGTAAATAATAAGTTTACTGTAAGTTTAGCTGGAGGACACATTGGTGGAGCTAATGAATTAACTTTAGAGATAAGCAAAGTTTTGAATAATATTCCAGTTATAACAACTGCAACAGATAATCAAAATAAAGTTGCACCAGACATGGTTGCTAAAAGTAATAATCTTATTATAGAAGATTTAAAAAAGGCCAAAGATATGGCTTCAAGACTAGTAAATAATAAAAAAGTTTATTTTATGGATGATAATAATTTTATTAAATTGCCTTTAGGATATGAAAATACATGTTTATTAAAAGATAATACTCTTTGGATAACTAATAAGGAAAAAAGTGAAGAGGAAAATCTTAAGGGAGTTTTAAGATTAATAAGAAAAAATATACTACTTGGAGTAGGATGCAGAAAAGGTGTACCTTCACAAGAGTTAATAGATTTTGTAAAATCTTCACTTAAAGATTTAAATATTGATAAGAGAGCTGTCTTTAAAATAGGTTCAATAGATTTAAAAAAAGAGGAAAAGGCTATTTTAGATTTAAGTGAATATTTGAGTTGTCCTTTTGAGACCTTTTCTAAAGATGAGATTAAAAGTGTTCAAGATGAATTTGAAGGTAGTGATTTCGTAGAAAAATCTGTTGGAGTAAGAGCTGTATCAGAGCCAGTAGTTGTTTTAATGAATGGAAATATTATAGTAAATAAACTAAAGAAAAATGGAATGACGTTAACTATTGGAGAGCTTAAGATAAAATAAAGATTAAAATATTTACTAAGTTGAAATTGATTTAAAAAATTATTTAAGAGCTTAATATGGAATAAAGTAAAATTTTTCAATTCTTATATAATTAGTATTATTAAGCTACATAATAAGGAGGAATAAAAATGGGGAAATTATATGTAATTGGAATTGGACCAGGTGGATTAGATGAAATGACTTTAAGAGCGGTTAAGGCTATTGAAGAATCTGATATAATAGTTGGTTACACTAAATATATAGAAATGGTTAAAGACTTAATAAAAGATAAGGAAATTTTCAAAACTGGTATGCGTGGAGAAGAGGAAAGATGTAGAGAGGCTTTAGAACTTAGTAAGAATAAAAATGTTGCTTTAATAAGTACTGGAGATTCAGGAATTTATGGTATGGCTGGACTTATCTTAGAGATGAGAAAAGATGAAAATGTTGAAATAATACCTGGTATTACAGCATCTAGTGCAGCAGGTTCAATTTTAGGGGCTCCTTTAATGCATGATAACTGTAACATAAGTTTAAGTGATTTAATGACTCCTTATGAAGATATAAAGAAAAGAGTTCGTTTAGCAGCAGAGGGCGATTTTGTAATTTCTCTTTATAATCCAAAAAGTAAGGGAAGACCACATTATTTAAAAGAGTGTGTTGATATAATTAAAGAATTTAGAGGAGAGGAAACTCCTATAGCAGTTGTTAGAAATGCATTAAGAGATGGAGAAAGTAAAGAAATATTTACTTTAAAAGACTTTAATGATGAAGCTGTTGATATGTTCTCAATAGTAATTATAGGAAACTCAAAAAGTTATATTAAAGATGGATACTTTATAACTCCAAGAGGATATAAAATAAAAAAATAAAACTGATGGGGTGAGAATATGATTGCACTTATATTAGGAACTTCAGAAGGAAGAGAGTTTTTACAAAAGCTTAAAGGATTTGAAGATAAAATAGTTATATCTACAGCTACAGAATATGGTGGAGAACTTTTAAAAGAATTTAAGGTTGCATTTATGAATACAAAACCTTTAGATAAAGAAGGGCTTTTAAATTTTGCTAAAGAATTTAATTTGAAAGGAATAGTTGATGCCTCTCATCCTTATGCAAAGAATGTTAGTGAAAACACAATAAAAGTATGTAATGAATTAAGTATAGAATACATAAGATATGAAAGAAATGGTGTATTAAAAGAGTTAAACCATACTAATATTATTAGAATAAGTGGGTTAGACAAGCTTAAAGAATTAGATTCTATTATTGATGGACCTATTTTAAATACTACAGGAAGTAATGGAGTAAAGCAAATATTAGAATCTTCTCTTGAAAATAGAGTTATTCATAGAGTGTTACCTTCAAAAAAGGTTATGAATGATCTTATAGATTTAGGGGTTAAGATAGAAGATATAATTGCTATAAAAGGACCTATTGGATATGAACTTAATAAGGCTTTTATAGGTGAATACAAAGCAAAGGCTCTTTTAACTAAAGATAGTGGTGAAAGAGGTGGTGCTTTAGAAAAAGCAAAGGCTGCACTAGATTCAAATATTAAATTAATAATAGTTGAAAAGCCTAAGGTAGATTATGGTAGATGTTTTTCTGATATAGATGAAACAGTAAAATACATTAAAAATATTTTGAAATAACCGGGGGGATAAAATGAAAAGAAAAAGAATTTTAAGTTTAGCTACTATAGGGTTAGTATTTTCCTTAGCTTTAGGAGGATGTACTGGAAGTTCAAAGGAAACTACAGCCTCAA
Source organism: Clostridium sp. (assembly GCF_029258205.1). GTDB lineage: Bacteria > Bacillota > Clostridia > Clostridiales > Clostridiaceae > Sarcina. The sequence continues at coordinate 11,521 of NZ_JARHZJ010000086.1, forward strand.
AGAATACTGAAGATGGTTATCCAGTAACAATAAGTACATATGATCAAAGTGGTAAGGAATTTCAGGAAACTTTTGAAAGTAAACCTAAGAGGGTTATTAGTACAAATCAAACTACTACAGAAATAATGCTTGATTTAGACCTTCAGGATTCCTTAGTTGGAACATCATTTATGGATAGTCCTATACTTCCAAGATTAGAAGATAAGTATAAAAAGATAAATGTACTATCAGAAACATATCCAAGTAAGGAAGCTGTTTTAGCTTTAAATCCAGATTTAATAATGGGATGGAAAAGTGTATTTTCAGATAAAAATCTAGGTTCTGTAGAGTCATGGAATGAAAAAGGGGTTAAAACTTTTATTCAAAGAAATTCTGGTATTTCAAAAGAGCAGACTTTAGATGATGTTTATTATGATATAAATGATATAGGTAAAATATTTAATATAGAAGAAAAATCAAATAAATATGTTGATGATATGAAAGCAAGAATAAATAATATTTCTGAAAAAATAAAATCAGTTAAAGAGCCTATGAAAGTTTTAGTAATAGAAGGTGAAGGAGAAAATAAATATAGAGTTTATGGACCTAAAACTTTAGTTTCTGATATGGTTTCAAAAGCTGGTGGTACTAATGTGGCAAAGGAATCAGGTAGTGTTGGAGTTGAAAATATAATAGAAATGAACCCAGAGGCTATAGTTCTTATACATTACTTAAATCAAAATAAAGATAACAAAGAAGAAAAATCATTATTAGAAAATCCAGCTTTAAAAAATGTAACTGCAATAAAAGAAAATAAAATAATATACACTCCTCTTTCAGAAACATATGCAGGTGGTGCAAGAACTGTAGAGGGAATAGAAAGAATAGCAAAAGGATTATATCCAGACTTATTAAAATAAAATTAAGTAAAATGAGCTCTAAGGAACTAATTTAAATAAAGCAGTTTCTTAGAGCTTAATAATATATTTTAGGGAGAGATAAGTAAGATTGTTTAAATTAAGTGGGAGAAAAGACAAAAAAGTTTTCATTGTAGTTTTATTTATTATACTTTTTATAGCATCTATAATATTAGGAATATCATTTGGAGCTGTTGATATTCCACCTTATGATGTTTACAGAGTATTTTTATATAAGGTTTTTGGAATTAAGATTGGGAATTTAGATCAAATATTAAATAGCACTATATTCGATATAATATGGGGTGTGAGAATGCCTAGAGTGCTTTTAGGAGCTTTTGCAGGTATGTCCTTAGCTATTGTTGGCGTAATTATGCAAGCTACCATACAAAACCCTTTGGGAGATCCTTATATATTGGGATTATCATCTGGAGCATCCTTAGGTGCTACTTTTTCAATATTAATAGGATTTTCAGGAGTATTATCAAGTTTTGGAGCACCATTAGGAGCATTTTTAGGAGCTTTGATGGCATCAATATTTGTTTACTTTTTGGCTAAAATAGGAGGACGTATAACACCATTTAAGATGATATTAGCTGGTATGGTAATAAGTTCTATATGTTCATCACTAACAAGCTTAATAATATTTTTATCAAAGGATAACGAAGGGATAAGAACTGTTAACTTTTGGATGATGGGAAGTTTGGCAGGAGCTACATGGAGTAATATAGTTCTTCCTATATCAATATCGGTTATACCACTAATATATTTTTTTACGCAATATAGAAATTTAAACTTAATGGTATTAGGAGATGAAACATCTATTACTTTAGGATTAAATATTGAAAAGCATAGAAAAATATATATGATACTTTCATCTTTGGTAACTGGAGTTATTGTATCAGTATGTGGAACTATAGGGTTTGTTGGAATTATGATTCCACACATTGTAAGACTTATATTTGGAACAGATCATAAAACTTTACTACCTTTTAGCGCTTTAGTTGGAGCTATATTTCTTATATGGGCAGATGTAATTGCTAGATGTGCTATTACTAATATGGAACTTCCAATAGGAATAATTACTTCTGTAATAGGAGCACCTTTCTTATTATGGCTTATGGTAAAAGGAATTGGAGAAAAGGAGTAAGGATTATGATAAGATTAGAAAATCTAGGAGTTTCTATAAGTAAAAGTCAAATCATAAATGGAGTTTCATTTCATGTTAATAAGGGTGATTTTGTTGGACTTATAGGGCCAAATGGAAGTGGAAAATCAACCATATTAAAAACTATATATAAGTTAATTGATAAAAAATATGGTGCAATATACATAAATGGCAAAGAAATAAATACTGTTAGTATAAAGACAATGGCAAGGGAGTTAGCTGTAGTAAGTCAATTTAATCAATATAATTTTAGTTTTAAGGTTAAAGATATTGTTCTTATGGGAAGAAATCCATATAAAAAAACTTTTCAATTAGATAATAAAGAAGATTATGACATAGTAAGAGAGGCTTTAGAAAAAGTTAATATGCTTGAATATAAAGAAAGAGATTTTTTGAATCTTTCAGGAGGAGAAAAACAAAGGGTACTATTAGCAAGAGCCTTAGCACAAAAAACAGAAATTCTTTTATTAGATGAACCTACAAATCATTTAGATATTAAATATCAAATAGAAATAATGAATATAGTTAAAGAGTTAAATATAACTGTATTAGCTGCACTTCATGATATGAATTTAGTTTCAGCTTACTGTAATAAGGTATATATGATTGACAAAGGAAAAGTAGTTTATGGAGGAGAAACAAAAGAAGTCTTAACTCCTAAAAATATAAAAGATGTTTTTGGTGTTGAATGTGAGATAGGAGAAAATTCAAAAGGAAATATAACAATAAACTTTTTATTTTAGATTTTTACTCTGTTTTAAGTTTATAACTTAAGACAGAGTTTTTATTATTAAACATGGTATAATTTAAAGCTTTTGTTGATTTTAGCTAGATATAAATAAAAAAATGCAAATTTATAAAAGGGTTTGGAATAAAATAATATAAAATTACAATAAAAAGTTTGTTTTGAAGTTTGGAGTAAATTAACTCACCATTAATTGTGTAGATAAATTATTAATAAAATGTAAAAAGCTATATTATGTGTTGAAAAACAATATTAATTTAAATATAATCTAATAAAATAAAACTATTCTTTAAAAGATAGTCCAGAGAGGCTATAAGAATTAATTATTTAGATTATAAATAAAAATTTTATTTAATTTAAAGAATTAACTTCTTGCCTTTGATTTCTGGTAAGAAGTTTTATTTTACCTTTTTAAATCAGTCCCGTGAGGCTGAAAAGAGGAGAAACAGAGCTTTCTCCTTAAGAAAAAATAAGGAGGCTTAAATTATGGCACAACAAGTAATAAATAAAGAACAAGGAAGTATAAAGACATTAGGAATTTTATCTTACTTTAAAAATGGAATTTTAGGATTACAACATCTAGTGGCTATGTTTGGAGCTACAATACTAGTACCACTAGTAACTGGCCTAGATCCATCAGTAGCTTTATTCACAGCTGGGATAGGTACTTTAATATTTCACTTATGTACTAAAGGAAAAGTTCCAGTATTTTTAGGATCATCTTTTGCATTTATACCTGTAATACAAGTAATTGCATCTAAATATGGAGATTTAAGATATGCTCAAGGTGGTATATTTTTTGCAGGATTAGCTTATGTATTAATTTCTTTTGGAATAAAGAAAATAGGTGTAGATAAAATAAAAAGATTTTTACCGGCAAGAGTAGTAGGGCCAATGATAATGGTTATAGGCTTAAATCTTATACCTAATGCATTAGAGATGGCTGGAGTAAAATCTTTAATAGCTGGAGAGACAGGATCTATGACTTCAGTTTTAATAGCTACTACTACATTAGGATTAGCATTAATAATAAGTAAGTTTGGAAAGGGATTTTTCTCACAGTTAGCAATAATAACAGCAGTAGTTGTAGGATATACTTTAAGTTTAATTTTAGGACAAGTTGATACAAGCTTAATTCAACAAAGTACTATGGTTGCAGTACCAAACTTTACATTGCCAAAATTTGATTTTGGAGCAATAATGGTAACTTTACCAGTTATTTTAGCTGTATCAATGGAACATATAGGAGATATAACTACTAATGGACAAGTTGTAGGTAAAAACTTTATAGAAGATCCAGGATTAAATAGAACCGTATTAGGAGATGGATTAGCCACTTTAGTTGCATCTTTATTAGGAGGACCAGCTAATACTACTTATGGTGAAAACACAGGAGTGCTAGCTATAACTAAAAATTATAATCCATCAATTTTAAGATTAACAGCTGTTTTTGCCATAATACTAAGCTTTATAGCGAAGTTTGGAGCAGTTATAAGAACAATTCCACAATCGGTAATGGGAGGAATAAGTTTAATGTTATTCTCTATGATTGCTTTTGTGGGAGTTAAAACTATAAAAAATGAAGGGGTTAAGTTAAATAAAACTAATCTAATATTAATGGCATCAATAATCTTTGTAGGTTTATCAGGTTTATTTATGTCAGAGCCTATAGGAATTGAAATAAGTGAAGCTGTAAGTATATCAGGCTTAAGCTTAGCAGCTTTAATAGGTGTTATTTTAAATTTAATAATTACTAAATTTGAATCAGCAAAAAGTAGGAAAGAAGTAGTTGCTTAAAGAAAAATAGCAAGTCATTTATTTATGGCTTGCTATTTTAGTATTAAGTATTTACTTTTATATATTCATTTCTTAGTCTATTGTTTAAATAAAATAGATTAGAAAATTTTGTTTAAATGTGGTAAAATATTAATAATAAATATTAACATTTTGTTAGCTTAAAGTTGATGAGAGGAAGTGTCAAAATGAATTTAATAGGTAACAAAATTGATGAAATGAAAGATGATTTAATTGAGTCAGTACAAAATATTATTAAAATCAAAAGTGTTGAGGATGAACCTAAAGAGGGAATGCCTTTTGGTGAAGGAGTTTCTAAATCTTTAGAATGTGCCTTAGAAATTTCAGAGAAATTAGGTTTTAAAGTAGTTAATTTAGATGGACATGTAGGATATGCTGAATATGGTGATGGAGAAGAGTATGTAGCTGCTTTAGGACATTTAGATGTTGTTCCAGAAGGTGATGATTGGATTTATCCAGCATATGGTGCAGAAATACATGATGGAAAAATATATGGAAGAGGTACAACTGATGACAAAGGTCCAATAATGGCATCACTATATGGATTAAAAGCTATAAAAGAATTAGGGTTACCAATATCAAAGAAAATAAGAATAATATTTGGTACTAATGAAGAAACTGGAAGCAAGGATATAGAATATTATTTAAAACATGAAAAAGCTCCAGTAGCAGGATTTACTCCTGATGCAGAATTTCCTATAATAAATGGAGAAAAGGGTATAACTATTTTTGACATTGTTAAAACTTTTGGAGAAAAAACAACTGATGGAGATGTATTCATTGAGAGTATAAAGGGTGGACTAGCATCAAATGTAGTTGCTAGTCTTTGTGAAACAAAATTAAAAGTTAAAGAGGCAAATAAAGTTTGTGAAGAAATATCAAAATTTGCGAAAGAAAATAATATAAAATTTGAATTATCACATAAAAATGATGAAATAGAGTTAAAAGTATTCGGAGTTTCAGCTCATGGTAGTACTCCTGAAAAGGGTATAAATGCTATAATGAAAACAATTAAAATTTTAGCAGAATTAAATTTAGCACAAGAAAATATAAAAGCTTTCATTAAATTCCTAAATGATAACATAGGAGAAGATGTCTATGGAGAAAAATTCGGAATCTTATTACAAGATGAAGAATCAGGAAAATTAAGTTTTAACGTTGGAGTAATTGATTTAAATGATAAAGTAGGAAGACTTACTTTAAATTTAAGATATCCTGTAACTAAGACTTTAGATGATATGATGAATCCATTTAATGAAAGAATAAAAGGTACTGGAATAGAAATAGAAAACTTTGAACACCAAAAACCACTATATTTCTCTCCAGATCACCCTTTAATAAAAACTTTAAAGAATGTATATAAAGATGAAACTGGAAAAGAAGGAGAATTAATGTCTATTGGAGGAGGGACATATGCTAAAGAAATGCCTAATATAGTAGCATATGGACCAATATTTCCTGGAGAACAAGATGTTATTCATAAGCCAAATGAATATATTAAAATAGATGACTTAATTTTAATAAGCAAAATATATGCAAAAGCTTTATATGAATTAGCTAAATAATTTGATTTAGTTAAAAAATATAGATTAATATTTAAATATAAAAAAGAGTGGTAAATTACCACTCTTTTTTATTCATGCTTATTTTGACATTCTTCACATATTCCATAGAAATACATTTTATTTGAAAGTATTCTATAATTTGAATGTTTTTGGGCTTCTTCATTTAGATGAGTATAATCTAAATTTTCAAGATCATCAACTCTACCACAAGCTAAACATTGAACATGACAGTGATCATTTGAGTTACCATCATATCTAAAGTTTCCTTCACCAACATTAATTTCTTGTATTAATTCTACTTCTACAAGAGTTTTTAATGCCTTATAAACTGTAGCTAATGACATTGTAGGATAGTCTTCCTGTAAAGCCTTGTAAATAATCTCAGCAGATGGATGTTCTTTAGTACTCTTTAAGTATTTATAAACAGCAATCCTTTGAGGAGTTAGTTTTAATTTTTTTTCTTTAAAAATAGTAGTTATATTGTCCATTTCCACCATCCCTATCATGTATAAGAATTAAATATATTATATAATAATTATTATTATATGTCAAAGATTATCTTTTGCTATTAATTTTTATTGAATAAATTTAATTTTCAATTAATATTACTTAATAAAAAATTAATGAAAAAACTTGTAAAAAGAGCCTTTTTATGATAAAATTCATTTGAACTTTGTTAATTAGTTAACTAAATTTTTCCGTGTTTATTTAATTTTCCTTTAAGAACAGTTTTAACTGTTCTTTTTTTATATGATGAATTGTAAAGATAAGTGTGATGATTAATTAAGAAATTACTATATTGAGTCTTTTAAACCTAAACATTTTATAAATGTAGAATTTATATTTTTTCAAATTAAAAAATTCTCTCTATTTTCCTAGTTAAAACATGTTAATATGATTATAGCTTATATTTATCAAAATCATTAGTGTATTATTTTATTTCTCAACTATAGTGATACATTAAGAAGAATTAAATATAGGCTTTTTGTGTTGCACTTCAGTATATAAATCTAGTATATAAAAAGTAAAAAAAGGTATTAAAAATTTTAATACCTCTAAAAATACCTTTATTTTAAATTGATTTTAATTTAAATATTTTCAAACGCTATTAACTATTTTACTTGTATAAAAAGATAATTGCAAGTAAAGTAATTACAATTAATATTAATATATTATAAATAGATTATATTTTTTAATTGTTTTTTTAGAAATTTAAGGTAAAGTTATTAATAATTTTTAATAAATTAATATATTATTAATAATAAAAACAATATTTGTAAATAATAATTTATATAGAAATGGTGAGACTTTACTTAAAGTTTAAAAAGTGGTAAACTTTACTATATAAATAAATTACTTAGGAGGTTAATTATGTCAAAGTATAAAGTTGGAGACGAATTAATTATTGTTACAGATCCTAATCAAGAAACTAAAAAATTAAAAGATTTAAGTTTTTTAAAGAAAGATGGAGATTTTGCTTGTTTATCATGGGGTATAAAAATTATTGATGTATTATATGAAAAACCAAATGTTACATTAACTTATAAAAATGTTATGGGAGAGATTAACAAAGTCTTTGCTGTATGTAAAGATGTTGCTAATTTCGATCACGAAAAAGTTTTGGAAAAGGCTTTACTTAAAGCTTTCCAAAATGAGCTTACAAACATTACAGTTATAAAAAATTCAGGATTAAATACTATATTATAATTAAAGAGGGGATTGAGAGTATAATATGGCATATTGTCCATTTTGGTCAAATGAGAGGGAGAAAGTTAAGTGCTACAATGAATGTCCAATGAATGAGAAAATCACAGGAGAAGAATGTGTATTTTCATTATATTTAGACAAAAGTTTTTTGATTGAGGAAGATTATGAAAAAACAAATTTAGTTTTAAGTCAAGCAAATTAATAAGAGACGCTTCTTTATTTTGAAGCGTCCCTTATTTTGGTTTATAAAATAAATATAAGTTCTATTTATATATGTTAGAATATCTATGAAGTAAATTATGTTTTAAATTCCATAAACCGTTTGATAGATCTACATAATAAGTGTGAGGATTTTCAAATCTTAAAATTTCTGGCCAAAGTTTTTCACATTCTTTTTGAGCGTAATCTCTAATTTCCATTACTGTTGGATTTTTGTAACATACTTTTCCATTTTCAAAGATTTTAACTAGTAAATCTTTAATATAATAATTAGTTAAGGTTTTTCTTTTCCATGCATGAATAGGATCAAAAATCTCTAATGGATTATTAGTATCTATTTCTTCATCATTTAATAATATTAAATCAGCCAAAGCTGTATGAGTATCATTATCAAATATTCTTATTATTCTCTTAAATCCAGGGTTTGTTATTTTTTCTTCATTTTCGCTTATCTTTATTCTAGGAATTATATTACCTTCCTCGTCTTCTACTGCAACTAATTTATAAACACCACCAAAAACTGGTTCAGATCTAGCTGTTATAAGTCTTTCTCCAACTCCAAATGCATCTATTGAAGCTCCTTGGCTTAACACATCTCTTATTATATATTCATCTAGAGAATTTGAGACTATTATTTTACAATCTGTATATCCAGCATCATCTAACATCTGTCTACATTTTTTAGATAGATAAGTTATATCTCCACTATCTATTCTTATTCCTTTTGGTCTTTTTCCTAAAGGTTTTAAAATCTCATCAAATACTTTAATGGCATTAGGAACACCAGACTTTAAAACGTTATAAGTATCTATTAATAATGTACAGTTATCAGGATATGCTACTGCCCACGCTTTAAATGCCTCATATTCATCTCCAAAAAGTTGAATCCAACTATGAGCCATAGTGCCTATAGCAGGTATATCAAACATTTGATCAGCTATTGTACAGGCAGTAGAATGACAACCACCTATAGCAGCTGCTCTTGCTCCATAAATTGCTCCATCATATCCTTGAGCTCTTCTAGAACCAAATTCCATTACAGTCTTATCCTTAGCTGCTCTACATATTCTATTAGCTTTAGTAGCTATAAGAGTTTGGTGATTTATAGTAAGAAGTATCATAGTTTCTACAAATTGTGCTTGTATTACAGGACCTTTAACAATAACCAAAGGTTCATTTGGGAAAACAGGATTACCCTCTGGAATTGCCCAAACATCACAAGTAAATTTGAAGTTTATTAAAAATTCTAAGAATTCATCACAAAATAATTCTTTTGATCTTAAATAGGCTATATCATCTTCTGAAAAGTTTAGATTTGATAGGTATTCAATTAACTGCTCAACACCTGCCATTATACAATAGCCACCACCATCAGGTACTCTTCTAAAATACATATCAAAATAAGCAATTTTATTTTCTATGTCATTTTTAAAATATCCATTTGCCATAGTAAGCTCATAGAAATCAACTAGCATTGTAAGATTTCTAGATTTTTTTACATCAAACTTATAATCCATATAAAAATTATCTCCTTTTAATAAGTTATCAATAACTATTGTAACCAGTAGTTAGAATTATTACAATATATATGTTACTAAAATATTATGGTTTACCAAGGCAATTTTAGTCAATAATTAAAATGAATTTTATTAAACATTAGGAGAATTATAATGTCTAATTTAGATGAATATCAAAATGAAGCTGTAAGAGCAGAGAGTAAAAGTGTTCTTGTTATAGCTCCACCAGGAGCTGGAAAGACCACAGTAATATTAAATAGAATAAAATATCTTTTAGAAGAAAAAAAGGTTAAAGGAATAAATATTATAGTAATAACTTTTACGAAAGCTGCAGCAGAAAATATGAAAAGTAGATTTAAAGAAATGCATAAGGAAGGAATCATTCCATTCTTTGGAACATTTCATGGTATTTTTTATAAAATTTTACTTAGAAATAAACAGGAAATAAAACTTATAGAGTCCAAGGATGCTTATAATGTAATAAGGAAAGTATTATCTTCTTATATAGAAGAGGTAAGCGATGAAAAAATAAAGGAGGTATTAAACAATATATCAAGAAAGAAAGTTTCTTCTAAGGATTTAAACATATCAATGACTAAAGATATTTTTGATAAATGTTATGAAGCATATGAAACTTTTAAAAATGAGAGGGGACTTTTAGATTTTGATGATTTACAAATAAAAGCAGTAACACTTTTAAAAAAAAATCCACATGTATTAGGGTATTATAGAAATTTAATAAAATATATATTGGTTGATGAGTTTCAAGATTGTGATGAAGTTCAATTAGAGTTTTTAAAAATTATAAATAATGATGTTTTTTGCGTTGGAGATGAAGATCAAAGTATATATTCATTTAGAGGAGCAACACCTAAATGTATGATAAACTTTGAGGAAAATTTTGAAGGAAGTGAGAAGGTTTATTTAAAGTATAATTATAGAAGCTTAAAAAACATTGTGGAAGTATCTAAGGATGTTATAAAGCATAACAAAGAGAGATATCAAAAAGAGATAATAGCTTTTAATCAAAATAAAGGGAATATAGAGCTTAAAAAGCCTTTTAATGAGACAGAGGAAGCAAATATAATTGCCTTAAAAATAGAACAAAGTAAAAGATTAGGAAATAAATATTCTGATAATGCTATTCTTTATAGAACTAACATGGAGAGTAGAAGTTTTATTGATGCTTTTATTAGAAGAAAAATTCCCTTTAAACTTTTAGATAAAGAGTATAATTTTTTTAACCATTTTATATGTAGGGATTTAATTGCATATTTAAGACTATCAATAGATCCATTTAATAAAGAAGATTTTAATAAAATAATAAATAAACCCTTTAGATATGTTTCAAAAAGTGCTATTTATGGAGTAATGAATTCTAAGAATAGAGAAAATGTTTTTGATATATTAATGAATGTAGAAGGTATACATCCATTTCAAATGAGAAAATTTGAGGAGTTAAAAAATGATATAGCTTATTTAAATAAGCTTTCTTTAAATAGCGCTATTGATTTTATATTAAGTGATTTAGAGTATAGTCAGTATATAAAAGAGTATTCCTCTAAATTTAAGCAAAATCAAGATGACTTATTAGATATTTTAGAAGAATTTAAAAGTTCAGCTATGGAATTTAAATCTATAATAACTTTTCTTTCTCACATAGAAAGTGTTGAAGAAAATTTAGAAAATATAAATTCTGTAGGAAATATAGACTCTGTCATATTAAGTACCATGCACGGAGTAAAGGGTATGCAATTTAAAGATGTGCACATTGTTAATATAGTTGATGAAACAATACCTCATAAAAATAGTATGGAAAACATAGAAGAGGAGAGAAGACTTTTTTATGTAGGTATAACTAGAGCTATAAACAATTTATATCTGTATGTACCTAAGATTGTAAGAGGTAAATTTAAAGATTCGTCTATATTTTTAAATAATACAAACTTGGATAGCCAATGTAATATAAATGATTATGGATTAAATGAAGGAGATGTCATAAGACATAATTATTTTGGTATAGGAGAAATTTGCACAATAGAGAATGGTACTGTTGATATTAAATTTGTTCAAGGACAAAATAAAAAATTTTCTTTAAGAACATTAATTGAAAATAATTTAATAGAAAAAATAATTTGTGAAGTTTAACTGTAGTAGTAACAAAGGAAATTAGGTGATTTAAAGAAAAATTTTCTTTGTTACTAAAATTTTTAATATAGTACACTTAAATAATATACTCGTAAATGAGTATAAAATATAATTGAAGAAAAAAACATAGTAATATATAATCAAAAATATATAAATTAAATAATATATAACATATAATTTATAAATAAAAAGTAGGTGTTAAAAATGAATATAAATTTAATGGATGAAGCTCAAGAATTAAAAGATTTACTTATAGCTTTAAGAAGAGATTTTCATGAAAATCCTGAATTAGGTTTTGAAGAGTGGAGAACTTCAGGAAAAATAAAAGAATTTTTAGCTAATGAAGGTATTGAATATATAGAAACTGCTAAAACAGGAGTATGTGGAATAATAAATGGAAAACTAAAAGATGAATCTAAGAAAGATAGATGTATTGCTTTAAGAGCTGATATTGATGGACTTCCTATGGATGATAAAAAGACTTGTTCATATTCATCAAAAGTTAAAGGAAGAATGCATGCTTGTGGACATGATGCGCATATAACAATATTATTAGGAGTAGCTAAATTATTAAATAGACATAGAGATAAGTTTAGCGGTACTGTTAAATTATTATTTGAACCAGCAGAGGAGACAACAGGTGGAGCTCCTATAATGATAGAAGAAGGAGTTTTAGAAAATCCTAGAGTAGAAAAAATAATAGGTCTTCATGTTGAAGAAACTTTAGATGCTGGACAAATAATGATAAAAAAAGGAGTAGTTAATGCAGCATCTAATCCTTTTACAATAAAGATAAAAGGAAGAGGAGGACATGGAGCATATCCTCATATGGCTATAGACCCTATAGTTATGGCTTCTCAAGTTGTTTTAGGATTACAAACAATAGTAAGTAGAGAAATAAAACCTGTAAATCCAGCGGTTGTCACAGTAGGAAGTATAAATGGAGGAACTGCTCAAAATATAATACCAGATGAAGTCATATTAAAAGGAGTTATAAGAACAATGACTTTAGAGGATAGAGCTTATGCTAAGGAAAGACTAAGAGAAATAACTACATCTATTTGCACTGCCATGAGAGGTGAATGTGAAATATATATAGAAGAAAGTTACCCATGTCTTTATAATAATAGTGAGGTTGTAGATTTAGTAACTGAGGCTGCAAAAGAAATTATTGGTTCTGAAAATGTTAAGGAGCAAGAATCACCAAAGCTTGGAGTTGAAAGTTTTGCATATTTTGCTTTAGAAAGAGAATCAGCATTTTATTTCTTAGGTGCTAGAAATGAAGAGAGAAATATTATTTATTCAGCTCATAATAGTAGATTTGATATAGACGAGAATTTATTACCAATTGGAGTTTCAATTCAATGTAAAACTGCATTAAATTATTTGACAAGGGAGTAAATTAATATTAATCTATAGAATAGTAATTATAATATGATTTAAATTAGGAGTGAAGCAATTTGAAAATAGAGATAGGTACAAATGAAGCAGGACAGAGATTAGATAAGTTCTTAAGAAAATATTTAAAGGATGTACCTCTAAGTGCAATATTTAAAGCCCTAAGAAAGGGAGATATAAGAGTAAACGGAAAGAAACAAAAAGAAAAGTATTCTCTTTTAGAAGGAGATGTTATAGAGATAAGATATCTTCAAAGTGTAGTAACTAAGGAAAAGAAAAAGCCTAATTTCCAAATGGTTGACTCAGGATCACTTCAAGTGGTATATGAAGATGAAAATATGATTTTAGTTGAGAAATGGCCAGGAGTATTAGTTCATTCAGATAAAAAGAATGGAACTCCAACCTTAACTGATTATGTATTATCATACTTATTTAGAAAAGGAGACTATGTTCCAGAAAATGAATTAACTTTTACTCCTGCATCTTGTAATAGATTAGATAGAAATACTTCAGGAATAGTATTTTTCGGTAAGAATTTTGAAGGATTAAAATTACTTAACGAGATGATAAGAGAAAGGAAAGTTAAGAAGTATTACTGTGCTTTAGTAAAGGGAAAAATACAGCCTGGAAAATATGAGGCATATATATCAAAAGATGATGAGTCAAACAAGTCAACGGTTTATGATACTGAAAGGAATGATACAAAGAAAATAAAAATGGATGTTAAGGTTCTACAAACTAATGGTGCTTTTTCATTATTAGAAATAGAACTTATAACTGGAAGAAGTCATCAGTTAAGAGCTCATTTAGCTCATTTAGGAAATCCTATTGTTGGAGACTTTAAATATGGTGATAATAAAATGAATTCCTTCTTTGAAAATAAATTTGGATTAACATATCAATTCCTTTATGCTTATAAGGTTACATTTAAAGATGTTCCTGAAAAGTTTGATTATTTAAAAAATAAAACTATAGCTCAAGGATTACCTCCAATGTTTAAAAAGATAAAGAAGGATGTATTTAAATTTAGGATTTAGTTTTTAAGATAGGAGATTTTTATGAAAGAGCAGTCTATAACTAAAGGCTTTGCAATACTTTCCATTGCAAGCATAGTTGCTAAATTATTATCTTTAATTTATGTACCTTTTCTTACTAGAATTGTAGGAAGTGTTGGTATGGGGATATATGGCAAAACCTATGACATATTTGTTTTTGTATATGCCTTAACAAATGTAGGTTTACAAACAGCTATATCAAAATATGTTTCAGAGTTAGATGCAGTTGGTAATTATAAAGATGCTTTAAGAGCATTTAAGATTTCAAGAGCATTTTTACTTGGAGTTGGTACTATATTTACTATAGTGCTAATGTTAAGTGCTAATTTTATAGCAAATATGAGTGAGACACCACAAATGGTTTATCCAATAATATTCTTATCACCAACAATTATGATAACAACTGTGTTAGTTACTTATAAAGGATATTTCCAAGGAAGATCTCAAGCAACACCAATAGCTATAGCAACTGTTATTGAACAAGTTGTCAATGTATTTTTAAGTTTATTATGTGCATATTTTCTTATAAAGAAAAGTGTGTCTTTAGGAGTTGCAGGAGGAACTATAGGATCTTCTGTTGGAGCATTAATGGCAGTATTATATTTGATATACATATATAATATATATGGAGTTGAAAAGGAAGCTAAGAGAAAACAAGATCCTGAAGTTAGAAGAATTACAGGTAAAAAAATAGCAAGAACTCTATTTAAATATGGATTACCAATAACTCTTAGTACTGGTCTTCAAAACTTAGGAAATATAATAGATATGTTAACAGTAAGTAATAGACTTGTTGACGCAGCTCAGTTTTCCCAAAGTTATGCTAATGAACTTTATGGATATTTTTCAACAAGATATAAAATTTTATTAAATGTTCCAATGGTATTTATAACTTCTTTAGGATATATGGCATTACCTGCAATATCAAGAGCTTATGCTTTAAAGGATAAAAAAGAGATAAAAAATAAGATTAATTTCTCTATGAGAGTTACATATCTTTTATCAATACCATCAGCCTTTGGATTAGCTTTATTAAGTGAAAACATATATAAATATATTTTTGCAGATTCAAATGGATATATGATGATGGTAATAGGTGCTGCTATGATACCATTAACGGCAATAGTACTTATGCAAAATGTAATACTTCAAAGTGTAAGTCAATTTTACTATGTATTATTCACCTTAGCTCTTAGTATTATAGTGAAGTTTACATTAAATATGACTTTAGTTGCAAATCCAGATATAAATATTTATGGAGCTGTAATTTCTGGAATGGTAGCTTTCGTAATTTCTTTAGTACTTAATCACTTTAGAATGAAAAAAACATTAAAGATGAAAATATCAATGTTAAAATATGCATTTAAACCTTTATTAGCATCAATATACATGGGTATAGGAATAATACTTAGTAAATATGTAATATCTTTATTTATAGATTTTAATAAGTTAAGTTTAATATTAGGTATAGTTATATTGCTATTAATTATAGCTATAGGTGCATTTATGTATCTTCATGCAATTATAATTTTAGGTGGAATTAAAAAGGCAGATATAGAAGAAATTTCACCTAAACTTTTAAGAGTTATGCCAAAATTCTTAAGAAAAAATATAAAATAATAAAAAAGTAAGGTATATTAATGTACCTTACTTTTTTATTTTTAATTTCTAAATAATTTTAACATTTCATTTATTGCAAATGGAATTAAGGATACAAGCATAACCAAAATCCAATCATATAAAAGTAAAGGAGTAACTTTAAATATATTAGCAATAAAGGTTATTGAAATTATTATTACTTGAAGAAAGATTCCAAGTAATATTGAATATACTAAGTATCTGTTAGAAAACAGTCCTAAGGAGAATGCTGATTTAGTATTACTTCTTAAAGACAGTGATAAAAACAATTGAGAGACACTTAGTACAATAAAGGCCATTGTTTGAGCATGAATTAAGGAATCATCATAAAGTCTTTCGCCTAATTTAAATGCAAATAGTGTTATTCCTCCTATTAAAACTCCATTTATTACAAGTTGAACTTTATCAGATTTAATAAATATACTTTCCTTAGGATTTCTAGGAGGATTATTCATAACATCTTCCTTTGTTTTATCAACTCCTAAAGCTAGAGCTGGAAAACTATCTGTAATTAAATTTACCCAAAGAATGTGTATTGGTTGAAGGGGAGAATTCCAATTTAGTAGTATAGCTGTAAATAGTGTTATTATTTCACCTAAATTACAGGATAATAAAAATACTATAGATTTTTTTATATTTAGATAGATCTTTCTTCCTTCTTCTACAGCAGAAACTATTGTTGAAAAATTATCATCAGTAAGAATCATATCTGAAGCACCTTTAGATACATCCGTACCTGTTATTCCCATAGCTACACCTATATCAGCTGCTTTTAAGGAAGGTGCATCATTAACTCCATCTCCAGTCATAGAAACTATATTTCCATGAGATTTAAAGGCTTTAACTATTTTCACTTTGTGTTCAGGAGACACTCTTGCAAAAACTCTGTAATTTATAATTTTTTCATTGAATTCTTCTTCTTTAAATTTATTTATTTCATGACCAGTAATGGCTTGTGAAATATCTTCTGCTATTCCTAGTTCATTTGCAATAGCAAAGGCTGTGTTTTTATGATCTCCAGTTATCATAACTGGAGTTATTCCAGCACTTTTACATAGTTTAATAGAATCTTTAACTTCTAGTCTAGGTGGATCAATCATTCCAACCATACCAATAAAAATCAAATCTTTTTCTAAAGAATCTAAAACTATATTTTCTTTAGATGTATCTTTATATGCAAAGGAAAGAACTCTTAAGGCTTTGTCTGACATTATATTAGAGTTTTCTAAAACTTTATCTTTATATTCTTTGGTGAAGTCTAATAATTCTCCATTTATAGATATTTTATTACAAATTGAAAGTATAGAATCTAAGGCACCCTTAGTAAACACACGAACTTTATTACTATCTACTAAATTTACTGTAGTCATTAACTTTCTATCAGAATCAAAAGGAATTTCATCTATTCTTTTAAATTCTTTTTCAAGTTTTTCTTTTAGTATATTAAGCTTAAAAGAGGATTCTAAAAGTGCTATTTCAGTAGGATCGCCAGTTTGGTTTTTTTCTGAGTATGTGGCATCATTACAAAGAACCATACAATCTGCTAAAAGTTTAGATTCATTTTCATTTAAATTAAATTCATTTTCTTTTATATAAGAATCATTTGTGTAAATAGTAGTTACTGTCATTTTATTTTGAGTTAATGTACCTGTCTTATCAGAACATATTATACTTACAGAACCTAAGGTCTCTACAGCAGGAAGTTTTCTTATTATTGCATTCTTTTTTACCATTCTCTGAACTCCTAGTGCTAATACGATAGCAACTATGGCAGGTAATCCCTCAGGAATAGCCGCAACAGCTAAAGAAATAGAAGTTAAGAACATTTCAAGTAAATCTCTTCCTTGGAAAAATGAAATAATAAAAATTAGTAGGCATATGCTTACAGCTAAAAACCCTAAAATTTTCCCAAGTTCGCTTAATTTTTTTTGTAATGGAGTGTCTTCATTTGATTCCTGTTCTATCATTTTAGCTATTTTACCAATTTCAGTATTCATTCCAGTACCAACAACAATTCCAACTCCACGGCCATATGTAGCTAGGGTAGACATAAAAGCCATGTTATTTTGGTCTCCAATAGGAACTTCTTTGTCGGGTAAAAAAGAAGCATCTTTTTCTGAAGGAATAGATTCACCTGTGAAAGCAGATTCTTCGATTTTTAAGTTTGCTGTATCAATTAATCTGAGATCTCCAGGAATATATCTACCTGCATCTATTATTACAATATCACCTGGTACAATATCTTCTGAAAGAATTTCTTTTAAAGAACCATCTCTTTTAACAAGAGCTTTAGGAGTGGAAAGTTCCTTTAAAGCGTCTAAGGCTTTTTCTGCTTTAGATTCTTGAACAACCCCTATAACTGCATTTATTAATATAACTAACAGTATTATTAAAGCATCACTTATTTCTCCTAAAAATGCAGAGATTATTGACGCTATAATTAGTATATAAATCATTACATCTTTAAGCTGATATAAGAACTGCTTAAATAAAGTTTTCTTCTTTTTAGTTACAAGTTTATTTTTTCCATACTTTTCAAGCCTTCTTAATGCTTCATCAGAGGAAAGACCATTCTTTTCCTCCACATCTAATTCCTTTAATATTTCATTTTTTGATTTTTTGTACCACAAAAATAATCACATCCTTTCTCATTATATTAGCTTATAGATTTTTATAAAAAAAATACTAAAATAATAAATTTTTATTTTATATAAAATAATATGCTTATTGAAATATAATTTTATAATTTTTAATAATATTTTAATTTTTTATAAAATTAAGAGAAAAACAACAGAAAATTTAGTAAAATGAATTTAACTACGTTAAATAACTTTTAAATTTACTTATGGTTTAAATCTAAAAAATTACTAATAGATATTTATTCAGCTAATTTGTGGAAGGAGTTTAAATAAGGTGAATAATATTGAGAAAAAATCAACAGATTTAGGAATGGATCGTATTGGAAAGCTACTTTTTAAACTAGCTATGCCAGCTATAATAGCTCAGCTTGTTAATGTTCTATACAATATAGTCGATAGAATGTTTATAGGAAGGTTACAATCTGGGGACATGGCCATGGCTGGAGTTGGTGTAGCCTTTCCTATTATAATGATAGTTTCTGCCTTTAGTGCTTTAGTTGGTATGGGAGGAGCTCCTTTAGCAGCAATTAAAATGGGAGAAAAGAAAAAAGTGGATGCTGAAGAAATAATGACAAATAGTTTTTCTGCACTTATAGGATTAGCTTTAATTTTAACATTATTTTTCTTTATATTTAAGGAGCCTATTTTATGGGCTTTTGGAGCTAGTGAGGCAACTATAGGGTATGCTTTAGATTATTTAAGCATTTATTTAATAGGTACTATATTTGTTCAAATTGCCTTAGGAATGAATCCTTTTATAAATACACAAGGATTTGCTAAGGTTGGAATGATAACAGTTATGGTAGGAGCTATAATAAATATTGTATTAGATCCAATTTTAATCTTTGGATTTAATATGGGCGTTAAGGGAGCCGCTTTAGCAACTATAATTGGTCAATGTGCCTCAGCCATATGGGTAGTACATTTCTTATTTGGAAAACAAAGTATTCTTAGAATAAGAAAAAAATTCTTAAAGCCAAAATTTAAAATACTATTTTCAATAATGGCTTTAGGAATATCTCCATTTATAATGCAAGCTACTGAAAGCTTAGTAATAATAAGTATGAATAATAATTTGTTAAAGTATGGTGGAGACTTAGCTGTGGGAGCAATGACTATTATGAGTAGCGTAATGCAAATAATATTACTTCCATTAATGGGACTTTCACAAGGGGCACAACCTATAATAAGTTATAACTATGGAGCTAATAAGCTACATAGAGTAAAAAAAGCCTTTAAATTACTTTTGATATCATCAATGATATTTACCACAATTATGTGGAGTGCATTAATGATATTGCCAGAGGTGTTTGTAAAGATTTTTAATAGTAGTAATTTTCAATTAATGGAGATAACTTCATGGAGTATTAGAATATATTTTGCAGGTATTTTACTTTTTGGTGCTCAAGTTGCTTGTCAACAAACTTTCTTAGCTTTAGGACAAGCAAAAATATCATTAATTTTAGCATTACTTAGGAAGATTGTGCTTTTAATACCATTTATATATTTACTTCCAATAGTTTTTGAAAATAAGCTTAAAGGTGTTCTTATGGCGGAACCTTTTGCAGATATAATAGCAGCTCTATCAACAGTGACATGCTTTACTGTATTTTATAAAAAACATTTATCACAAGGTTTAGAAGAAGAGATAAAAAGAAATTCTTAATAAAAACAAAAAGCCTAGAAAGATTAAATTTTTCTAGGCTTTTTGTTTTTTATTAATTATGTGATAAAGTTTATATATACACAGTGAAAATGGGTGATTTAAGTGAAAAATGAATTAATAAAGATTTCTATAAGAAACTTAGTTGAATTTGTTTTAAGAAAAGGAAGTATAGATAGTCGTATGAAAGCATCTGTAAGAGCTTTAGAAGGAATAAAAGGGCACAAAAAAATACAGAGTTCTTATTCTGAAGAGGATAGATCTGAAGTTAACTTAAAAGAAGATATTGACTTTGAAGAATTTACTTTAAGGGTAGAAGGTAGAGCAGATGGAATATTAGAGGAAAATGAAAGAATAATTATTGATGAAATAAAAACTACTACAAAAAACGTAATGGATATAGATTATGATTTTAATGAATTACATTGGGCACAGGCTAAAGTATATGCTTATATATACAGCAAAGAGAAAAATTTAGACTCAATAATAGTTCAATTAACTTATTACAATATTGAAGACTTTGGAACAAAGTTTTTAAGAAAAGTATATAGTTTCAATGAACTTAAAGAGTTTTTCTATGATTTAATAGAAAAATATAAGGAATGGATACTTTTAGAGAAGAAATGGATAGACTTTAGAAATGATTCTATAGATAGTTTTAATTTCCCTTTTGAGTCCTATAGAAAGGGACAAAGGGAACTTGCTGTTAGAGTTTATAAGTCTATTACAGAAGGAAAAAAGTGTTTTGCAGAAGCACCCACTGGCACTGGTAAAACAATGTCTACATTATTTCCTGCCGTAAAAGCTTTAGGAGTCAGAAAAACTGACAAGATTTTTTATATAACTGCTAAAACTACCACAAGAGAAATTGCAAATAATAGTTTGCGTATCATGAGAGAAAAAGGATTAAATATAAGAAGTATTAATATAACTGCAAAGGAAAAATGTTGTAAGATGGAAGAAAAAAAGTGTGTTCCAGAATATTGTCCTTATGCTAATGGATATTTTGATAGGGTTAATATTGCTTTAAAGGAAGCACTAAATAATAAGGAAGATTATGATTTAGAATATATAAATAAATTATCCTATGAATATAATATTTGTCCATTTGAATTTTCTCTTGAGCTAAGTAATTTTTGTGATGTAGTAATATGTGATTATAATTATATATTTGATCCTCAGGCTTCTTTAAAGGGAATATTAGAAGGAAAAGCCAAGGGTTATACCATTTTAATAGATGAAGCTCATAATCTTTTAGATAGGGGAAGAAGCATGTATTCTTCAAAAATATTTAAAGATGATTTTTTAAAACTAAAAAGAGAATTTAAAAGTAAAGATAGGGGCATATATAACTCTTTAGATAAAGTTAATAAATATTTAATAGAAAAAAGAAAGGTTTTAGAAAATTTAGAAACTAAAAGTCTTGTAGAAAAGGAAGAACCAAGTGATTTATATGGAATTTTAAGAGGTTTTTTAGAAAAGGTAGACATTTATGAAAGTAAGTCTAATGAAGAAAATTCAAATCTTTTAGAGCTATATTTTAATGTGTATGAATTCTTAAATATATGTGGGTATTATGGAGAAGAATTTATTAGTTTATATAAATTAGATGGAAATAATTTGGAGTTGTCAATTAACTGTTTAGATCCCTCTAGGATACTTAAAAGTATAATGAATAAATTTAAATCAGTTATAATTTTTTCGGCCACTCTCATTCCTATGGATTACTTTAAAGAACTTTATGGAGAGAAGGAAGGAGATTATTCTGTTAATTTAACTTCGCCATTTGATTATAAAAATAAGCTTACTATAGTTGGAAGGGATGTATCAACAACCTATTCTAATAGAAAGAAAACTCTTCCTAAAATAGTTAATTACATAATAGAATGTGCAAAAAGCAAAAAGGGAAACTATCTTGTATTTTTCCCTTCTTATGAATATATGTGGATGGTTCATGAGGAAATTAAAAAAAGAGAATTTGATTTTAGCTTAGTAGCTCAAGGGAATCATATGAATGAAGAAGAAAAAGAAGAGTTTTTATCTTTGTTTAAAGAAGGAGGAGAAAAAACACATCTTGGCTTAGCTGTTTTAGGTGGACATTTTTCAGAGGGAATAGATTTAACTTTAGATAAACTTATTGGAGTTATAATTATTGGAGTTGGTATGCCTAAAATTTGTTTAGAGAGAGAAAGTATAAAAGAGTATTATAACTCTATAGGTAAAAATGGTTTCGACTATGCCTATGTTTATCCTGGAATAATTAAGGTTCTTCAAGCAGCGGGAAGATGTATTAGAACAGAAAATGATAAGGGAGTAGTACTTTTATTAGATGATAGATACTTTACAAATAAATATAAGAATTTACTTCCAAAAGAATGGTTTTTTAATATTTTAGTAGAAAGTGAAGAGAGAATAAAAAATACTTGCAGAAATTTTTGGAATGAAGTTTACTAAAAATTATTTTGATACAGACTCTTTTTAATGTTATAATCATATGAAGATTTATTTATAGGAGTTTTAAATAAGCTTAAGAAGAGACAAGTAGGTGAAGAGATGAGTGAAAATAAGTTTTTGCCAATTTGCAAAGATGATATGATAGAAAGAGGATGGGAGCAATGTGACTTTGTAATAGTTACAGCAGATGCATATATAGACCATCATAGTTTTGGTACAGCAATTATATCTAGGGTTTTAGAGAATGCTGGATATAAGGTTGGAATAATAGCTCAACCAGATTGGAAGAGCGTTGATGATTTTAAAAAATTAGGTAGACCTAGATTAGGATTCTTAGTTAATGGTGGCAATATGGATCCTATGGTTAATCACTATACAGTAAGCAAAAAGTTAAGAAATAAAGATTTATACACTCCTAAGGGAGAAATGGGTAAAAGACCAGATAGAGCTACAATAGTTTATTGCAATAAAATAAGAGAAGCTTATAAGAATATTAATATAGTAATTGGTGGAATTGAAGCTAGTTTAAGAAGATTTGCTCACTATGATTATTGGGAAAATAAGGTAAGGAAATCAATATTAGTTGATAGTGGAGCTGACCTTTTAGTATATGGAATGAGTGAAAAACAAATTGTTGAAGTAGCTGACTTCTTAAATCAAGGTTTTGATGGAAAATACATAAGACATATACCAGGAACATGTTACATAGCTGATAATTTAGATGAAATTTATGAAGAACATATAGTTTTACCATCATTTAAAGAAGTTTCAAGTGATAAGAGAACTTATGCAGAGTGTTTTAAAATTCAATATGATGAACAAGATCCTGTAAGAGGAAGAACTTTAGTTCAAGAACATAATGGAAAATACGTTGTTATAAATAAACCAGAAATGCCTCTTTCAAGGGAAGAATTAGATAGAGTTTATGCTCTTCCATATCAAAAGACTTATCATCCTATTTATGAAAAAGATGGCGGTATAGCTGCTATTGAAGAGGTTAAGTTTAGCTTAGTAAGTTCAAGGGGATGCTCAGGAAACTGTTCATTCTGTGCAATAACATTCCATCAAGGAAGAATTGTAACTAGTAGAAGTGAAGATTCTATAGTAGAAGAAGCTGAAGAAATAACTAAATATGATGATTTCAAAGGATATATACATGATATAGGTGGACCTACAGCTAACTTTAGAAAGCCAGCATGTAAGAAGCAATTAACTTTAGGAGCTTGTAAGCATAAAAGATGTATGTCACCAGGTATATGTAAGAACATGGAGGTAGACCATAGAGAATATCTTCATTTATTAAGAAGAGTAAGAAAATTACCAGGAATTAAAAAGGTATTTATACGTTCAGGACTAAGATATGATTATATAATGGCAGATAAGGATGATACTTTCTTCAAAGAATTAGTTGAGCATCATGTAAGTGGTCAATTAAAAGTTGCACCGGAGCATGTATCTCCAAATGTTTTAAAGTATATGGGTAAACCAGCAGGAAAAACTTATGATGAGTTTAGAAGAAAATTCTTTAGAATTACAGAAAGATTAGGAAAGAAACAATTCATTATTCCTTATTTAATGTCAAGTCATCCAGGATGTAAGTTAGAAGATGCAATTATGCTTGCCGAATATTTAAGAGATATAAATTATCAACCAGAGCAAGTACAAGATTTCTATCCAACTCCAGGAACATTATCAACTACAATGTTCTATACTGGATTAGATCCTTTAACAATGGAGGAAGTATATATTCCTAGAAGCAAAGAAGAAAAAGCAATGCAAAGAGCTTTACTACAATTTAAAAATCCAAAGAATTATAATATAGTTTATGATGCTTTAGTTAAAGCTGGTAGAGAAGATTTAATCGGTAATGGACCAAAATGCTTAATTAGAGATAAAAATAGCTTTGGAAAGGGAAATAATCATAGTAATCACAAAATTGGTGGAAGAAAGATCAAAAATGAGAACAAGGAAAGAAGAGAGTCAGAAGATAAAAAAAGAAGTTCTCATAGCAAAAAACAAAGAGGAAGTAAATCAAGAAGTTTTGATCAAAAGAGCCAAAGAGGGTCAAAAGTAAAAAAAAGAAGATAATTAAATATAAAAAAGTGGTTATTAAGTAAAAACTCTTAATAACCACTTTTTTTATGCATATATTTACAGTTAATTATTAATCTTTATTTTAATGAAAATATTAATTAATTTTAAAAGTAAATTTAAATTTTGCTTATTACTAAAAATTTAAATTAGATGATATAATTAAATAATTATGATATAGTTAATAAAGAGTTAACAAAAAATGAATTGTTTCTTCAAATTTTATTCATATTTTTAAATGATAATTAATAGAAATATATCAATTATTAATAAAGAGGTGATATTAACTTTGTATTACAAAATAGGTATTGATGCAGGGTCTACAACCTTAAAGTGTATAGTATTAAATGAAGAGGATAATATAGTTTATTCAAATTATGAAAGACATTACTCTAAGGTAAGAGAAAAGCTAATCGAAGAACTAGAAAATATAAGAGGGATAATTGAGAATAAAAAATTTAAGATAGCTATAACTGGATCTGCAGGTTATGGAATTTCAAAAGAGTATAATTTACCTTTTGTTCAAGAAGTATTCGCTACAACCTTAGCTATAAAAAGATATTATGATGATGTGGATGTAGCAATAGAACTTGGAGGAGAAGATGCCAAGATAATTTTTTTAACTGGTGGTTTTGAGGAGAGAATGAACTCAAGTTGTGCAGGAGGAACAGGAGCCTTCATAGATCAAATGGCTCATCTTATGGGACTTACTGTAAATGAAATGGACAACTTAAGTCTTAAACATGAGAATATATATGAGATTGCTTCAAGATGTGGAGTTTTTGCTAAAACTGATATACAACCTCTATTAAATCAAGGAGCAAGAAAAGATGATATTTCAGCTAGTGTATTTCAATCTGTTGTAAATCAAACAATAGGTGGACTAGCACAGGGAAGAAGTATTGAAGGAAAAATAATGTTTTTAGGAGGTCCTTTATATTTCTGTAAGGGATTAAGAGAGAGATTCATAAAAACATTAAAGTTAAAGGATAATGATGTTGTTTCTCCTGAAAATGCACAGGTTTTTGTAGCTATTGGAAGTGCTATATATTCTAAAGAAGATAATAGAAAATATGAATATGATGAACTACTTAGTATAATAAAAGAAAATCATAATGAA
The DNA here is from genome assembly GCF_029258205.1 of Clostridium sp. Lineage (GTDB taxonomy): Bacteria > Bacillota > Clostridia > Clostridiales > Clostridiaceae > Sarcina. The sequence goes on from NZ_JARHZJ010000086.1 coordinate 37,359, forward strand.
ATATCAACTATGAATATAATAGATCCATTGTTTAATTCTGAAGAAGAATATAATGAGTTTAAAGAAAGGCACAATAAAGCTAAAGTTATAAGTAGTGATATAAATAATTATACTGGAGAGGCATACATAGGAATTGATGCTGGAAGTACTACAACAAAGGTTGTTTTAATAGATAAATGCGATAATATTTTATATGAATATTATGGATCTAATAAAGGAAATCCTATTGAAGTTGTAAAAAAAGAATTAAAGCATATTTATAATATATGTGGAGAAAGAATTAAGATAGTTGGTAGTGCAGTTACTGGATATGGAGAAGAACTAATAAAAAAAGCTTTTTCAATTGATTTTGGAATAGTAGAAACTGTAGCACACTATATTGCAGCAAGTCATTTTAATCCTAAGGTAGATTTTATTTTAGATATAGGTGGACAAGATATCAAATGTTTTAAAATAAAAAATGGAGTTGTAACCAATATAATGTTAAATGAAGCATGTTCATCTGGATGTGGATCATTTATAGAAAGTTTTGCAAATCAAATGGGATATGATGTAGAAACTTTTTCAAAGCTTGGTTTATTTGCTAAACATGGAGCAGATTTAGGATCAAGATGTACAGTGTTTATGAACTCATCAGTAAAACAAGCTCAAAAAGAAGGAGCTACAGTAGAAGATCTTTCAGCTGGACTTTCAGTAAGTGTTGTTAAAAATGCTCTTTACAAAGTAATAAGAGCAAAAAGTGTTGAAGAATTAGGTGAAAATATCATTGTCCAAGGTGGAACAATGTATAATGATGCGATTCTTAGAGCATTTGAAAAAGAGCTTGGTATGAATGTTATAAGACCTAGTATATCAGGTCTTATGGGAGCTTATGGATGTGCTCTTTATGCAAAAAGAAGAAATTTAAAGGAAAGTAAGTTAATCTCTAAAGAAGATTTAGAGCAATTTACACATAAATCAAAAATCGCTAAATGCGGTTTATGTACTAATAGATGTAATTTAACAATAAACATATTTAATGATGGAGAAAAATATATTTCAGGAAATAGATGCGAAAAACCAACTGGTAATAAAAAATCTGAAAACATTCCTAATATGTATCAATATAAATATAAAAAACTAAGAGAATATGAATCATTAGATGAAGGTAAAAGAGGAATTATAGGATTACCAATGGTATTAAATATGTATGAAAATATTCCTCTATGGGCTACATTCTTTAAAGAATTAGGCTTTAAGGTTATTTTATCTGATGAATCAAATAAAAAGATGTATTTAAAAGGACAGCATACAATTCCATCAGATACCGTTTGTTACCCAGCAAAACTAGCTCATGGGCATATAGAAAATTTGATAAGTAAGAATCTAGAGCATATATTCTATCCATGCATGAGTTATAATTTTGACGAAGGTATATCAGATAACTGTTTTAATTGCCCTGTTGTAGCTTATTATCCAGAACTTTTAAAGACAAATGTAAAAGAGTTAAATAGTAATAACTTTATAATGGAATATTTAAGCTTAAATAACAAAAGGTTATTAAGCAAAAAACTTTATGAGATTTTAAATAAAATTTTTGGAGATATAAAACAAAAGGAAGTTAAGAATGCTTTAGAAAAAGCTTATACAGAGTATGAGAAATATACTAAGGATATAAAAGAAAAAGGTAAAAAATTTATAGAATATGCTAAAAATAACAATAAAAAGGTTATAGTAGTAGCAGGAAGACCGTATCATATAGATCCAGAAATAAATCATGGAATAGACAAGGTTTTAAGTAGCTTAGGAATTGTTGTTTTAACAGAAGATTCTATTGAATCAAGTCATGAAAAGCCAAAGGTTAATATATTAAATCAATGGACATATCAAGCTAGATTATATAATGCCGCTTATTATGTTGCTAAAAATCAAGATATGGAACTTATACAATTAGTTTCCTTTGGATGTGGAACAGATGCTATAACTTCTGATGAAGTTAAAGACATACTAGAGAGAAATAACAAGATATATACTCAGCTGAAAATAGATGAAACTAATAATTTAGGTGCAGCTAAAATAAGAATAAGAAGCTTGCTAGAGGCTATAGCACGGGAATAGGTGATAGAATGGAAATAGAAAATAATAAAAACTTTGCAGTATTTACTAAAGAGATGAGAAAGACTCATACTATTTTAGCTCCTACAATGTTGCCAATACACTTTAAACTTTTATCTGGAATAATGAAAAAGTATGGTTATAAATTAGAATTTTTTAATGGTAATACAAATAGCGCTATTGAAGAAGGGTTAAAAAGTGTTCATAATGATATATGCTATCCAGCTATGATTGTAATTGGACAACTTATGGAAGCTTTAAAAAGTGGAAAATATGACCCAGACAAAACAGCTTTAATAATGAGCCAAACTGGAGGAGGATGTCGTGCATCTAATTATATACATTTATTAAGAAAGGCATTAAAAGAAAATAATTTAGAACAAGTTCCAGTAATTTCTTTGAATGCAAGTGGACTAGAAAAACATGATGGTTTTAAGATGTATCCAGGATTATTAATAAAATGTATATATGCTCTTTATTATGGAGATCTACTTATGTATATGTATAATCAGTGTAAATCTTATGAGATTAAGAATGGTGAAGCAGATAGAATTTTAGATAAGTGGATTGATATTTTAAAAGGTAAATTTGAAAGCTTAAAGTATTTAAAAGTAAGAGAACTATATAAAAATATAATTTTAGATTTTTCTAAGATAGAATTAGAAGAAGTTGAAAAAGTAAAGGTTGGTATAGTAGGAGAAATTTATTTAAAATATTCTCCATTAGGAAATAATGATTTAGAGAAATTTTTAAGAGGTGATAATGCAGAAGTTGTTATGTCTGGTGTAACAGATTTCTTCATGTATTGTTTATCTAATTCAGAAATAGATTATAAGTTGTATGGAATGAAAAAAGTTTCAAGTAAATTCACTAAAATTGGATGTTTATATTTAGAACATTTACAAAATCTCATGATAGATTCAATAAAAAAATATAGTAAGTTTAGGGCTCCAACTCCATTTAAGGAATTAAAAACTTCTGTTGAAGAATATATAGGAAGAGGAGTTAAAATGGGAGAAGGGTGGCTTATGACTGCTGAAATGTTAGAACTTATAAATAGTGGTGTAAATAATATAGTTTGTGCTCAACCCTTTGGATGCCTTCCTAATCATATAGTTGGAAAAGGTATGATTAGAGGAATTATGGAGAAACATCCAGAAGCTAATATAGTTGTTGTTGATTATGATCCATCTTCAACAAAAGTAAACCAAGAAAATAGAATAAAATTAATGTTAGCTAATGCTAAATTAAGTGAATATATATTAAATAGCTAATAAATATAAGGTCTCAAATAAGAAAATGTTTTTTTATTTGAGACTTTAATATTTTAATTTTAAAAGTATCTTAAATAATATAATTTTAAGTTTAGGAAATTTGTAGTTTAATATTATAATATATTTAAGCAATTACTATAAGAGGCGAATATGAATATTTAAATAGCTGAGGATGAACAAGATATAATAAATCTTTTAGAACTACCAATAAAATAAAAAAAGCCTAGTCTATTTAATATTTACTTTGAGATAAAATGTTAAATATACATCAAAGAAAGTATTAAAAGCTAGGCTTTTTTATTATGCAATTCTTCTTATAGGTCGTTTACTTCTACTATATTTTTTACTTGTTTTTCTCTTTTTATAAGAAAATTTCTTTTTAAAATAACTATATATCATATCAGTTATGGTATGAAGACCAGAACCTAAAAATAAGGCTAAAGCTATATTACCAAATAAGACTTTATTCTTTAATATAAAACTAAAAACTAACTTTAACATTTCTGTTGTAGATATATTAATTATAGAAAAAGAATATAATAATGAATAAAGTGTTATAGGAATAATAGATACATAAAGTATTCTTATTATAGGTCCTAATATAAATCCGTGTGTAAAAACACTTCTATGTTCAAATAGTTTTTGATATGGAATCCAAATAAACTTTAAATAACCCCATCTTCTAAATTCTCTACTCTTAATATCTAAATCTCCTGAAAACATATACCCACCAAACATATATATAGATACGCCTAATATTGTAAAGGCAAGGCTACTTCCTAAGTCTTCTAAGAATATCATATTTATAAATAAAAAGAAAGAGGCTATAAAAGGGGTCATAATAACCGTAATTTTGTCATGTGTTTTTCCTGCTGCCAAAATATCACCCCACATAAAATATTCATAATAATAATATAACATATTTGGGAGTAATATCACATAATTTATTATATTAACATATTAAAACTTTAATTTTGGAGAATTTTGGTGTAATATACTTAAACACATATAAAGTTTTTTAGGACGTTAAGTATTTAATTTCAAAATATTGATAAGAGTAAAATAAATTTAATTGTACTATATTCATTAATTTAATTATTAAAAAAACTTTTAATTTTCTGATAATATTATAATAACAATAAAATATTAACTAAATATTAATAAAATGTTATTATATAATTCAAAAAATATTTTAAATATTTAAATTTTATGATAAGATGATATATTATATGTATAAAAATATTATAATTCAATAATTTAACTAAGGAGGAAAAATATGAGCTCAGAACATAAAAGTAAATTGTCTTTAACAGCGCTTATATTAATGATTTTCACATCAGTATATGGTTTTGCTAACATGCCAAAGGCCTTTTATTTAATGGGATATAGTGCTATTCCATGGTACATAATATCAGCATTAGCTTTCTCAATTCCATATGCTTTTATGATGGCAGAATATGGAGCAGCATTTAGAAAGGAAAGAGGAGGAATATACTCATGGATGTCTAAATCTGTAGGCCCTAAATATGCCTTCATAGTTACATTCATGTGGTATTCCTCAAATTTAATATGGTTAGTTAGTAACTCATCATCAATATGGATTCCTTTTTCAAATGTTATATATGGAAAAGATACTACAGGAACATGGTCTTTATTTGGCTTGAGTGTTCCACAGACAATGGCTGTACTAGGATCAATACTTATAATAGTTATAACTTATGCAGCATCTAAAGGATTAAAGAGTATAACAAAGGTTACTTCAATTGGAGGAACTGTTGTTGCATTATCAAACATAGTACTTATTCTAGGAGCAATCATTGTTTTTATAAGTAATGGATTTAAACCTGCTGAAGTAATAAATGGTGCTGCCTTTGTTCATGCTCAAAATCCATCTTACCAATCACCAATTGGTATATTAGGATTTTTAGTTTTTGCAATTTTTGCTTATGGTGGACTAGAAGCTGTCAGTGGATTAGTTGACGAAACTAAAGATGCTAAGAAGAATTTTCCAAAGGGATTAATGATTGCATCTATAATAATAGCTGTTGGATATGCTGTTGGAATTCTTTGTGTTGGATTATTTACAAATTGGCAAGAAGTATTATCAGGAGATAATGTTAATTTAGCAAATGTATCATACGTAGTAATTCAAAATTTAGGTGTAAAATTAGGTCAAGTATTTGGTATGAGTGCTGGTGCTTCTCTTGAATTAGGAGCTTGGTTTGCAAGATATATAGGACTTTCAATGATGCTAGCCTTAATGGGAGCTTTCTTTACATTAAGTTATGCACCTATTAAACAATTAATAGAAGGAACACCTAAAGAAATCTGGCCAAAAAAATGGACAGTGTTAAATGAAAATAATATGCCAGTTAATGCTATGTGGATTCAATGTATAGTTGTTGTTATATTTGTATTGGTAGCCTCTTTTGGTGGAGAATCTGCAAATAAATTCTTTAGTTATTTAATATTAATGGGTAATGTTGCTATGACAATACCATATATGTTCCTATCTGGAGCTTTCCCAGCATTTAAAAAGAAAAAGCATATAGAAAAACCATTTGTTATGTACAAGTCATACAAATCATCATTAATTTGGTCAGTAATAGTAACATTTACAATAGGATTTGCAAATTTATTTACAATAATAAAACCTGTTATTGCAGACAAAGATTATACAGCTATGGCTTTCCAAATAACTGGTCCAATAGTTTTTGCTATAATTGCTTTTATACTTTATCATAATTATGAAAAGAAAATGAAGAATAAATAATTTTAAAACAACATCTTTTTAAGATGTTGTTTTTCTTATATTTTCTTAATATGGATTCTTATTTAATTTATGTAGAAATGTTATTATAATCTTATACAAAAATTGCAAAAATGCGTTAAATATTGATAAATTATTAGTATAAACTACTAATTTGTTTATTAATTATTAAAAACGCATTTTTTTTGTGTTTTAATTAGGAAATTAACTATTTGTTAATAATATTTAAAAATTGAATGAACGAATTTTCCACACATATTGGTATGGAATAACTATATAGTTTTTTAGGAGGTGGAGAAAATTAAAAAAGGTAACTGGAAAAGAGAAGAAGATTTAAAGGTCATTGAACTTTTCTACTTAGGATATACAGCAAGAGAAATTGGTAAAGAAATAGATAGAAGTAAAGAAGCTGTGCAAAAGAGAATACAGTTATTAACTCGCAAAGGAATTATAGATAAAAATAAGATAAATAGGCTTATTTTAAATAATAGAGAGATTTTAAGACTTAGAGAAAATATGCCTGAACGAATTAAAAGAGAAATTAATAGAGCATTAAACCACGAAAGCAATAAATATATTACTGGAAGCAATTTAGGGAAACAATGCAAAAGTGCTTATGAAAATTATGGTAGTGGCAAAAGGCTAAAAGAAGAAACAGAAGATATGGTTTATCCGAGAGATATGCCTAAATATATAAAAATAATAGTTTAGGGAAGGGGGTATAAAAATGGCTTATAAGATACAGTTTACTAAAGAACAAAAAGACAAATTAAGTAAAATTGGAAGTAAAAAGAAAATACAAAATGCTGGTTCTGTATTAGCTTATATTATAAAATATGCCAATAAAGAAACTGGATATTTAGATTTTTCTATAGAAAAGTTACACAGTAAATATGCTGAAAGTAAGAAAAAAATGGTTAATGGAAAAAAGAAACCACAAATTTCTTTAGCGTATTTTAAAAAATTAACAAATATATTACTAGACATAGGAATTTTAAAGCTTAAAAGAAATGGAAAATTTAAATTTTATGGCATAGAAGATTTTGAAAAAAAGGAAAAAGATGATAAAATAAGCTCTGAAAATAAAGAAAATGATATAGAAGAAAAAGTAGAAGAAGAGCCAAATAATAAAGGTTTGTTAGAGAGATTGGCAAAAGCTTACAAAGGTATAGAGTACAATGTTATAGCAACAAAGAAACAATTAAAAACTATAGCAAAAGCTTTACTTGTGGCAAATAATTTAAATTCTAACTCAATTCACGATAAATGTGTTCAATGGCTAGTTTTTAAAAAAATTAAATATAGCCTTAAAAGGATTAATTTAATTGGGGCTATAAAATATATAGAAACAATACTCTATGAAAAATTACTTGAAGTACAAGATAATAATTTTAATGTTCCAATGTGGTTATATAATAATACTGAATTGCCTAAAGTAAACTTTACTCAAAGGAATTATTCTAGCGAGGAATTTAAGAATTGGGAAAAAGAATGGCAAGAAAATTTATGGAATGGAACAACTTTAGCTTAATACATATAAGATTAACAAGAAAGGAGGAAAAAGACATGAGGACAATAAGAAGTGAATTTTTAAAAATAAATCCAACAAGAGCTTATTTAAGAGGAGATATTTTTTATGCAGACTTACCCGAACAAAATGGCTCTGAACAAAGTGGAGTAAGACCAGTTGTAATTATTCAGAATAACTTAGGTAATAAATATGGGAGAACTCTTATTGTAGCACCAATAACATCACAGTATAAAAAAGATTTACCAGTACATAGTGAAATTTATAATAATAGTTTAGAAAGAGATTCTACAATTCTTTTAGAACAAGTAACTACAATAGATAAAAATAAGGTTAAAGAATTTGTAGGTCATCTAACAAGAAATGAATTGAAAAAATTAAATATAGCTTTAGCAATAAGTGTTGGATTAATGGATTTAGATTCTTTAGAATTTATTATATAATAGGAGATTAGCTTATGAGTAAAGAGTATTTAAACATGAAAGAATGTCCTTATTGTAAAAGTTCGGAAGGATATTTTTTCAGAAGTTCATATAGAGGGAAATATCAAGAACGTTATAACTTTAATGGAGAATTAGATGAAGAAATAGGAGATATACATGATCATGCTATTTATAAGCAAGGTAAGATAGCTTATTGCATAAATTGTGGTAAAAAATTATTTAAGGTGAATAACAGTTTAGAATTTTATAATGACATTGAAAATAAAAGATTAAATATAATTTAAAAGTGTTCCCGAAGGACACCAAATTTAAATTAAAGATCAAAGGAGAAGTGAAAATTATGAATAAGAAAATAAAAGCTATAATTGAGTTTGTAAAGGTACATAAAAAGGAGAGCATAGGAGTAGCAGTAGCTCTAGGAATAGCAGTTGTTGGAATAAGTGGATATGCTATAAGTAACCACTATTCTAAAAGTAACACAGAAAAAAGTAGTATAGCTTTAGCAGATAAAAAAGAAGATACATATAAGCAAAATGAAAATAAAGATACAGAAAATAAAGACGAAGCAAGTACAGATAGTGATGTAGTTGTTGAAGAAAAAGAAGATGGAACTTTAGTAGTTAAAGACAAGGAAGGCAAAACCATTGCTGATAGCTCAAAAGGTGATGATGTAACTAAGATTGTCGCTGATAAAAAAGAAGCTGGAAGCAATGTTGCAATAAAAAATAATAAAACTGGAAAGGTTGAAAAAGTAGAGAAAGTTGAAAATGGAAGTATAACAATTACAGGTGGTGGTACTGTAACAGTTAAACCTCCAGTTATAGCTGAAAATACTAAACCTAATAATCCAGTAAAACCAACTGAAAATAAACCAAGTAATTCAACTGGTGGAACTGAAAGTAATTCTAATCCACAAATAAATAATGGAAATAGCACCCCTACCCCACCAGTTGAAAATACTAAACCAGTTGAAACTTCAAAACCAACTGAAAAGCCACAAAATGAAAGTAAACCAGTAGAAAAGCCAGTTGAAACTCCAAAACCAACTGAAAAACCAGTTGAACCAGTTAAGCCAAGTAAACCTAAAAGAACATGGGAATATCAAACTAGTATGAGCAATGAACTTTGGAGCTTATTTAATCAATATAGACAAGAAAAAGGATTAAATACTTTAACATGGAGTAACAAGTATGCTGGTTGGGTAAAATCACAAGCTGAATTGATGGCACAAAAAGAAGATGCAATACATGGGAATTATCCTGAAGGTGGAGATGTAGTTGGATTTAATGGATCTAGTATGACTGCAAGTAAGATATTACAACAATTTAAAAATTCACCTCAACACAATAAAAATTTATTAGATGATGAACTAACAGAAGGTGCTTGTGCAGTATATAAAGATAGTAATGGAGTATATTACTTTGTAATAGGATTTGATTATTAAATAGCTTCTCCTTTACTTAATATAGATTGAGAGTCTTAGATTTAATCTAAGGCTCTTTTTTATATTTTAAAATATATTATTGTAAAGATTATAAGTTTATTAAATAAAGAAAATTCAAGAGAATTACTCATTTGGGGTGATTCTCTTTTTATATAGATTTAAAATTTTTTAGGAGGGATTTCATGAATATATTCAGAAAATCTAAAAGATTATTTAAAACAATTTCAATGATATTGGCAATGTTAATTGTTGCACCAAGTTTTAATGTGTTTGCTGTTGAAATTAATCACACATCATCTACTACTTATTTAAAATATCATAGTCTTATAGACGGAAAAGTTAAATCTATAGGAAAAGATAGATATTATACTTCTAGCAATAATATTGCTTATTGTTTGACTGTTGGAGCAGAAAGTCCAAATGGACAAGATTATACAACAGAAATTCCAAATGATTCGGGATTAGAAGTTATGCTTTATTGGGGATATCCAGCTAAAAATGGTAGTCAATTTGGATTAACTGAAGATGAATATAGATATTGTACGCAACTTGCTTTATGGGCTTATCAAAGAGAAGCTAAAATAAATAGAGGAATTGACAGAAATAGACTTAGAGATGGTGTAGTTCCTGTAAGTAAGTTAAAACCAGCTATAGACTTTTTAGTTAATAAAGCTAAAAATAGAGAATTACCAACTTTCTTTGAAATTAATCCAAATGAAGTTAATGCAAGTGAAAATGGAGATTACTTAGTAAGTGATTCTATAAAAATAAAATCTGATTATTCTTTTAATGACGCTAAAGTTACTGTAAAAAGCACAAGTGATCCAAATTTAAAAGATAAAATTAAAATAGTGGACATGAATGGTAATGAGAGAAATAAATTTAGTGCTAATGAAAGCTTTAGAGCATATATTCCTAAAAATGCTAAAACAGGGGATATGAAAATTTCAGTTAAAGCTACAGTTCCTATTCCTTCATCATTAGCTTATAAAACACCTGTATCTGGGAAACAAGATATGACTGTAGTTCCATTAAAAACTATGCCTAAAGAAAAAGATAATATAACTGTAAGATGGACAGGTTTAACTGGGAATTTAAAAGTCATTAAAAAAGGTGATAATGGAGAGCTTTTAACTGGAGCTAAGTTCCAATTAAAAGATAATAATGGGAATATAGTTGCCGAAAAAACAACTGAAAATGGTGAATTAACTTTTACGGACATAATGGAAAATGAATATACTTTAGAAGAAGTTGAAAGTCCAAAAGGATTTTTAAAGGCAGAACCAGTTAAGGTTACTATAAAAGCTGGAGAAACTGCTGAAATTAATGTTGTTGATACTCAAATAAAAGGTAGAATACAGGTTCTTAAAGTAGATGAAGAAACTGGAGAACCACTTGAAGGAGCTAGTTTTGACATTGTAGATAAAACTAATAAT